>NZ_VJWO01000080.1:0-17649 GCF_014889455.1 Pseudomonas sp. K8
CCCCACAACAGTGACCCCGTTCCCCACCAACCAAATCCCAAAATTCCGAGTCTGCTCCGCATCCCCCTCATAAAACGGCCCAAAGTACGCCGCCACCGCCATCACCACACCGTTAAACACCCCAACAGCGACGGCAACCACCAAAAACACGAACACGACAGCCTTGCATACCTTCATATAACCCTCCAAAACCATATTTCCCTGGAGTCGTGATAATCCGAGAACGTCCCTTCGATCGAGAACCCCAACTGAATTCGCGGGTAGCTCAGCCAATCCGTTAATCGCCGTCCATTCCATAAATCAATGTGGTCACCACTGCGATTGCCAAACGTCTCATTCCTCCTGCGCCAAGGTCTTTTTCTGCCCGCTGATCACGCCAGCAGGTGCTTGGAAATGATCCGCGAGATTTCAACAATCGAAGTCTTCCCCGTGAACTCGAATTTCACTTTCCCCAGCGACGAAAAGTAAATCTCCAACTCCGAATCCAGATCGAACGTCCCGGAGGTTTCCACCGAATACGCCACGATGTTTTTGTACGGCAGCGAGGTGAAGTCCTTCTTGCTGCCGGTAATCCCCTGCACGTTCACCGCGATGATGCGCTTGGTGGTGAAGACCACGCCGTCGCGCATGGCTTTGTAGGCATCGATCACTTCTTCGCCGTCCAGCAGCAGGGCGGCGACGCGTTCGGCGTATTCGTTGTTTTGTTTGAGTTTGAAGAAGCCTTTGTTGTTGAAGTCGATCATGTGCCTGTCCTGGGTGAGTGAGCCGGTAATCGCCAGCCGGTGTATGACGTTTTGCTCGTGGATCTGTATCTAACGCCCTGCTTTTCAACGCCCTACCATGGCGCCTGACACTGCAACGTCGGCGAAGGATTTCACGCCGGCAGAATAAAAATCCAGGAGCTAAACAATGCCCGATATGTCCAGCTTGCTTGCCTACGCGCTGATCTCACTCGGCATGGTGCTGACGCCCGGGCCGAACATGATTTACCTCATTTCCCGCTCGATTTGCCAGGGACGCATGGCCGGGATGATCTCCCTGGGCGGGGTGGCGTTGGGGTTTATCGTTTACATGTTGTGCGCGGCATTGGGTATCACCGCATTGGTGATGGCGGTTCCCTTGGCGTATGACGCGCTGCGGCTCGGCGGTGCGTTGTACCTGGTCTACCTGGCCTGGCAGGCGGTCAAGCCGGGTGGTCGTTCGCCTTTTCAGGTGCGGGACCTGCCCCTGGATAGCCCGCGCAAGCTGTTCATGATGGGCTTTGTGACCAACCTGCTGAATCCTAAAGTCGCGGTGATGTACCTGTCGTTGCTGCCTCAGTTCATCGACCCGAACGGCCACGGCAGTGTGCTGACGCAATCCCTGGTGCTGGGCTTCACGCAGATTTTCATCAGCGTGAGCGTCAACGCAATGATTGCCATGATGGCGGGCTCCATCGCGGTGTTTTTCGTCACCCGGCCCGGTTGGCAGGTGGTGCAGCGCTGGCTGATGGGCTCGGTGCTGATGGGCTTGGCCGTGCGGATGGCGGTTGAAGGGCGGCGCTAACCGGGCATGCGCTTTTGGCCGCGGCCGGCACGCTGATCACCGATTCACAGGATGTCTTTCAAATAGTCCTTGAGGGTGGTTAGCGGCGTGGGCAGTGCGTCGAGTTGATGGACGTTTTGCACGTCAGTCGCCAACCGCCGCAACTCCCGCCCCAGCACCGTGTGGACGCCGCCCAATGCCTCCAGCGCCTGCACCACGCATTCCTCGATCTTGCGTTGAATCGCAGCCAAATCCCGCTGCCGTACCAGTAACCCAAACACTTCCCGCTCGTACCCGTCCATCACCAGATCGTCACGCAAGACCGGGCTGCCGCCGTCGGTCTCGTACACCAGTTTCAGTGCGAAGAGCGCAACCGCTTCCAGCGTCAATTCCATGGTCTCGCTTCCTCGGGTTTTGGTGGGGAGGGCGATGATCACTGTTCTGCGTCGGAAAAAAAAGACCCACGCGTCAGCGCTCCAGGATCAGCTCCACGCGGCGGTTGCGGGCGCGGCCTTCGGCGACGGCGTTGTCGGCCAGGGGCCGGGTGTCGGCGTAGCCGATGGCGGCGAGACGGTTGGGCTGGATGCCGTTGCTTTGCAAGTAGCGGACTACGCTGCCGGCGCGGGCGCCGGAGAGTTCCCAGTTGGAGGGGAAGCGCGAGTTGCGGATGTCTTGAGTATCGGTATGGCCGGCGACGATGATTTTGTGCGGCACGCTGTCGAGTACAGGGATCAGATGGCGCAGCACGGCGAGGCCGCCCAGGCTGAGGTCGGACTGGCCGGAAGGGAACAGGATTTCGCTGCTGATCCGAAAGCTCACGCTGCTGTCGTTGGTGACCACTTCGATGTCATTGCCCAGCTTGTCCAGTGGCAGTTCGTTGAGCAGGTCTTGCGTCGTGGGCTTGGGCGGCTCGGGCTCAACGACAGCGACGGGTTCTGGCTCGGGCTCGGGTTCGGGTTCTGGCTCAGGTTCCACAGCGGGGGCCGGCGCCTGAGGCACCAGCAACAACGCACCCGGCGGGTCCAGCGTGGTCAGGCGTTTTACGCTGAAAACGGCGGGGCCATTGGACTTGGCACTGTGCCGTGCAAGCTCATGGCTCTTGCCGGCCAACGCCAGCATGGCCATGGTCACCACCAGCAGCAGGGTCATCATGTCCAGGTAGGTCATCATCCACGTTTCGCCACCGGGGTCTTCGACGGGCGGCGTGCCGCTGGCGATCGCGGCCGCCTGGTTGCGGGTGATGGTCGTCATGCCCGGGTTTTCCACTTCAATGCAATCAGGGCGCGCGCCGGGCGCAACGGTTCGTCGCGCAAGTCGTTCTGGTAATGGGCCACGAACGACTTCAAGGTTTCACGCATCAGCCCTGGGCTGCGTTTGTTGGCCATCATCGCCACGCCCTGCAACACCATGTTCATCACCACCACGCGCTGTTCGGTGCGGCGTTCCAGTTTCACCGCCACCGGTTTGCACAGCAGGTTGGCCAGCAACACGCCATAGAGCGTGGTCATCAGGCCCACGGCCATTTGTCGGCCGATGGTCACCATGTCGCCGTCGCCCAGCACGAACATCAGGTTCACCAGCCCCACCAGGGTACCGAGCATACCGAAGGCTGGCGCATAGCTGGCCATGACCCGGAACAGCTGGGCCTCGGCATGTTCCTTGGCACGCAGCCGCGCGATACGCCATTGCAGCAGGTCGAGGATGTCGTCCAGCGGTGTCTTGTCGATCACCAGTTGCACGCCGGAGCGCAGGAAAGGGTTTTTCACCCGGTCGAGGACGTCCTCCACCGCGCGCAGGTCGCCGTCGATCCACAGGCGCGACAGGCTCACCAGTTCGTCGATGTCTTCCTGGGTGTATTCGCGCTCGTGACGCACCACGGTCTTGATCAGGCTGAAGATACGCAGCACTTCGCGCAGCGGGTAGCTGATGAAGGTCGCGGCAAACGTGCCGACCACCACAATGCCGAGGGCCGGCAGGTCAATGAACAAGCCGGGTTGTTGCGCGCTGAACATGAGCAGCACCGTCAGCAGTAGCAGGCTGGCGAGCATGCCGATCAGGGTTGAGGGGTTCATGCAGCACTCCTGTTATGGGCCAAGGCAGGCTTTATAGCGCGGTGGGTGCTGATTCAAATCGGCTAATACAGGCACTTTGCGTGGCGAAATCGGACGGCTGCGCAAATTTTTTTGGGGGCTGCCTAAAGACGCCTGATCGGATCGCCGATGTTCGCTTTGTCTGTACGGCAACGGCGGTGATGGCATCAACGCCGGGCCTCTCATCTGTTCAAGCGGCTCACCCACGAAAAGGAACTGCACCATGTCAGTTATCAATACCAACATCACGTCCATGATCGCTCAACAAAACCTGAACTCCTCGGAGAACAGCCTGAGCACCTCGATCGAACGCCTGTCGTCGGGCCTGAAAATCAATAGCGCATCCGATGACGCCGCAGGCCAGGCAATTGCCAACCGCATGACTTCGCAGATCACCGGCCTGTCGCAGGCGAGCAGTAACGCCAGCGACGGCATCTCTCTGGCGCAGACCACCGAAGGCGCGCTGGACCAGGTGAACGACAACCTGCAGCGCATCCGTGAGCTGTCGGTGCAAGCGTCCAACGGCACCAACTCCCAGTCCGACCTGCAATCGATCCAGGACGAGATCACCCAGCGTCTGGACGAGATCGACCGTATCTCCTCGCAAACCGCGTTCAACGGCGTGGACGTGCTGTCCAAAGACCAGACCATCACCATCCAGGTCGGCGCCAACGATGGCGAAACCATCGACATCGAGCTCAGCGAAATCAATGCCAAGACCCTGGGCCTGGACAGCTTCAACGTGAACGGCTACGACACCACCCTGACGGCCAGCACCCTGTCGGACTCCTCGGGCACTGCGATCACGTCGACCAACACCAGCTATGTCGACAAGTCCGGTACCACGGTCACCGGTGGCACGCTGTCCACCGACGCCGACGGCGACTACTTCCTGACCGTGGACGGCAAGACCTACGCGGCCGAAGTGACCCTGACCACCAGCGGCACCACCACCACGGCCAGCGTCAGCATCGACACCGACAACGAGGTGACCAAGAAGTCCACCAGCACCCTGACCACCCTCGACAACGCCTTGAACACGGTGGACTCGATGCGTTCGGACCTGGGTGCGGTGCAAAACCGTTTCGACTCGGCGATCACCAACATTTCGACCACTACCACCAACCTGACTTCTGCCCGTTCGGGTATCCAGGACGTGGACTACGCCACGGAAGTGTCGGCCATGACCAGCGCCCAGATCCTGCAACAGGCAGGTACGTCGGTATTGGCCCAAGCCAACTCCATGCCGCAGCAAATGCTGTCGCTGCTGCAATAATCGCGACGGTGCGGTACGAAGGGGCCAGCGCACGCTGAGCCCCTTTTTTTGTGCGCGTTCGCTGCGCCATCTTTGGTAATCGTGGCATTGAGGTGGGTTTATCCGGGCTTTGGTGGGGAGGGTGGCGCGATAGCATTTCGCCTAGTATCTCTCTGCACAAGGCTGCTCCTGAATGCCAAGATCCCCGCGCCACGGCGCGCCCAGCCATATTGCTGCCCATACGCTTGCCCAGGCGCGACGACGCGCCGAGCAACGCCCCCGTGACCCACAGGCATGGAAAGACCTGGGCAATCAGCAACTGCACAGCAACCCCGAGCAAGCGCTGGCCAGTTTCGAGCGTGCATTGCAGTTGCTGCCCGATGAGCCTCAGGCATTGGAGTGGGTGGCCAAGGCCGCGCAAAAGCTCGGCCAGGCGGATCGTGCCCTTGAACTCGTCCGCAAGGCGCTGGGCATCGACCCGGATTTCGCCGTCGGACATCACCGCCTGGCCACGCTGTATTTTGAAAAGGGCCAGTTCGCCAACGCCCTGTCGCATATCGATCAAGCACTGGCATTGGCGCCCCATGACTGTCATATGCTCTCGCGCAAAGGCTTGATCCTCAATCGCCTGGAACGCCACGGCGAAGCCATCGTCGTGTTCGACAAGCTGATCGAACGCGAACCTGGCGATTACAGCCACTGGAACAATGCGGCCAACCTGTACAAGGACATCGGTCAACTGGCCACGGCCGACACCTATTACCAAAAGGCCGTGACGCTGGCCAAGCGCAAGGACGTGCTGCCGTATTCCAACCGGCTGACCTCGCTGCACTACGACCCCGAGCGCAGCCGCGAGTTTATCTTCGAGGTGTGCAAGGAATGGCAATCGCGCTTTGGCCCCAAAGCCGTGCCGCCGCGCCCCGAAGTGCTCGACCGCGCGCCCGACCGTTGCTTGCGCATCGGCCTGGTATCCGACGGCCTGCGCCAGCACCCGGTGGGCAACATGATCGTGGGCGTGCTGGAAAAACTGCCGCGTCATCAGTTCCAGTTGTTCGCCTACAGCACCAGTCAGGTGTGCGATCACCTGACCCGGCGCATCCAGGCGTCGGTGCAGCAATGGCTGGCGATCAAGCATATGGACGACGTCACGTTGGCCCAGCGCGTCCGCGACGATCGCATTGATATCCTGATTGACCTCTGTGGCCATAATGCCGGCAACCGCATGGGCACCATGGCGTTGCAGCCGGCGCCCTTGCTGGTGAAATGGGTCGGCGGCCTGATCAACACCACCGGGTTGGATGCCATCGATTACCTGCTCACCGACCGCATCGAGTCACCGGAGGGGGAAGACGCGTTCTACACCGAAAAGCTCATCCGCCTGCCCGACGACTACATTTGCTACGACCCGCCGCCCTACACGCCGGACATCAAGCCCTTGCCCGCGCTGGCAAACGGCTTTGTCACCTTTGGCTGCTTCAACAACCCGAGCAAGGTCAACGATGTGCTGCTCGGGCGCTGGGCCGAATTGCTGCGGGCCGCACCTGATTCGCGCCTGTTGCTCAAGGGCGGAGCCTTTGGCAATGACGAGTTGCGTGCCCATGTACACGGCATTATGGCTGCCCACGGTATTGCCCGGGAGCGGGTGCTGATCGAAGGGCCGGTGGGGCACAAGACCCTGCTGGAAACCTACAACCGCATCGACATCGCGCTGGACCCTTGGCCTTATTCCGGCGGCCTGACGACCTGCGAAGCCTTGTTGATGGGCGTGCCAGTGGTCACCTTCCCCGGGCCGACCTTTGCCGGGCGCCACTCGGCCACCCACTTGGTCAACGCCGGTCTGCCGGAGTTGGTGGCGCACAGTTGGGCGCACTACCAGCAACGCGTCATTGAATTGGCCAACGACCTGGACAGCCTGGCGCGCATCCGCAGCCACCTGCGCGAGGTATTGATGGGCTCGCCGGTGTGCGACAGCCAGCGTTTCGCCAACCACTTCGGCACCGCCATGCGTGCTATCTGGCAGCGCTACTGCGCGGGCCAGCCGGCTGCCGCCCTGACATTGAACCCGCAAGGGCTGGCCAGGTTCGAGGGGGAGGCCACCGCCGTCGTGCTTCAGCACCCGGCGGCACCGGCCAGGGACGAGGGTTTTGGTTTCAAGTTCCAGGGCAAAGTAGTGACCCTGGACCACGGCGGCACGCTGATCGCATCGGCGCAGTTTGTTGCGCTGCAAAAAATGGCGGCGTTTTCCACGGTGGCCTTTGATCCCGCCAGCCGTATCGACAATGCCCGACAACTGGCGCAACTGGGTGAGTTGCATTACTACCCCCATGCGGCGCTGGGCAATGGCCAGCCCGCCACGCTCTACGCCTGCCTCGATCCGGCCATGAGCGCCACATTGGCACCGCTGGCGGCATCCGCGGTACTGGCCAAACTGGCGGTGCCCACCCTCAAGCTGGATGCGATCAACGGCTTGCCGTCGGTGGACTGGCTGTTGCTCGACAACCTCAACGACAGCCTGGCCGTGATCGAACATGGCCAACGTACCCTCGCCGATACGCTGTTGGTGCAAGCGCGGGTCAACTTCGCGCCGACGCATGATCAGCAGGCCGATGTGGGCTTGATCAGCCGCTGCCTGGCGCGGCGCGGGTTCAGTTTTTACCGGCTCAATAACCTGCAGCACATCAGCCATCCGGCCGAAGGGCAAAGCCTGGATCAATTGCGCGCTTCTCACCTGGTGTGTGCCGATGCGCTGTTTTTGCCGGACGCAACACGTATGGCAGCACTGTCCGATAACCAGCGCCTGAAGCTGGCCTTTTTACTGCACACGGTCTACGCCGCCTTTGATGTGGCGACGCAACTGCTCAACACAATCGATAGCGACCTGGCCGCGCAGTACCTCAAGCACTGCCGGAACCCGAGCGCCATGCCGCAACCGCTCGAACTGCCGCGGGCGCCGATGCAGGCCCCCCAGGTGACCTTTCCGGCAGAAGTGGCTGCCTATGTGAAAAAACTCTACACCCAGGCCTCCGTGATTCTGGAATATGGCAGCGGCGGTTCCACCCTACTGGCCGCCAACATGCCGGACAAAACCGTGATCTCGGTGGAAAACGACGCCCGTTGGGCGCAGGACATGCAAGCCTGGATCGCCAACGCGGTGCTGCCCTCACGGCCGATGATTTACCCGGTGGATGTGGGCGAGACCGGTAAATGGGCACGGCCGAAGAACGCCCGGCACTGGAAGAAATTCCACACCTACCCGTTGAGGGTCTGGGATGAGCCGTTCTTCGAGCAGCCCGATGTGATCCTGATCGATGGGCGATTTCGCATCGCCTGTTTTGTCACCGCGTACCTGCGGGCGACCAAGCCGGTCATCGTGTTGTTCGACGATTATCTGGACCGCCGACACTACCATGTGGTCGAACGGTTGTTGGCCCCGACCGCGTTTGTCGGGCGCATGGCGCGGTTCGATCTGCAGCCGCTGACGCACCTGCCGCGTGAGCAACTGACCTGGCTGATCGCCAGTTTCAATGAAGTGGCTTACGCCGAGGGGGAAGACCTGCCCTGATGCAAGGCAGGCTCGGGAACGCCGTCGATTAAAGGCGGGCGCTGGCGTGCCTGCCCCCACCTTGGATCGTCGGCGCTATTCCTTCATTCTGACCTGCAGTCGCGCGATCGCCTGGGCATGCAATTGACACACGCGTGATTCGCTCACCTCCAGCACCACGCCAATCTCGCGCAGGTTGAGCTTTTCGTGGTGACAGAGCGCAAGCAGCAGGCGTTCGCGCGCCGGCAGGGCGTCGATGGCGCGGGTGAGGTTGGCGCGGTTGCGGTCGTTGATCAGTTCGGCAAACGGCGTGCGCAGCCGCGAACTGGAGCCCTCGCTGTGCTCTTCGTCCACATCGTCAAAGGGCAGCATCTGGCTGCCGTTGGTGTCATCGAGCACCTTCTGGTACTGCTCCAGCGTCAGGCCCATGGCCGAAGCGACTTCCCGCTCCCGCGCCGGCCGCCCGAGATTCTGCTCCACGCGGTGCATGGCGTCCTCCACCGCCCGCGCGTTACGGCGCACGCTGCGGGGCACCCAGTCGCGGGTGCGCAACTCGTCGATCATCGCCCCGCGAATGCGTTGCGAAGCAAAGGTGGCGAAGGTTGCGCCGACACTCACGTCGTAGCGCGTCATGGCATCGAGCAGGCCGATGCTGCCGGCTTGAATCAAGTCGTCCAGTTCAATATTGGAAGGCAGCCGGGTCTTCAATCCCAGTGCCTGGCGCCGGACCATGGGGAGGTACTGCTGGAGGACTTCCTGCTGGTTAATCTTGCCCTGTGCCGTATACATCGTGCGCGCCTGCGAAAGACAGAAAATCCACGGGATTATTACCGCTCGCCCTGGCCGCTTAAGCGCGGAACAGCTGTACGCCAGGTGACGTGTTCGCCCTTTAAGCCGGGCCGACACCGATGCTATGTGGGGGGCGGCTTGATTGGCGGTGCGCGCAGGTCTCGTCGATCAACAACAATCGTGTCCCCAGATACCGCTGCGCCGCTTCGCGCAAATTGTTGAGCAGGCCGTGTTGGGAAAACCCGCTGTGCAGCGCCAATACCTGCCGGGGGCCATTCTGTTCGCGGAGCTGGCTCAAGGTATCGAACGTGCGGCGGAAGGCGCCGAGGTCGCTGTCGACCCACACGCCCCAGCGTTCGGGCAGGTCGCGGTGATAGTTATCCACAGCCTGAACGCGCCAGCGCGCGGGGTCGCCCACCCAGCGATGACCTTGGCGGTGCCAGCGCTCCAGGGTGTTGTGTGCCTGGACAGCCGCCTGCGCCGCGCCGAACAGCATCAAGGTGCGATCCACCACGGGGAGCGGGCGCTGACTGGCCCAATGGCGCAGGCCGGCGGCTTGATCGTGCATGGTCAGAGGCTTTCCGTGATGGCGCAAAAGTGCAGCACGCCTTCGAGGATTTCAGCGGCATGGCCCCTGGGTTTTTTCGGCAACAGCCCCAATAGTTGGGCACGGGCCTGGAAGGCCCAGTCATCACTGGCATTGCTCAGGAGCACGGCACTGGCGGCGATGCCGGCGGCCAGGTACCGCTGCAGTTCGGCGTGCAGGTGCGGGTGCATGTCGAGCAACAGCGTCTTGCCGCGCGCAGCCAGGCTGGCCAGTTCATCATGTTTCAACTGCTGCACGAGGTCGCTGACCTGTTCATGCAACCCATGGGGTTCCCGGGCCAGCCAATAGCGTTGCCCCAGGCGTTGGCCGCTGTGGCTGTCCTGCAGGGTGCCGAACCAGGCGCGAACCGCCCCGTCTTTGAGCACCACCGGCAGATGACTCAAGGTCAACCGCGCAGTGCGGTTGCGGTAGCGCAACTCGCGGAGGCCGAAGGCTTCAGCGTGCCCGGCCAGGTTGCCCAGGCGTTGGCGTTCACCTCGATACACCACGTGCTGGTTGCCCTGGGTCGCGGCGGCTTTCGCCGCTGTAACGGGCGCGCACGGTGCCTGCGCGCTGACAAAGGCGTCCCAGCGCGCAGGCTGCTGCGCCGCCGGTAACGCCATCAACGGCCAGGCGTCGAGCAATGGGCCGAAGCCGTCGACGTGTGCGACCAGGCTGTCGCGCAATGCCAGCATCGCCTTGCGCTGCCCCACCAACCCGCGCACCAGCGCATTCAGGCGTTGGCTCGTCGGCTTGCCGGGGGCCGAGGCGAACCGCGAAGGCCGGGACGTATCCAGCGCTTGCTGCAAAAAGTTCGAAGCGCCGGGCAGTTGCAAGTCTTCCGGCACTTGCTGGCCCGCCGACAGGTAGTTCAATCGCAAGCCGTGTCGAATCAACGTATCGAGCACCGGGCCCAGCCTGGCAGCCTCGTCGCATTTACTGATGATGCAATCGTCCAGGCAGCAACCGGCGGCATGCGCGGCGTCCCGGTAGGTGTGGACCACTTCATCGAGCGTGTCGCCATGGCTGGCGGCGTTGAGCACCAGCATCAGGCGCAGCGCCCGGCCGCTGGCGCCCAACTGGTTGATTTGGGTGAGCAGGCGTTGGTCGCGCTGGCTCATGCCCACGGTGTCGATGATCACCAGGCGCTTGTCGGCCAGCCTGTCCAGCAGCGGCCCGAGCGCGGCATCCGGCCCCAGCGCGTGCAGCTCAACCCCGAGCAATTGCGCGTAAATGTTCAGTTGTTCGTGGGCGCCGATGCGAAAACTGTCGGTGCTGACCAGCGCCACCGGGCCGGGACCGTGGCGCATGACATAACGCGCCGCCAGCTTGGCGGTGCTGGTGGTCTTGCCCACGCCGGTGGGGCCGACCAGGGCAATGATCGTGGGGGCGCTGAACAGCTCGGCTTCATCGGCCAGTTGGATCAGTTGGCTGTCCAGCCGTTGCGTCAGCCAGGCCTTGAGCCGCGCCGGTGTGGCATCGGGCAGCGGGGGCGGGCTGTGGTCGAGCAGCTCCTGGCTGAGGCTGGCGCTGAAACCGGCGTCGAGCAGCCATTTGAGCAAGGGCGAGGGTTTCCCCCGGCCATCGATCAACTGGCGCATAGCCTGGATTTCACTCAGCAGGCGTTCACTCAACGCGGCGAAATCCGCCGTGGCGGGCGTGGGCGGCTCTTCGGCCAGCGCCAGGATTTCCACCCCGACATCGGTCATGCGGCTCGACAGGATCAGCGCGTCTTCACCCAGGGCCAGGCGCACCTGGTTCATGGCTTCGCGGCTGTTGGCGCCGATAAATCGTTGAGCGCTCACTTGGGTTTGCCTCCGATCACGTTAGTCATGCGCAGGGTGCGGTCGTCGGGTATTTCGCTCAGGGCAATCACCGTGAGCTGGCGCAGACGCCGCCGCAGGAAACGCGACAACACTGGGCGCAGCTTGTTGGGCACCACCAGCACCGGCGGCTCGGTGCTGTTTTCCTGGCGCTTGAGGGTCAAGGTGGTTTGCTGCATGAGGTTGTCCGCCAGGCTCGGCTCCAGCGCGCCGCCGTTGCCCACCGCCTGCATCAAGACCTGCTCCAGGTTGAAGTCCAGGCCGATGACTTTCAGTTCGGTTTTGTTGCCAAACAGCTGATTGACGATGGAGCGTCCCAAGGCCACGCGCACGACAGCCGTCAGTTCTTGCACATCCGGCGGTTGTTGCACGCCACCGTGTTCGGCCAGGGCGTCGAGGATGGTCCGCATGTCGCGGATCGAGACGTTTTCTTCGAGCAGGTTCTGCAGCACGCGCTGCAACACCGTCAGCGACACCAGCTTGGGCACCACTTCGTCGACCAGGCCCTTGCTGTCGGGGCCGAGCTTGTCCAGCAGCTTCTGCACTTCGCCACGGCCCAGCATGTCCTTGGCGTGCTGATGCAGCAGGTGGTTGAGGTGCGTGGCGGTCACGGTGCTGGCGTCGACCACGGTGTAGCCATAGATCTGCCCGTGCTCGCGCAGGTTCGGTTCGATCCAGATCGCCGGCAACCCGAACGCCGGGTCCACCGCCGCCGTGCCTTCCAGCTCATGGGTGACCTTGCCGGGGTTGATCGCCAGCCACTTGCCGGGGAACACTTCGCCGCGGCCGATTTCCACGCCCTTGAGGCTGATGATGTAGGTGTTGGCGGCCAGTTCCAACTTGTCGCGCACATGCACCACCGGCGGCAGAAAGCCCACGTCCTGGGCGAATTTTTTGCGCAGGCTTTTGATCCGGGTGATCAGCTCGCCTTGTTGGCGCGCATCCACCAGTTGGATCAGGCGATGGCCGACGCGCAGGCTCAGGGTGTCGACCAACTGCACATCGTCCCAGGAGGCTTCGCTGCTTTGCGAGGCGGATTTGGGCAGCAGGGTCTGCACCGGTGAGCCCTCCGGGGCCAGTTCCTCCTGTTTGGAGAACCACCAGCCCAGCCCTGCCAGCAGCCCGGTAAGGATCAGGAACACCAGGTTGGGCATGCCCGGCACCAGCCCGAGCAGGCCCATCACGCCTGCGGTCATCATCAGCACTTTCGGGCGGCTGAACAGCTGGCCCATCATCTGTTGGCCGACGTCCTGTTCGGTGTTCACGCGCGACACCGTGACACCGGCGGCAATCGAAATCACCAGGCCGGGAATCTGCGCCACCAGACCGTCGCCGATGGTCAGCATGGTGTAAGTGTGGGCTGCGTCGGAGAAGGCCATGCCGTGTTGCAGGATGCCGATGGCCAGGCCGCCGATGATGCACACGCCCATGATCACCAGCCCGGCCACGGCGTCACCGCGCACGAACTTGCTGGCGCCGTCCATGGAGCCGAAGAAGTCCGCTTCCTGGGCGACTTCCTTGCGCCGCTGGCGGGCTTGCGGTTCGCCGATCAGACCGGCGTTGAGGTCGGCGTCGATCGCCATCTGCTTGCCGGGCATCGAGTCGAGGGTGAAGCGTGCGCCGACTTCGGCGATACGCCCGGCACCCTTGGTGATCACCATGAAGTTGATGGTCACCAGGATCAGGAACAACGCCAGGCCCACGGCAAAGTTGCCGCCCACCAGGAACTCGCCGAAGGCTTCGATCACCTTGCCGGCCGCGTCGGGGCCGGTGTGGCCTTCCATCAGGATCACCCGCGTGGACGCCACGTTCAGCGACAGGCGCAGCAAGGTGGTGAACAGCAGCACCGAGGGAAACGCCGAGAAGTCCAGCGGCTTTTCCGTGAGCATGCTGACCATCAACACCATGATCGCCAGGGCGATATTGAAGGTGAACAGCAGGTCGAGGATGAACGTGGGCAGCGGCAGGATCATCATCGACAGGATGAGCACGATCAGTACCGGGCCGGTCATGATCTTGAGGTCGGTGGTGGCCAGCCAGGAGTCGGGGCCGAATAAATCGGTCATGCCTTTCATGCGTTCGGGTCATCCTCAGGTGTCGGGGTACGCGGGCCACGCTGGTCCATGCCTGGCGGTACAGTCAGGTTCACCGGGGTCGGCGGCAGATCGCCGCCGTGTTCACTGACACGCTTGAGGCGGATGGCCCAGGCCACCACCTCAGCGACCACGGTGTACAGCTCGATGGGAATTTCTCGGTCCAGGTCGACGTGGAAATACAGGGCCCGTGCCAGCGGCGGTGCTTCCAGCATCGGCAGGTGATGTTGCGCGGCGATCTCGCGAATGCGCAGCGCCACGTCATCCGCGCCCTTGGCCACCACACGGGGCGCGCCGTTCTTTTCTTTCTGGTACGACAAGGCCACCGCAAAGTGGCTGGGGTTGGTGACGATTACGTCGGCCTTGGGCACTTTGCTCATCATGCGGCGCCGCGCGCGGGTCTGTTGCATCTGGCGAATCTTCGCCTTGATATGCGGGTCGCCGTCGGCGTTCTTGTGTTCCTGACGTTGCTCTTCCTTGGACATGCGCAGGTTCTTGGCGTAAGTCCACAGTTGGTAAGGCACGTCCATGCCCACCACGATGATCAGTGCCGCGACGCACATCGTGCAGGCGCTGGCGGTCAGGCTCAGCATGGCGGCCAGGGCTTTGGGCGCGGGCATGTGCGGCAAGTTGAGCAACTGCTCGATATGGCTGCGCAGAAAGAAGTAGATCACTGTACCGATCAGGCTGGCCTTGGCGATGGCCTTTGCCAACTCCACCAGCACCTGCACTGAGAACAAGCGCGCCAGCCCGCTCATGGGGTTGACCCGGGAAAACTGCGGGCGCACGGCCTTCAGGGTGATCACCAGTCCACCCAGCAGGGCCGGCGCGGCGAGGGCGGCGAAGGTCGTCAGGGCAAAGAACGGCGCCAAGGTCAGCAGCGCGGTCTGGCTCAATGTCCACAGCGTACTGAGCATGCGCGCGGTGTCGAACAGCTGTGCGCGGTCGAACAGCAACGCCTGTTCCATCACCTGGCCAAGGTTGTCATAGAGGGTGCCGCCCATCAGCCACAGCCCGCCAATGCCGGCCAGCAGCATGACGAAGGTGTTCATTTCACGGGAACGTGCAACCTGGCCTTCTTCGCGGGCCTTTTCGATCCGTCGCGGCGTTGCCGCTTCGGTCTTGTCTTCTCTGCTGGTCTCGGCCATGGCTCTCCGGGCGCCTGCGGCAACCCGCGCGACCTGTCAAAGCCGCTATTGTGCGCAGGCGCCCGGGCCGCCGATCGCACGAACACCCGGCACAATCGCGCGTTAATGAGCGGATGGTTCCTCTGGCGCGTATTCATCCTGGGACAGGATGCGTTCGGCCACTCGGTTGTCGAGCACGATGATTTCGATGCGGCGATTGGCGGCATCGTAGGGGCCGGCGCCGTGGAAGCGGATGCGGTCGGCCATGCCGGAAACGCGCAGCAGCTTGTTGGAGTCCAGGCCGCCGGCCACCAGCTCCTGGCGCGAGGCCTTGGCGCGGTCGGCGGACAGGTCCCAATTGTTGTAGCCGGCATCGCCGCCGGGGTAGGGGTGGCTGTCGGTATGCCCGCTGATTTGAATGCGGTTGGGCAATTCGTTGAGCACCGGGGCGAACGTCTTGAGCAGCTTGCTCAGGTACGGCGCGACGTTGGCACTGCCCAGCTCGAACATCGGGCGCTTGTCGGTATCGATCAACTGCACGCGCAGGCCTTCGGGGCTCAGTTCTATCGCGATCTGCTGCTTGAGTTCGCGCAATTGCGGGTCGCGATCCACTGCGTTGTTCAGCCGCTGCTTGAGGGATTCCAGGTGGCGCCGCTCATCACCGGAAAGCGAAGGGCGCGTCGTCTGGCGCGCGCGCTCGCCTTCGGAGAAGCGTTGGTCAGGCCCGCCGCCGGGGATCGCGCTGGTGCTGGACGTGCTGCGATCGCCTTTGCTCATGGCCACCAACAACGGCGTGCTGAAGTACTCGGCAATCGCGTCCTTGTCGTTTTTGCTGGCATTGGACAGCACCCACAGCACCAGGAACAGTGCCATCAGGGCGGTCATGAAGTCGGCGAAGGCGATCTTCCAGGCGCCGCCATGGTGGGCGTGCCGGGCGGCTTTTTTGCGCCGGATGATGATCGGTTGATCGCTCATGCTCAGTCGATTCCCGGCTGGCCGCTGCCGCTGCGCACATAAGTTTCCAGCTCAAGGGCACCAGGGCGTTCGCTGGTGTGCAGCGCCTTGCGGCCGAACTCCACGGCCAACTGTGGCGGCATGCCCTGCACGCTGGCCAGCAGCGTGACGCGGATGCATTGCAGCATCTTGGCGGATTCGGCGGCTTGCCGGTCGATGCGGCTGGCCAGGGGGGCGACCAACCCATAGGCCAGGTAAATGCCCAGGAACGTACCGACCAAGGCATGAGCGATCATCTGGCCCATCAAATCGGGGCCGACGTTTACCGCGCTCAAGGCTTTGACCACGCCCATCACCGCCGCGACGATGCCGAAGGCCGGCAGGGCGTCGCTGACTTTGTAGAGGGCATCGGCAGGCAAGTGGGCTTCGTGTTCGAAGCCTTCGATCTCGTGCAGCATCAGCTCGTCAAGTTCATGGGCCTGCATGGCGCTGCTGACCAACAGGCGCAGGTAATCGGTGATGAACAGGATGATCAGCGGGTCAGCGATCAGTCGTGGGTATTGGGCGAAAATCGGGCTTTGCGCGGGTTCTTCGATATCCCGTTCCAGGGCGAGCATGCCTTCGCGGCGGGCCTTGCTCAGCAAGGCATAGAGCATGGCCATCAATTCCAGGTACAAGGTTTTGTCGTATTTGGCGCTGCGCTTGAAACGTGACACGGCGGTGAGCGTGGCCCGGATGGCCTTGCCGTTATTGGCGGCAATGAACGCACCGACACCGGCCCCGGCAATCATCAGTAACTCGGTGGGTTGATACAGCGGGCCAAGGGCGCCGCCGGACAGGACAAAGCCACCGAACACCGATAACAGTACAACGATAAGCCCGGATACGATGAGCACGTGGTCGTTCCTTAGATTCAAGCAATGGATGACTTGCTGAATATCGGCAACGGCGAGGGACGAATTGAGGGGGTTTTTGCAGACGGTGAAATTGAAAACGCCACAGATCCAATGTGGAAGGGGGCTTGCCCCGATGGGGGTGGATCAGCCAAACAATGACTGACTGACACTCCCTCATCGGGGGCAAGCCCCCTCCCACATTGGATTGGGTTTACAGCTCAAGGGCTGGGCAGGTTGTCGACCCGGTAATGCATGAAGGGTATTGAAGATGTCCCTGTTCAAATACCTCTAAAGAACAACCGGATCAAATGTGGGAGGGGGCTTGCCCCCGATGGGGGTGGATCAGCCAAACAATGACTGACTGACAGTCCCTCATCAGGGGCAAGCCCCCTCCCACATTTGATTGGGTTTACAGCTCAAGGGCTGGGCAGGTTGTCGACCCGGTAATGCATGAAGGGTATTGAAGATGTCCCTGTTCAAATACCTCTAAAGAACAACCGGATCAAATGTGGGAGGGGGCTTGCCCCCGATGGGGGTGGATCAGCCAAACAATGACTGACTGACACTCCCTCATCAGGAGCAAGCCCCCTCCCACATTTGATTGGGTTTACAGCTCAAGGGCTGGGCAGGTTGTCGACCCGGTAATGCATGAAGGGTATTGAAGATGTCCCTGTTCAAATACCTCTAAAGAACAACCGGATCAAATGTGGGAGGGGGCTTGCCCCCGATGGGGGTGGATCAGCCAAACAATGACTGACTGACACTCCCTCATCAGGAGCAAGCCCCCTCCCACATTTGATTGGGTTTACAGCTCAAGGGCTGGGCAGGTTGTCGACCCGGTAATGCATGAAGGGTATTGAAGATGTCCCTGTTCAAATACCTCTAAAGAACAACCGGATCAAATGTGGGAGGGGGCTTGCCCCCGATGGGGGTGGATCAGCCAAACAATGACTGACTGACACTCCCTCATC
>NZ_VJWO01000081.1:0-16823 GCF_014889455.1 Pseudomonas sp. K8
CGAGGCCGTCGGAGGCCGGGTCGATGCCGACCATGACCGCCATTTCCAGGTGTTTGGCGTTGCGCAGGATCTTGATCATCAGGTCGGTGCCGATGTTGCCGGAACCGATGATGGCGACTTTGAGTTTATTCATTGTTATTGCCTCATATGCACGCAAGTCGCCGATTACTCGGCGCGACTGTCTACCGAGAAGTTCACGCCGACCCGGCCGATGCCGTCGATCTCGGCCTCGAACCGATCACCGGCAGCGACCGCCACCATCGGCCCCAGCGCGCCGGTGAGAATGATGTCGCCGGCGCGCAGCGGATCGCCCAGGCGCGCCATGGCGCAGGCCAGCCAGACCGCCGCATTGAGCGGGTGACCAAGGCATTCGGCGCCACTGCCGCTGGACACTTCTTCAGCGTTGCGGGTCATCCGCATGCTGGCCTGGCGCAGGTCGAGCCCATCGAGACGTCGAGCCGGGCCGCCCAGTACGAAGCAGCCGCTGGACGCGTTGTCAGCCACGGTATCGACGAAGCGGATGTTCCAGCCCTGGATGCGACTGCCGACGATTTCCAGGGCCGGCACGACCCAGCCGGTGGCCGCCATCACGTCGGCGAATGTGGTGTCGGCGCGGGGCAGGTCGCGTTCGAGGATCAGCGCGATTTCAGCCTCGATCTTCGGTTGCAGTACGCGGCCGCTCGGCACGGTGGCGTTGTCGCCGTAGCACATGTCGGCAAACAGGGTGCCGAAGTCCGGCTGGTCCACGCCCAGCTGGGCCTGGACCTTGGGGTTGGTCAGGCCGATCTTGCGCCCGACCACGCGGCGCCCGTTGGCCACGCCGTGGTCGACGTTGAGGCGCTGGATGGCATACGCGGCGGCGGCGTTGTCTGCACCGATCCGCTCGCGCAGCGGCCCGATGGCTTCGCCGTGGTCTTCGGCCTGGCGCAGGTCGGCGGCGAGTTGTTGCAGGGTGTCTTGAGTCAGCGTCATGTCAGCCTCGATGATCAGTGGGTCAGGAAGTCCAGGACCATGCGGTTGAACTTCTCGGCGTGTTCCCACTGCGCCCAGTGGCCGCAACGGTTGAACACGTGCAACTGTGCCCGGGGCAGGCCGGCCAGCAGGCGCAAGCCGGTGTCCATCGGCACGAAGCGGTCCTCGCGGCCCCAGACGAGCAGGGTGTCGGCGCTGATTTCGTGCAGGCGGTGGCTGAAATCCGGAAATTGCTTGGGGTTGAGCGTGCTGCTCTTGACGAAGTTGTCCAGGTGATCACGGCGCGACAGGATGTTGTCCAGGCGGGTCTGGAACAGTTCGTCGGTGAGGCCGCTGGCGTCGAAAACGAAGACATTCATCATCTTCTTCAGGTTCTCGATGGTCGGGTCGCGGTACAGCGCGCCGATCAGCTTGATGCCTTCGGTGGGCTGCGGCACGAAGGCACTCGGGCCGCCGGTGCCGCCGCCCATCAGGATCAGCTTGCCGATCCGCTCAGGGTATTCCAGGGCGAAGGCGACGGTGCTGTGGGCCCCCATCGAATTGCCGATGATGTGCACGCGCTCCAGCCCCAGCACATCGAGCAGGCCCTTGAGCGCTTGGGCATTGAGGTTCGAGCGCGAGCCTTCGCTGACGATCGTGTCGCTTTTGCTCCAGCCGGGGCAATCCATCAGGATCACGCGAAAACCGGCATTCACCAGCGGCTCGATATTGCGATTGAAGTTGGCCCAGCCGCTCGCGCCCGGCCCGGAGCCGTGCAGCATGACCACGGTGGCGGCGCCTTCGCCAAGGTCGTTGTAGTGCAGTTGCAGGTCCAGGTCGCCTTCCTTGATACGGGCAAAGCGGCTGGTGGAGGCTTCACTGAAAGCAGTGGCAGTCATGGCAGTGTTCCTTGAATTCATGGGTGAGGGGGCAGCGGCTGTGCGCCAAGCGCACCGAAACCTGCGATCCACTCGGGAATCGGGCGGTAGTAGCGGCCTTCGGTCTGATACGGGCCGAAGGCACTCAGGGCAGCGAAGGCGGCGACCCAGGTTTTGACTTCATGGGTCGACTTGCCGGCCAGCGCCGACAACGCGTCATTGCCCAAGCTGTCGAGGTCGCGCATACGGCCCTGTTCGAGGCTGTCGAGAAACTGCTGATCCCAGGCCGGGTTCAGCGGGTGCAGGCTGTTCGGGTCTTCGACGAAAGCGCGGGCGGCTTGAATCACCCGGTTCTGGCGGGCCTGTCGTTCATCGGCGGGGAGCTGACGCCCGCTGCCCATCAGACGGTCTGCCATGCGTGCGTCGACCTTGGCCAGTTCCGGTACCGGTGGCTGATGGGACAAGCCACCGGAAGCGAGGAACAGCACACGTTTATCCAGCGCTTTGGCCCATTGGCCGATCGCTTCACCCAACAGTCGGGCGCGCTTGAAACTCGGCAGCGGCACCGCCACCGAGTTGATAAACACCGGAATCACCGGGCAACGCTGCAAGCCGCCGAGCAACAGTTCCAACGGTTGCGCGAACCCATGGTCGACCTGCATGCGATACGACACCGCAGCATCGACACCGGCATCCAGCACCGCCTGGGCGCAGGATTCGGCCAGCGCTTTGGGCACGTCGAGCGGGCCGGCGGCGGTGTCGAAATCGCCAATCGCGTGGGCCGCCATGCCGATGCAAAAGGCCGGCATCACGTCGTAGAAAAAGCCGTTGTAATGGTCGGGAGCGAACAGCACCACCAACTGCGGGTCGAAGTGGGCGATACGCTCGCGCGCAGCGTCGATCACGCCGTCGACTTCAGCCAATACCTGCGGCGCCGGATCGACGTAGCCCACCAACGGCGTATGAGACAAACAATGCACAAAGGCGCTCATGTCATGCGACCTTGCTGACAACAGCGTTCACCGAGGTCGGTAGCACGGCTTTGAGCGCCCGGGCCAGGTCATCGCAGGCCTGGCCGACGGTTTGCGGGATGGCCAGGCCGGCGAGGAAGCGGTCCGGACGCACCAGGGCGATGGACGAGGTGCCGAGCGCGAACCATTCTTTCAAGCGCCCGCTGCTGTCACCCACGCGGATCACATCTTGGCCGGCATCGCTCGGTACTCGGAGCTGGACGTCCGGCAACACTTGGATGAAGCGCGTGCCCAGGGCTTTCCAATGGGCGATTTGCGTGGCCGACAGGCCCCAGGTCGGATCGCAGCCCCAGGCGATGATCGCAAAGTTGTCGCCAATCACTTCGTCCAGCAGCACGGTGGTGCCGGCGTCGGTCAAGACCTTTGGCTGAATGAACATCTTGCCCACCGGCGAGCCCTTCGTAGTCGGCACGATCAACGCGCCCCGGGTGTATTGCGGCATCGGTTTGAAGCGCATTTCCACGAAGTAGCGCTTGACCGGCGGCAGGTAGTTGAGCAGCCACGACACCCCATCGCGCAGGGTGCCTTGCCAGCGTTTCGGCGGCGCCAATACGTGGCCGGCGAGTACGGAGAGGTTGATCATCGCCTTGGCGTGGTCGCGGCGCTCCTGTTCGTAGCTGTCGAGCAGGCTGTCGGCGGCCAGGCCCTTGATCACCAGCGCGAGTTTCCACGCCAGGTTCAAGGCATCGCGCATGCCGCTGTTGTAACCCTGGCCTTGCCATACCGGCATGATGTGCGCGGCATCGCCGGCCAGCAGCACCCGGCCCTGGCGGAACCGCCCGGCCAGACGCGCGTTATGGGTATAGACGCGGCTGCGGATCAGCTCGATGCGGTCGGGGTTGGGCAAGACTTTGCTTAGCAGCTTGCGCAGGTTCTCGGGCTTGCTCAGCTCGGTCTCGGTTTCGCCGGGCATCACCATGAACTCGAAACGACGCACGCCGTGGGGCAGGGCGGCGGACACGTAAGGACGCACCGGGTCGCAGCACAGATAGACATGGGGCGTGGCCAGCGGGTCGTTGGCGATGTCGACCACGATCCACTGATTGGGCGCGGTCTTGCCTTCGAAACTGATGTCCAGGCTGCGCCGCACCAGGCTGTTGCCACCGTCGCAACCGATCAGGTAACGGGCATTCAGGCGTTCGCTGCGGCCATGCTGATCCTTGAGGTTGAGCACCACCGCGCTGTCGCTTTGTTCAAAGCTGTCTAGCTCGCGACTGAACAGCACCTTGACGTTGCTGAAGCGCTGCAGGCCGTCGAACAGCACGCGGTCGGCCAAAGGTTGAATGAACGCGTTGCGGCGGGACCAGCCGAACTCGTCGGTTTTCGGTTGGATATCGGCAAAGCAGCGACCCTTGGGGGTCAGGAAACGCATAGCGTGCCAAGGCGTGGTATGCGGCAGCACCTTGTCCGCCAGACCGACGGCCTGGAACGTGCGCAGGCTTTCATCGTCCAGGCCGATGGCGCGGGGGTAGTCGATCAGGGTGTCGAGCTTTTCCACCAAGGTGACGTTCACGCCACGTTGCCCCAGGTAATTGGCGATCATCAAGCCGACAGGGCCGGCGCCGACGATGGCTACGTCGGCGGTCAGCTCCAATGTGGAAGGAGCGGGTGCAAGACTCATGGGTATCTCCGTACAGCGTTTTTGGATTTCTTGTGGGGCGCAGTATGGAAATCACGAGGCTGGTGGACAACGAAAACCCCTGCTAGTGTGCACCAGGTGCACAGCATTGATTTGAAACGATAATGGAGCGTCCATGAGCGAAACAGAATACAAAACCGTTCGTGGGCTGATGCGGGGTTTGGCCCTGATCAATGGCTTGAATCGTTTCGATGGCGGGGCCAGTACGGCGCAGTTGGCCGAGCAAAGCGGGCTGCACCGGACCACGGTTCGCCGGCTGCTGGAGACCTTGCAGGCCGAGGGTTACGTGCGCCGCAGCGAGTCGGATGACAGCTATCGCCTGACGCTGAAAGTCCGCGAACTGAGCGAGGGGTTTCGCGACGAGCAATGGATTTCGTCGATTGCCGCACCGCTGCTCGGCGAGCTGCTGCAACAAGTGGTCTGGCCCACCGACCTGTGTACGCTGGACGGCGACGCCATGGTGATACGCGAGACCACGCATCGCTTCAGTCGCCTGTCGTTTCACCGCTCCATGGTCGGCCGGCGTTTACCCTTGCTCATGACCGCCATCGGGCGCGCGTACTTCGCGTTCTGCCCGCCCGCCGAGCGCGAAGAGCTGATCGAGTTGTTGATCAGCCGCGACGATGAACAGTCGGCGCTGGCGGCGGATCGCGGCTTTGTCGATCGGTTGGTCGAGCACACCCTCGGTAAGGGCTACGGCGAAAACAATTCCCACTGGGGTCTTGAGCGTAAAATCGCTGCGATTGCGATTCCGATCAGGCACGAGGAGCGGGTGATGGGCTGCCTGAATCTGGTCTACATCGCCAAGGCGATGTCGGTTGAGGAAGCCGCCCGCCGCTATCTGCCGGCCATGCAGGGCGTGGTGGAAAAAATCAGGGCGCAATTGGCGGAGTGCTGATGCTTGGTTGTGTGGCGCTCTAATCGGCCGGCGAGGCTTTTTCCGCCGCCTCATTGATCAGCACCATACTCTGCGGCGATGACAGCGCCACGCCGAGTTCGCGCAGGCGCCCAAGGACGGTGAACAGCAGGTCGCTGCGGGCTGTTCCCACCGAGCGCGGGCTGTTGACGTAACCGCTGACGCCGATGACCAATCCGTTGGCGGTCAGGTCCTTGAACGTCACCGACGGCGCCGGCGTGTCCAGCACGTCTTCGTGTTCGGTGAATGCCGTCAACAGCAGTTCGCGGATCTGCAGCACATCGGTTTCCAGCGGCAGGGTCAGGGTGATGCCGACCACGCCCAGCGCATTGCCCATGGTCACGTTGCGCACGTTCTGGGTGATGAACTGCGAGTTGGGCACGATCACCGTTGAACGATCGGACATCTGGATTTCCGTGGCGCGCACGTTGATGCGGCGGATATCGCCTTCGACGCCCGCGAGGCTGACCCAATCGCCGACTTTGACCGGGCGTTCGGTGAGCAGGATCAGGCCGGAGATGAAGTTCTGCACGATCGCCTGCAGGCCGAAACCGATGCCCACCGACAGCGCACTGACCACCCAGGTCAAGTTGGTCAGGCTGATATTCAGCGTGGACATCACCACCACCGCGACCAGCACGAAGCCGATGTAACCCACCAGGGTCACCAGCGAGGCGCGCATGCCGGCGTCCATGTTGGTTTCCGGTAGCAGCCGTTCGCCGAGCCAGTTCTTGAGCACGCGCACGCCGAACAGGCCGATCGCGAGCAGGACAAGGGCCAGCAGAATATCGCCGGGGGCGATGTTCAGGTTGCCCAGCGGCTTGCTGCCCAGGTCGAGTTGCGTCAGCCCCGCCAGCAGCTCGCCCGGGCTGGAGCCGGAGGGCAGGAACGCCAACAGCACCGCAGTGAACATCAGCAGGGTGCGGCCCACGCCCGCGAGTATCGTGCTGGCCTGTGCCTGGTGGCGTTCGGACAGGCCCAGGGCCGAGCCGAGCGCCAGGCCGCCAGGCTGTTTCGGCGAGAGCAGGGTCTCGCAGAGGTCACCGAAGCAGGCGATCAGCAGATAAGCCGTCGCCGCGACCACGCTCATCCACAGCAGCTTGACGGTGAGGAAGTAAGCCAGGGTCAGGTAGCCGCTCAACAGCGCCAGCAGGCTGATCCCGATCCAGGTCCCGGCGACAAACGGAATCAGCCCGGCGATGCCGCTCATGCGTTCAAGCGCGTATCGGCGGCGGGTGCGGCGGTAACGCAGCAGGCCGAAGAAGAACACCAGCGCGATAGCCAGCGCGGTCAGGCCGTTCACCGCCGCGGTCAGTGCCAGGCTGCTGGCGATGACGCTGTTGATGCGTTCCTGGGTGCCGATCAGCATCAAGGCCAGGCCCATCAGCACGGGGAAGGGGGCCAGGGCGACGGCGATCTGGTCGGGGATCTGGGGCAGGCGCCAGGACGGATGCGCGCGCATCAACAGGGCGCGACCGAGGCCGACAATGAAGGCGCAGAACACCACCAGGGTCTGCAATTGATCGAGCAGCGTGAGCATGTCGGCGCTGGGCACGGTGTCGCGTAGCACGCCCCAGCGCAGCAGCGTGGCGGCCAGGCTGATGGTCAGCACGGTGGCCAGCCCCACCGCCAGCGCCAGCGCACTGCGACGCAGGCGGCCTTCGGGGATCCAGCGCACCGTCAGGCGGACCAGCGTGTGCTCCAACACTCGTCGTCCCGTCACCCAGACCAGCAGCGCACTGAACAGCATGCTCACGAAAAACCAGCGGTTTCCCGGCGCCACGGCGGTGTCCGTCACGCTGCGGACATCGGCGTACAGGCTGCGTAAACGGCTGAGGTCGTCGTCGGTCGGGCGGATGATGTTGGACCAGAACACCACACTGATCGGGCTCGCCGAGCGGGTGCTGATCTGTGAGTCGAAGAGGCTGCGGCGCAGGCTGAAGATCTGCGCGGCCATGTCGCTGGCGGATTGGCTCAGGCTGCTGGCCTGGCGCTGTTCGTTGAGCAGGGTGTTCTTCTGCCGGGTCAATACGCTGCGTTGTTGGGTCAGGCTGGGGGGCTCATTGACCTGTACCGGGCCAAGCACGTTGAGCTGGTCATCCAGGTGTTCAAGATCGAGGATTTGTTTGGCGGCCAGGGTGTCGGCCTGTTTTTGCACCTGCAAGGCGGCCTGGCGCAAGGTCGAGAGCAGGTCGTCGTTGGCGCTGCCCGTGACTTTCTGGCGGATCAGGTCGAGTTGGTCGTTGAGGTCTTGCACACTGGCGTCTTCAGCCAGCAGCGGCACACTGCGCGGGTCGTTGATCGGCGAAGGCGCAGCCTGCGCGAGGCTGGGCAACGTAGCGCACAGCATCAGCAGGGCGAACAGCCCGGTGAAAAAACGGCTCGTGGTGACTCGATGCATGCGCCTTGCCCTTTGACGGTTACCCAAATACCTAAGCGTCACCACTCTATGAGGCGAAGGCAAGCCATTCGTGCGAATTTTTTGGGGAGGCACGGCGGCAACGATGCGCGTCGTCAGGCGGCGGCACAAGATTGTTTAAACCTTCTGCCTCAGCGCTATGTCGATAGCTGGACATACTTCGCCAGCTGAGGCAACGCCAATGATAGGAGTCGTGATACCCGCCCATAATGAAGAGCGGCAGATCAGCGAGTGCCTCGCTTCTGTGCGGCTCGCCAGTGAACATCCCGCGCTTGACGGCCGCCCGGTTGAGATACTCGTGGTTCTGGATGACTGTTCCGACCGCACCGACGCGTTGGCGGCGGCCCACGGTGCGGCGACACTCGATGTGCGTTTTCAGAATGTGGGCAAGGCCAGAGCCGTCGGCGCCGAGGCGTTGCTCAAGCGCGGCGTGCAGTGGCTTGCCTTCACGGATGCAGACACGCGGGTTCCCCAGGATTGGCTGGTGCGCCAGCTCGGGTTTGGCGCTGACGCGGTGTGCGGCACCGTCGAGGTCGACAGCTGGAACGAGCACGGCGAACGGGTGCGCGCGCAATACCTGGAGCGCTATCGATTCATCGAAAACCACCGCCACATCCATGGTGCAAACCTTGGGTTGAGTGCCGAGGCCTATCGCACCGCCGGTGGGTTTCAGCACCTGGCCGCCGATGAAGACGTCCGCCTGGTGGCCGACCTTGAACGGACCGGCGCGCGGATCGCCTGGACGGCCTCCATTCCGGTGATTACCAGCGCGCGTCGGGACTACAAGTGCCAGGGCGGGTTTGGCGAATACCTGGCTTCGCTGATCCCGCCGTCCGCTCACACCGAAGCCGATTCCCCCTGCACCTGAGCCCCGTGCGTGGATTGCCTGGAAGCGATTGACGGAAAATACGCTAAAGTCCATTATGGATTTATAAGTACAAAAAACCTGCCTGACTTTTTCTTCAATCTTGCCAAATCGACAATAACTTGCGAGACCACGACCATGAAGAAACGCTCCCTCATCACCGCCCTGGCCCTGAGCCTGTTCGCTTGCGGCCACGCCCTGGCCGCCGAGAAAACCCTGCGCATCGGCATCGAGGCAGCTTACCCGCCGTTCGCATCGAAGACCCAGGAAGGCACAATCGTCGGGTTCGACTATGACATCGGCAACGCTTTGTGCGCGCAGATGAAAGTCAAGTGTGTGTGGGTCGAAGGCGAGTTCGATGGGCTGATTCCTTCGCTGAAAGTGAAGAAAATCGACATGGCCTTGTCGTCCATGACCATCAACGAAGACCGCAAGAAGTCGGTGGATTTCACCCACAAGTATTACTTCACCTCATCGCGCCTGGTGATGAAGGACGGCGCGGTGGTGGACGACCAGTACGCCAGCCTCAAAGGCAAGACCGTCGGCGTGCAGCGGGCCACCACCACCGACCGGTATGCCACCGAGGTGTTCGAACCCAAGGGCATCAACGTCAAGCGCTACAGCAATAACGAAGAAATCTACATGGACCTGGCGGCGGGGCGTCTGGATGCGATCTTTGCCGACACCATCCCCCTGAGTGACTTCCTGTCGCTGCCGCGAGGCCAGGGTTATGCGTTTGTCGGGCCGGAGCTCAAAGACCCGAAATACGTGGGCGAGGGCGCCGGCATTGCGGTGCGCAAGGGCAATAGCGCGTTGGTCAGTGAGTTGAATGCGGCCATCGACGGCATCCGTGCCAATGGCGAGTACCAGAAGATTTCCGCGCAGTACTTCAAGTCCGATATCTACGGCGACTGATGCTGAATACGCACTTGAAAACGCTGTAGGTCAGTGTGAGAGCTGTCGAGCCCTGGCAAGCCCGCTCTCACATTTGATCGCGGCTGCCGGCTTCAGCCCTTCAGTTCCTTCAAGTGCTTGTAGACCGTTGCCCGCCCCATGCCCAACACATTGGCCACGTAGTTCGAGGCGCTCTTGCCCTTGAACGCGCCTTCGGCGTGCAGCGCCAGCACCAGCTCGCGCTTGTGGTCGCGGGTCAGCAGGTTCAGGCTCAACTGGCGTTCGCGCAGCCAGGCGTGCAAGAAGGTGTTGATCCGTTCCTGCCAGTCATCGCGAAACAGTGAGTCCGGTTGCGGGATCAGCTTGCTGGGTGACAGAAACAGGTCCAGCGCCGCCTTGGCGTTTTCGAACAGCGAGATATTCAGGTTGATGCACAGCACGGCCAGCGGGCGACCTTTGTGGTCGCGCAGCACGGTGCTCAGGCTGCGGATTTTCTGACCGTCCCAGTTGAGCTTTTCGTAGGGGCCGATATTCACTTCGCGGATGTCGTCGCTCAGCATGTCTTCCAGCGCCGAATCGTCACCGATGGCCCGTTTCGACAGGTTGTTGGCGATGTAGTCGACCTTTTGCGTGCGCAGGTCGTGCAGCACCACTTCGGCGTGGGGGAAGAACAACGTGGCGATCGCATCGGCGATCGCACGGAAGTTCTGCAGGACCTTGTCTTGTTCAGCGGTGTTCATCAATGCGGCTCCAGGCGTTCGGGGGAGAGCATACCAGCGTCCAGGCCGAGCCGCGTCAGTGGCTCCGGCAGCGCCGCGCCGCGCACCAAGGCCGCGCTGGCCTGGCCCATCGCGGGCGAGGTCTGGATGCCGTACCCGCCCTGTGCCGCCACCCAGAACAGCCCGGCCACCCGCGGATCGAAGCCGGACAGCAAATCACCGTCGTGGACAAAACTGCGCAGGCCGGCCCAGGTGCGGGTCGGGCGGCGGATGGTCAGGGTGGTGGCTTCTTCGATCTGGTGGATCCCCATGGCGATGTCCAGTTCTTCGGGCTGGATGTCCTGGGGTTCCACCGGGTCGGCGTTGGCCGGCGAACCGAGGAACATGCCGGCATCGGGTTTCATGTAGAACGCTTCGTCGAGGGCCACCAGCATCGGCCAGGCGTGGCTGTCCATGCCTTCGGGGCCGGCGAAGATGAACGCCGAACGACGCTTGGGTTGCAGGCCGACGGACGCGGCGCCGGCCAGCCCGCCGATATGGTCGGCCCACGCACCGGCAGCGTTGATGATGATCGGCGCGGTGCAGGTTTCATGCTGGGTTTGTACGTGCCACAGGCCGTCGGCAGTGCGGTTCAGGCCCAGCACGTGGCTGTCGGTCCGCACTTCGCCGTGGTTGCGGCGGATGCCGCGCAGGTAGCCTTGGTGCAGGGCGTCGGTGTCGATGTCGCTGGCGGTCGGGTCGTAGATCGCCCCGTGGACTTTGTCGCGCCGCAGGATCGGCAAGCGCGCACAGGCTTCGTCGGCACTCAGTCGTTCGACCTGCGACACGGTGGCCTTGGCGCTGAGGTATTGCTTGTCCAGCTCGGCCGGGTCGCCGCTGAAGTCCACAGTCATCTCGCCCCGGGGCGTGAGCAGCGGGTGTTCGCAGAAACCGGCGGGCGGGTTGTCGAAAAACGCCCGGCTGGCCAGGGTCAGTGCGCGTACTTGCGGGGTGCCATAGGCAGCGCTGTAGAGCGCGGCCGAACGCCCGGTCGAGTGATAGCCGGGGTGGGCCTCACGCTCCAGTACCAGTACCTTGCCGTGGGGCGACAGCCAGAAACCCGTGGACGCGCCGGCAATCCCGCCGCCAATGATGATGAAGTCTGCGTGGCTCATGAACATCTCCTGAAGGTGGGGTTAGCGCTGCAGCTGGTACAGCGCGTTAGCCAGTGCAATGTCTTCCAGACCCAGCCCGATGGACCGGAAAAACACCGGGCGCTGGTAGTCCGGGCGCTGCGCCATGTCACTGAGTAGCTCGGGCAGGTCGCCCATCACCGCGCGTTTGTCCCAGCCGTGCTGTTCGCTGGCGATCAGCATTTCGCCGGCCGCGTCTGGAGTGGTCTGGCGATAGTCGCAGAATACCTGCATCGCGTTAAGGCTGTAGGGCGGCACTTCATGGGCGCGGGGCGCATTGGTGCTGATCGAAGTGATCAGCGCCGGTTTGCTCAGGTGCGCCGGGTCGAGCACCGGGCCGGCCGACGAGGTACACAGCATGATCACGTCGGCATCCGCCACGGCCGCCGCGCAGCTGTCGGCGATGCTCAGGCGCGGGTCGAGGCTGGTGAGCTGCGCGAGGGTGGCGGGGCTGGCGCTGGCCAGGCTCGGTGAAAACAGGCTGATGTGCTGCCAGTCCCGCAGGTTTTGCACGTAGCGCAAGTGCGCCTGGGCGACCTTGCCGCTGCCGATGATCGCCAGGCGCCGGGCGGCCAATGGCGCCAGGGCGTCCACCGCGAGGGCCGTGGTGGCGGCGGTGCGTGCGGTGGTCAGTTCATGGGCATCGCACAGCAGCAACGGTTGGCCGCTGTGCATCGACATCAACAGCGTCCAGGCCGTCACCAATGGCCCTTGCTCCCCTACGATGTACGGCGAAGTCTTGACCCCGTACACGCCGTCCTCGGCCAGCACGCCCAGGTAGTTGATGAAGTCGCCGGCGCCCTTCGGAAACGCCACTAACTGTTGCGGCGGTTGCACCGCCCGCCCGGCGGCGGGGTCGCGGGACAGCTTGTGCAGGATCTGGGGCACGTCGATCTGAGCGAGTAACTCGCGCGCTTGGGCCTGCTGGATGACATGGGGCGTGCTGGACATGGGGAACTCCGCTGTAAACTAATTTGTCCATTATGGACTTTTAGTTGTTGCGGGCAATATCCCGGCGAAAAAATACGCTCAAGCTGGCAGCCTCCACATCTATGTAGGTCACCTGTTCGCCACGCCTCAAGTACGTTTCGGCACCACCCCTGTTGCCACCCGGACGTTCGACCATGCTGACCCGCTGCATCTTCCCCCTCGTGTTACTGCTGTTGCCTTGCCTTACCGGCCACACCCACGCCAGAGACCTGGCCGAGGGACTGAACGACGACAGCGCCTCCCTGGCGCTGCAGAACCACGACCAGCGTTACGCGCTGTGGTCCGGTATCGGTTTGTTGAAAAATGCGATCGGCCAAACCTGCAACGCGGTGCTGCTGGACACCCGCAACCGCCAGAGCAAGGCCGTCGGCCCGGCGTATGTCTTGACCAGTGGGCATTGCGTGTACTTCAGCTTCGGCACGGCCCATGTCAACCAAGCCATCGAGGCGAGCATCACGTTCAATTATTTCCACGACACGCCGGCGCAACAGCGCACGTTTCGCATTAAAACGGCGCACTGGACCAGCATGGTCGGCACTGATCTGGCGGTGCTCGAACTGGATACCTCACTCGCTGGGCTGATCACCGACGGCATCATGCCGCTCAAGCTCGCCACCCATCAAAGTACCGGGGAACGTGAGGTCGTGAATGTCGGTTCGCCGAGCGGGTTTCGCCAGAAGGGCTTGCGTATGAGTGCCTGCAAGGAAACCGCGACCAACAGCTTTGTCGAGCATCCCGGGGTGTTTCCCGGTGCCCTGAAAAACCGCTGCAATGACCTGCAGTACGGCAGTTCCGGCAGCCCGATGCTGGACCGGCATACCAATGAAGTCACCGGCATTGTCAGCAAAGTCGCGGCGGTCATTAAAAAAGACATCCTCAACAACTGCCAGAACGTCTCGGCGTGTGAAGCGGCCAAGTTCAACTACAGCTATCCCGCCAACGACCTGCACCGTTGTTTTGTCGAGGGCCAATTCTCGAACGATACGCCCGCTTGCCAGCTCAAAGCCGTCGATATCCACCTTGAGGAACCCTGGAAGCTCAACCCCTATGTGCATATGCAACTGGGCGAATTCGGGCAGAGTGTGCAGCCCACCTGGAACATCAGGTTCTCGATCCAGGACCCGTTCTATCGCTTCAAGGCTGTGCGCAACGTCAATGAATGCAGGCTGCCCAATGGTTATCAACGTGCCATTGCGTCAACCCAGGGCTACATCAATCAGGCCATCGGCCCGGCGCTGGGGGCGTATGTGCTGTGCATCATCGGCGTCCAAACCCCCGGCGAGCCGTTGACGCCGGCCTTGCTGCACAATGCGTTCACCCACTCGGTGTTCTTGACCGACCCGGCGCCGGTCCCGCGCATCGGCCTGAACTACAGCGTCAACTGGGACGACCCGCAAACCGCCTTCAGCCACCATTACTTCTATGTGGACACCTCGGCGGAAGCTGCCTGCCGTGACAATGACGACGTCCGCTACATCCTCGCCACGGGCGGAACGAGTTACCCGCTCTCGCAACTGCCCGTCACCCTGTGCAGCTTTGCGCGTAACCCGGCGGGGCAACCTTCGGCGGTACGCACGGATGTGATCGAGCGATCCGCCTACCTGCCGCCCACCCAAACGCGCCAGCCGGCAGCGGCTCAGCGATGAAGCGGTCAACCCGTGACACGAAAGCCTCCGGAGAGTTTTTCCTTCAGATAACCCACCAATGCACTCACGGACTTGGGTACATGGGGCGAGTAGGGCCGTATCAAGTAAATCTCATCGGCAAACGCGCCCTTGAGCGTCCAGCCCTTGAGCACCTGCACCAGCGTGCCGCCGGCCAGCGCCGCATGGGCGCTGAAATCCGGGAGCAGGGCGATGCCCAGGTGATTGAGCGCCGAGTCGCGCAAGGCTTCGCTGTTGTTGGTCGAGAAGCTCCCGGCGATCGGCACGGTGACCCGTTCGAGGGTTTTGCCGCCGCGCTCGAAGGTCCAGGCGGGCTGCTCGGTGCCGCGCGGGTAGTAGAGGCAGTTATGCGCGCTGAGCTCGCCGGGGGTGCGCGGTTCGCCGTGGCGTTGCAGGTAGTCGCGGGTGGCGACCAGCACCGAGGTGGTGTCGCACAGCTTCCATGCGACGTGGGTTTCCGGCACCTGAAAACCGTGGCGCACCGCCAGGTCGTAGCCTTCGGCGGCCAGTGAACTCAAGGCATCCGACACCTCCAACTGCACTCGCACCTGCGGGTACAGTTGCAGGAAGGCCGACAGGTGCGGCACCAGTTGCTGCCGGGCGAACGCGACCGGCGCGGTCAAGCGCACCAGGCCGCGGATTTCCCCGGCGGCGTCGCGCACCGAAGAAAAACTGCGGGCGATCTGTTCGTAGGCGCTGCGCACGTCCCGCGTCAGTGACTGCCCGGCGTCGGTCAGGCGCACGCTGCGGGTGGTGCGGGTGACCAGGCGCGTGCCGGTGGCTTTTTCCAGGTCGCTGATGCGCTGGCTGACCGCCGACTTGCTCACCCCCAGGCGCGCCGCGGCGGCGGTGTAGGTGCCGTGTTCTTCCAGCACCGAGAGCCAGTGAATGTGGCTCCACAGCCCTTCGATCTCAGACTTTTCCATGGGGTTATTGTTCGCCTATAAGGACAATAAGTTCTGGATTCTGCTCTGGTTCGGAACAAATCGAAAGCCTATCGTGTGTCCCAACGCTACCCACCTGGGACCTACTGCCATGACCAGCACCATCGAGCACTACATCAACGACCAGCGCGTGAGCCGCGATGATCGCTATCAGGATGTCTACAACCCGGCCACCGGCGCCGTGACCGGGCGCGTCGCCCTGGCCAGCCGCCAGACCGTCGGCGAAGCCGTCGCCGCCGCCCAAGCCGCCTTCGCCAGTTGGGCCGATACCCCGCCGATCCGCCGCGCCCGCGTATTGTTCGAATACCTGCACCTGCTGCGCGCACGCAAGAACGACCTGGCGCGCATCATCGTCGCCGAACACGGCAAGGTGTTTACCGATGCCCAGGGCGAAGTCGACCGTGGCATCGACATCCTCGAATTCGCCTGCGGCATTCCCAACCTGCTCAAGGGCGAACACTCCGATCAGGTCTCGCGTGGCATGGACAACTGGACGATGCGCCAGCCCCTGGGCGTGGTCGCTGGCGTCACGCCGTTCAACTTCCCGGTGATGGTGCCGATGTGGATGTACCCGATCGCCATCGCGGCGGGCAACACCTTCATCCTCAAGCCCAGCCCGACCGACCCGAGCGCCGCGCTGTTCATGGCTGAGCTTTTGCGTGAAGCCGGTTTGCCCAAAGGCGTGTTCAACGTGGTGCAGGGCGACAAGGAAGCGGTGGACGCGCTGATCGAACACCCGGACGTCAAGGCCGTGAGCTTTGTCGGCTCTACGCCGATCGCCCAATACATTTACGAAACTGGTGCGCGTCACGGCAAGCGCGTGCAAGGCCTGGGCGGCGCGAAAAACCACATGGTGGTGATGCCCGACGCCGACATCGAACGCACCGTCGACGCGCTGATGGGCGCCGCCTACGGCAGTGCCGGCGAACGCTGCATGGCCATCTCCGTGGCGGTGCTGGTGGGCGATGTGGGTGACAAAGTCATCGCCGCCCTGACCGAGCGGGCCAAGCAACTGCGCATCACCGACGGCCGCGACCTCAAGGCCGAAATGGGCCCGATCGTCTCGCGCGCGGCACTGGAGCGCATCAGCGGCTACATCGAACAAGGCGTCCAGGCCGGCGCGCAGCTGCTGCTCGACGGCCGCGATTACGTGCCGACCGAACCCGGCCTGGAAAACGGCTTCTGGCTCGGCGCGACCTTGTTCGACCATGTGACTCAAGAGATGAGCATCTACCGCGAAGAAATCTTCGGCCCGGTGCTGGCCTGCGTGCGCGTGAATGATTTTGCCGAAGCGGTGAAACTGGTCAACGACCACGAATTCGGCAACGGCGTCAGCTGCTTCACCCGCGACGGCAACATCGCCCGCGAATTCGCACGGCGTATCGAAGTGGGCATGGTCGGCATCAACGTACCGATCCCGGTGCCGATGGCCTGGCACGGCTTTGGCGGCTGGAAGAAGAGCCTGTTCGGCGATATGCATGCCTACGGCACCGAAGGCGTGCGCTTCTACACCAAGCAGAAGTCGATCATGCAGCGTTGGTCGGAGAGCATTGAGCAAGGTGCGGAGTTTGCGATGCCCGTCTCCAAATGACAGCCTAAGGAACACAGAGAAACCCATGTGGGAGGGGGCTTGCCCCCGATGACGGAGTGGCAGTCACTGCATGAGTGCCTGAACCACCGCTATCGGGAGCAAGCTCCCTCCCACATTTTTTGTGCGTGGTCAGGCAGTGGTCTTCGTGGG
>NZ_VJWO01000082.1:0-16401 GCF_014889455.1 Pseudomonas sp. K8
CCCGTAAATTGCGTAATAGCTGAAGAAACCGGCTGCAAATGTGGGAGGGGGCTTGCCCCCGATAGCAGTGTGTCAGTTGATGCATCTGGTGACTGATTCACCGCTATCGGGGGCAAGCCCCCTCCCACATTTTTGATCGTGTTTCTTCAGGTCAATCGTTGAACTGATAGTGCAATTCGTTATCCCGGCTACTGATCCGCACACCCGCCAGCGCCTTGCCTTCGAGCATGCGCGAGAGGAATTCATGCCCTTCAGGACCGTCTTATTTATGCCTTTTCGCACTCGCTTAAGTGGCCGAAAAATAAACAGACTAAATAACAAATAGACCTATCCCGTCTTACGCGCCTGAGCGATAAGCGCTGAGTGATAGTCTTAGTCATTAGGCATAAGAATCTCACTAATATCAGCGCCTCTTAATTTTAATGATTTTATTGCGCTCTTTATTTCAAGTGCGGTTTCGATGCCGAGAATAATGGCCGGGCTTTTTTCTTTCCCGCTACCGAAGCCAATACTTGTGAAAAACATTCCATATTCTAGACGCTTCCCAGTTTCTTGATAGAAACTCGGGATGGGAACCACACAGTCAAAATATTGACCACACGTACTACAGAGATTTTCCAACTGTTGAGCACTGTATTTGATGATTTTTTGAGGCTGCATCATGAATAGCTAATTTTTTTCATTGACTAATGAAAATCCAACACTCAATTTTAAATTTTCGATGTATTCCTTGAAACGTAGCGACGCGATGAAGCGCCCATCATAAGTTGCACCAATATCAGCTTTGTTTGGTGTTTTAAGTTCTCTAGGCAGATAATTTTTATCAATGCAGCAACCACAGGTTTTGCAAAAAATACTATCAGGTGCTCCATCAAAAAAGTACGCGTGATTATCTATAGCGCTTAAGTCGTAGGCAATGGTTAAGAACTGAGTCACTACTTTAGCCCCTGGTGTTGTATGAAGAAGTCAAAAACAGCATCTTTGTATTATGCACCCTTACCTTTGTAGAAGTCAGCAAGCGCTCTGAGCCTTTCAGTCCTGGTGAAATTCAACCGTATTTTTTTGCCGCTGTTACCTCGTTGAGGCCGCATATGCACGGTGCCGCCATTGATGTTTTTTGTTTTTCCGATTAAGAAGTCATTCATATCACGGTGAAGCTGTTTGTGATCAGTGTCGGTAAGTTTCGTCAGATTTTGGTTATGTTTTCCCCCCATGAATTTTGGATCGGAGTGATGCCCATGGTGACCACATGCCCAGCCAAAAGGATCGATCCATGTGACCGGGTTAGGGGCATACTGATAAAGGTTGAACCCACCCATCAGGTCAATAGGGTCGGTTGTTGTAAAGCGGCCTATATCGGGATCATAAAACCTAAACGTATTAAAATGCAGCCCCGTCTCCCGATCCAGATACTGCCCCTGAAACCGCAAATTCTGCTCTTCAATGAAGTAAGGTTCCCGCACCTCCTCCCGCGTATTGCCCCACACCCGATAAGTCGCTCGCCAGATGTCGTGGCCGTCGGCCTCGGTGAGTTGCTCCGGCAAGCCGTTCAGGTCGTTGTGGTAATACCGCACGCGTTGGTGTTCACCTTCACCGTCGACCCTGGCGAGTGGCTCGTAGCTGTCGCCATCGTAGAGATAAAGGCTGGTCTGACTGTGTTTATGCTCCTGCAACAACCGCAGGCCATCCCAGGTGAACCGGGTTTCGCCCAGCGGATAGCCATCGCTGCCGTGTTCAGTTTTTTCAATGCGCCGACCCAACGGGTCATAGACCATCCTAACCACGCTGCCGTTTTCATTACGCACTTCAACCAACCGGCTTTCGGCGTCGTAGGCAAAGCGCTGCAAACCTCGTGCAGCGCTGCGCTTTTCAACCATTCGCCCAAAAGCGTCGTAGGTATAGCGCTTGTCTTGATACGTCAGCAGCCGGTTATGCCGTACCAGGCCGCCTTGTTGTGGCCCGTCGAGCAGGTTGGCCGCCGCATCGTAGGCATAGGTTTCGATCCGGCCTATCTGTTGGCTGACGAGGATACGTCCGCTACTGTCGTAGGCCAGGTGCTCTTGGCGATCGGTACGGCGGCGTCCGATCAGGTTGTCGCTGGGGTCGTAGCTGTAGTGGGTTTCGACCAATGGCGGCAACTGCCACGGCTGGTCGATGCTGCGCCGCTGGCGTGAGCGGACCCGGCCACTGCGGTCATAGTCGGTATTTGTTCTGAGTTGACCCTGGGTGCGTTGCAGTTCGCGGTGCAGGCGGTCGCGTTCAAAGTCGCTGATGACGTGGCCGTCGAGATTCAGCTGATGCAGGTGGCCGCTGCCGTAGTACAGGCGATTGAGCCAGCGTCCGTCAGGCAAGTGGGTTTGAGTCAGGTTGCCCAATTCGTCGTAATGGTGTTGCAGACACCCCGCCGAGCTGTGTTCTTCAAACAGTTGCCCCAGCGCGTCATAGCTAAAGCCAAGTGCTTGCTCGCGACCGTCGAGAGCGGTGAAGGTGACCGCGACCAGTTGGTCGTTCAGGTCGTGCTTATAAACGGTGGTGCCGTCGGCGGTGACTTTGCTGACCAGGCGCCCGAGCGGGTCGCGTTGGAACTGGTGTGTCAGGGCGTCTACCGGCTCGCCTTCGGTGCCCGGCAGGTAACCGACGGCGACGACGTTATCCAGCGGGTCATAGGCATAGCAGCGCCGACTGTGGTCGAGGTCTTGTTGCTGCACCAGGCGGTCGGCCGCGTCCCACTCAAAGCGATAGCTTTCGCCGTTTTCATTGGTCAGTTTCAGCAGTCGCCCGTAGGCGTCGTGGTCGAAGGTGACGCAGCGGTTGTGCGCGTCCCAGCGTTGTTTGACCTGGCCGCGCCGGTCGTAGGCATAGCGGGACGTGTTGCCGGCGGGGTCGACATAGCCCGTCAGATAACCACTGGCGTTGCGCTGGAAATACTCAAGGCGCCCGTCCGAAAGTCGGCATTCCAGCAACAACCCTTGCCGGCTGTACTGATAGCGCACCGACTCACCTTCAGCATTGGTGTGCACCACCACATTGCCGAACGCATCGTACTGGTAGCCGGTGGTGTAGCCCGAGCAATCCACCTCCTCGATCAGTTGGCTCCACTCGTCCCAGTGCAGCTTCCGGGTTTTGTCGGTGGCATCGATGATCTGCACCGGCTGGCCGAAATCGTCGTAGACATAACGGGTGCGGTTGCCCAGCGGATCGATCTCTTCGATGCAGTTGCCATGCCGGTCGTAGCGGTAATGCCAACGGTTACCCGCCGGGTCGGTTTCCACTTCGGGCAATGCCCAATGCGCCAGCCACTGGGTGTTGCTGATCCTGGCCAGTGGATCGGTCACTGCGCTCAGGTTGCCGGATTCGTCGTAACTGAAGCGCCACTGGCCGTTTTGCGGATCAATCGCGCCGAGCAATTGGCGATCTTCGCTCCATTCGAACTGCCACGTATGGCCCAGGTTATCGACGTAGCGGGTGATCTGGTACTGCGGGTTCCAATAGCGTGTGCTGACCCGTTTCAGGCCATCGGTAACGCGCGTGATACCGGCATCCAGGTCGTAATCGAAGGTGAATTCATCGCCGGCGTCGGTCCAATGCCGGCTGACCCGCCATTCTTCACCCTGCGGGCCAGACACTGCGCGCCATTGGTAGAAGCAGCGCAAGCCACTCGGCAGTTGGTGTTCGACCATGCGCCGCGCGCTGTCGTAAGCAAAACGTCGTTGGCTCGTGCCTTGTGCGTCGAAGACTTCGGCCAGGTCGCCGTGGGTATCGTAGCGATAGCTGACCAGCACGTCGCTGCGCCCAGCAAAATGTTGCCGATGCAGGTAACGGCGCTCGATATGGCTCACGCGCCGCGGATGCTCGACGGTGTAGCTCACGTCGACATGCATCAGCGCATGGCTGTCGCGCAGGCGACACAGGCGCCCCTGGGCGTCGTAATCCAGAAAGAGGCGCCCTTCGTTGCGATCACCCAGCAGATACAGGCGCATCCGCAAGGAGTTCAGAGGGTCGGGCTCGAAGAGCCGATACAGGCCGTCGATACTTTCGATCAGGATGGCGCCGTCGGCGCTGCGCCTGACCGCAAGGCCTTCGCCGGGGCTGAAGGCGCCGCCTGACAACGGGATGTAGCCGATGTCTACGCGGCGCCCCTGTTCGTCGATGTAGGTGAGGTGTTCATCTTGATCGATCTCGACGGCGACCTCATAGGCAACGCTCCAGCCGGCGCCGAAAAGGCCGTCGTGGCGTTGATCGAGGCTGCTGTAGAAGCGCTGCCAGTCGATGGGGAGCAGGCCTGGCAGGACGAAGTCCAGTTCTTCTTCGGCGCCGAGGATTTTGGCCCCGGTCGGGCTATGCACCGGGTTGGGCGAACCGTTGACCGCGCTGTTGAGTGCCGAGGTGAGCTTGCCGGTTCCATACGCCACGGCCCCGCCCGCCAGCGCGCCGCCGGCCAGGCACGGCAATTTGCTCCAAAAGCCTTTCACATTGCCGCGTAGCGCAAGCAGCGCGGCAATCGCCAAGCCGACGCCCGGTGTCTTGCCACTGCGAATTTCGCGCACCACCACGGGGTCGCCACCGATACGCACATCGGCAGAAATCAGCCCCTCGACGCTGCCGATCTTGGCGTCACACGTGCTGCGGTCACCGCTGCGTGCGGCCGGTTGCCCGTTGATGAAGACCGAACTGGAACCCTCGGCAATAAATTGCTCGGGCATGGGCGGGTGCTTGGTGCAGGCGACCGTGTCCAGCGGACACGGCACGGTACCGGCAGCGGGTGTGGCGACCGTCGGGCGCCACAGTTGTGAGAAAAATCCCTGTGCGATGTCCAGAAAACGGGGGGCCGGTGGCTCACTGGGCGCGATCGGCACAGCCATCATCTGTCCGGCGGCCCGGGCCGCCGGTTTGCCATTGATGAAAACGTCGTTTGAGCCGCTGGTGATAAAGGCCTCGATCACCGGCGGAAAAACCCAGTTGGCGGCGGTTTCGCACCAACTGGAGATCTTCACGTCAGCCCCCGAGAGCCCGGCGCTGATCCCCCCCACCGCGCCGACCGCCAGTCCCAGGGCGACGCATCCACCCCCGCCAGTGGCAATGGTCACGCCGGTCGCTGCGGCAATCAGCGCGCCAGCGGCCAGGCAGCCCACGGACGTGATGGCGGCATAGGCGGCGACTTCCAGCACACCGCCGAGAACATCGGCCATCATTGAGCTGTGCAGCAGCGCGTCGCCTTCGCGGGCGGCCCAAAACGCGTCAGTCATGACCAGCAATCCCTGCCTGAAAAGGCCGGAATCAAATCACGCGACTAACGTGTTGCTCAGGTGAGACTTTCCGAGGGAGGCGTAAGAATTTTCCCAAAGCAGGCGGAGCGGAGGTGCCTGCGATGCAGACATCTCAGTCCATCAGGTCCACCCAGGCGATGCCATCGCAGGCAAGCCAGCTCCCACAGGTGACCGGGCCCGGCTTCCAGGATCAGGTCGGCTATAAGGCCGCCTCGCTTTGGCTTTTGATCTTGGGCGCCCCGAGCCTAGACAAGCCCCACCACCAACACCAGAACCACCGGCCAGCCCAGCACCAGCCGACGCCAGAACCTGGGAGCATGCCGCAACTCCATGAACCCATCGGCAATCAGCCACGCCTTGACCACCGCCAGCAGCAAAACCGCCAGCCACAGCCCGGAGCCGCCGGCGAGCACGGTGCCGACGCTGAGCACCACCAACGTGGCCCAACACACGATCAGCCCTTGGGAAATGGACATCGGTACCTCATCCAATCACGTAAACCAACGGAAACAGCACCACCCACACCAGGTCCACCATGTGCCAATACAGCACCCCCGACTCCAGCCCGCCGACCGACAGCCCGCCGCGCCAGCAGCCCAGCGCCAGCCACGCGAGAATCACCATGCCCAGCAGCACATGCAGGAAATGGAACCCGGTCAGTAGCCAGTACAAGGTAAAAAACGTGCTGTGCTCCAGGCCCAGCCCGGCAGCGCCGAGGTGGGCGTACTCGGTGAGTTTGATCGCCACATAGACCAGCGCCACCAACAGCGCCGCAACGAACAAGCCGGCGCCGCGCCGCCAGCGCTGCAGTCGCACCTGCTGCAACGCCAGCGCGGCGAGCAGCCCGGCGGTCAACAGGCTCAAGGTCATCGCCAGCCCGGTGGAGGTGTCCAGTTGCGCGCGCCCTTCGGCAAACACCTCGGGCTTGAGCACCTGGGTCACGGCGAACGCGAGGATCAGAATCGCGAACACCGACAACTCGGCGAGGATGAAAAACCACATCGCCAGGTCGCCCGGCAGGCGGCGCGGTTCAGGCAAAGTACACATCGACCACGTCCATCAAGGCGGTCACGGTGTGCGGGTCGTCCGTCAGCGCCTCGGCCAGGCATGCCAGGCAGGCTTCGCGAATGGGCATGCCGGCGGCGATCAGGCGCGCGGTGAAAATCAGCAGACGCGTGGAGGCCACTTCTTCCAGGTCGTGTTGATCGAGGCGGCGCAAGGCCTGGCCGAGGCGCACCACCTGGGTCGCCAGGGCAAGGTCCACCTGGGCCTCGCGCGCCACGATGCGCGCTTCGCCCTCGACGGCCGGGTAATCGAAGCGCATCGCGACGAAACGCTGGCGGGTGCTGGGTTTCATGCCCTTGAGCAGGTTCTGGTAACCGGGGTTATAGGACACCACCAGCATGAACGACGGCGGCGCCTTGACCACTTCGCCGGTGCGCTCCAGGTACAACTCGCGGCGGTCGTCGGCCACCGGGTGCAGCACCACGGCGGTGTCCTGGCGCGCCTCGACCACTTCGTCCAGGTAGCAGATGCCGCCTTCGCGCACGGCACGGGTCAGCGGGCCGTCCTGCCACCAGGTGCCCTCGGCGCCGATCAGGTGACGGCCGATCAGGTCGGCGGCACTCAGGTCGTCGTGGCAGGCCACGGTGTACAGCGGCAAGTTCAGACGATGCGCCATGTGCTGCACGAAACGGGTCTTGCCGCAGCCCGTGGGGCCCTTGATCAGCACCGGCATGCGGTGGCGCCAGGCGTGTTCGAACAGCAGGTGTTCATTGTCCAGGGGTTGGTAGAAGGGCTCAGTCATGACAGGCATCCACAGCGGGTTTGATGGCCACGCTAAGGGCGCCTGCGACAACCTGGCAAGCACCGCCCGAGACAAACTTGATCGTGATCAAGCGAAGTTTGCGGTGCTGCCCCCTAGTCTGGCCCCGCACGAAGAACCTGCGCCCCGCACCGTGTTGCGAGGCAACGCAAAGGTCCCGCCTGAGGAGTAAATGGAATGCTGACTCGCAACAGAAACCCCTTCACCCTGAGCCTCGCCGCACTGAGTTGCGCGTTGGCCTTGGCACTGCCCTTGAGCGCCCATGGCGCACCCCAGCCGGCCGAAGTGAAAACCGCCGGCGCGCCGGACATGAGTCAGGCGGACTTCGACACCTCCAAACAGATTTACTTCGAGCGCTGCGCCGGTTGCCACGGCGTGCTGCGCAAGGGTGCCACCGGCAAACCGCTGACACCGGACATCACCCAGGCCCGTGGCCAGGCCTATCTGGAAGCGCTGATCACCTACGGTTCCCCCGCCGGCATGCCGAACTGGGGCACCTCCAATGCGTTGACCAAAACCCAGATCAGCCACATGGCCAGTTTTATCCAGCACACCGCGCCAACCCCGCCGGAATGGGGCATGGCCGAAACCCTCAAGACCTGGAAAGTGCTGGTCAAGCCCGAAGACCGGCCGAAGAAACAGCTGAACGATCTGAACCTGGAAAACCTGTTCTCCGTCACCCTGCGCGACGACGGCAAGATTGCGCTGATCGATGGCGACAGCAAGAAAATCGTCAAACTGATCAACACCGGTTATGCCGTACACATCTCGCGGATCTCCGCCTCGGGCCGCTACCTGCTGGTGATCGGCCGCGACGCCAAGATCGACATGATCGACCTGTGGCCCGCCGAACCGACCAAGGTCGCCGAGATCAAGGTCGGCATCGAGGCGCGCTCGGTGGAGACCTCGAAATTCAAGGGCTACGAAGACAAGTACGCCATCGCCGGTTCCTACTGGCCGCCACAGTTCACCATCATGGACGGCGAGACCCTGGAGCCCAAACAGATCGTCTCCACCCGCGGCATGACCGTCGACAAGCAGGAATATCACCCCGAGCCCCGTGTCGCGGCGATCATCGCCTCCCACGAATGGCCGGAGTTCATCGTCAACATCAAGGAAACCGGCAAGGTGATGCTGGTCAATTATCAGGACATCAAGAACCTCACCATCACCACCATCGACGCCGCGCCGTTCCTGCATGACGGTGGTTGGGACAGCACGCACCGCTACTTCATGACGGCGGCCAACAACTCGAACAAGGTCGCGGTGATCGACTCCAAGGAGCGCAAGCTCACTGCCTTGGTCGAGGTCGGCAAGACCCCGCACCCAGGCCGTGGCGCCAACTTCGTACACCCTACCTACGGGCCGGTCTGGGCCACCAGCCACCTGGGCGACGGCGGCATTTCTGTGATCGGCACCGACCCGATCAAACACCCGCAATACGCCTGGAAACAGGTGGAATCGCTCAAGGGCCAGGGCGGCGGCTCGCTGTTCATCAAGACCCATCCCAACTCCCGGCATTTGTATGTCGACACCACCCTCAACCCCGACGCCAAGCTGAGCCAGTCGGCCGCGGTGTTTGACATCGACCATCTGGACAAGGGTTACACCGTGCTGCCGATCGCCGAATACGCCGGCATCAAGCAAGGCGCGCTGCGCGTGGTGCAGCCGGAATACAACAAGGCCGGCGACGAGGTGTGGTTCTCGGTATGGAACGGCCAGACCGAGGAATCGGCGCTGGTAGTGATCGACGACAAGTCCCTGAAGCTCAAAGCGGTTATCAAGGACAAGCGCCTGATCACCCCAACCGGAAAATTCAACGTCTACAACACCCAACACGACATTTATTGAGCCCCATCAACACAAGGACTTCCGATGAAAAATACTCTCTTCGCACTGCTGACCTGTGCCGCCGCATTCAGCCTGCAACCGGCCTTCGCCCAAGACGGGCTGGCCTTGTTCAGCAGCAAACCCTGCGTCGGCTGCCACATGGTTGACAGCAAACTGGTGGGGCCGGCCTTGAAGGACGTCGCGGCCAAGAACGCCGGCGTGAAAGACGCCGCCGTGACCCTCGCCAGCCACATCAAAAACGGCACCCAAGGCAACTGGGGGCCGGTTCCGATGCCACCGAATATGGTGACGGAAGACGAAGCCAAGGTCTTGGCCGAATGGGTCCTGACCTTGAAATAAGCACAAGGAGCGCGCCATGAATGCATCGATGATCGGTACGGCCATGGCGCTGTTCCTGCTGATTCCCACGTCGGCGCTGGCCACACCGGACGCCGCCCGCCTCGAACACCTGCTGACCCAGGACTGTGGCGCCTGCCACGGCCTGTACCTCACCGGCGGCCTGGGCCCGCCCCTCACCCCGGCGGCCCTCGCCGGGCAAAGCCGCGACAGCCTGACCGCCACCATTACCTATGGCCGCCCTGCCCGCGCGATGCCCGGCTGGGCGCCGTTGCTCAGTTCCAGCGAGATCGCCTGGCTGGTCGAACGCCTCTTGCAAGGAAGCCCCGCACCATGATGCGCCCTACTCTTCTATCGCTGTGCCTGCTGCTCGGTGCCTGTGCCCAACCGGCGCTGCGCGGTACTGGCGACCTGGGCCTGGTGATCGAACGCGCCAGCGCCAGTGTGCAAATCATCGAGACCAGCGGGATGACGGAGCTGGGCCGGATCGACGGCTTGGGCGACCTGTCCCACGCCTCGGCGGTGTTTTCCCGCGACCAGCGCTACGCCTACATTTTCGGCCGCGATGGCGGCCTGAGCAAAGTCGATCTGCTGCGCCAACGCGTTGAAAAACGCATCATCCAGGGCGGCAACAGCATCGGCGGCGCCATCAGCCAGGATGGCCGCCTGATTGCCGTGTCCAACTACCAACCCGGCGGGGTCAAGGTGTTCGATGCGCAGACCCTGGCCCAGGTGGCCGACATTCCCGCCACGCCCCTGGCCGACGGCAAACGCTCGCGGGTGGTGGGCCTGGTGGATGCGCCCGGCCAGCGCTTCGTGTTCAGCCTGTTCGACACCGGCGAGATCTGGAGCGCCGACTTCAGCCAGGGCAACACCCCGCAGATCACCCGGTTCCGCGGCATCGGCGAACAACCCTACGACGCGCTGATCACCGCCGATGGCCGTTACTACATGGCCGGGCTGTTCGGTGAGGACGGCATGGCCCAGCTCGACCTGTGGCATCCCGAGCACGGGGTCAAACGCGTGCTCGCGGATTACGGGCGCGGACAGGCAAAACTGCCGGTGTACAAGATGCCCCATCTCGAAGGCTGGGCCGTGGCCGACAACCAAGCCTTCGTGCCCGCCGTCGGCCATCACCAAGTGCTGGTGATGGATGCGCGCAGCTGGCAGCAGACCGCCGCCATCGACGTCGCCGGCCAACCGATTTTCGTCACCGCACGCCCCGACGGGCGCCAGCTATGGGTCAATTTCGCCTACCCGGACAACGACCGCGTACAGGTGATCGACACCGAGACCCACAAAGTGGTGGCCGACCTGCGCCCCGGTCCCGGGGTGCTGCACATGGAGTTCACCGGGCGTGGCGAACAGCTCTGGCTGTCGGTGCGCGACGGTGAGCAGGTGCAGGTCTGGGACCCGTACCGCATGACCTTGCTCAAGACCTTGCCGGCCTTGAGTCCCAGTGGAATTTTCTTCAGCAGCCGCGCGCAAAAAATGGGGTATTGAGATGGACCTTGACCTGCTTAGCCGTCAATTGATCGAACGCTACCAGCACGGCATGCCGCTGTGCGCCGAACCTTATCGCGAAATGGCCCAGGTGCTGGGCTGCAGCGAGGCCCAATTGATGACGTGCCTGCACCGCCTGGAACTGGCCGGTTCGCTGTCGCGGGTCGGCCCGGTGTTCGAACACACCCGCGCCGGCGCCAGCACCCTGGCTGCCCTGGCGGTGCCAGTCGAACGCCTGGAACAGGTGGCACGGCGCGTCAGCCAGTACCCGGAAGTCAACCACAACTATGCACGCGAGCATCAGTACAACCTGTGGTTCGTGTTGACCGGCCCACACCGTCAGCACCTGCGACAGATCCTCGACGAGCTGGAGCAAGACACCGGCCTCATTCCCCTGGATCTGCCGATGCTCACCGCCTATCGCATCGACCTCGGGTTCTCCCTGGGAGCGCATCCGTGATCATCCCGCTGAGCCAGGAGCAAATGCTCGACCTGCGCCAATGCCTGGAGCGCGGCTTGCCTCTTGTCTCGCGGCCCTACGACAACCTCGCCGAACAGATCGGCGCGCATCACGACCAGGTGTTGCAGCAGATGCAGCAATGGCAGGACCAGGGCCTGTTCCGCCGTGTCGGCCTGGTGCTCAATCACCGCGCCCTGGGCTTTGTCGCTAATGCCATGCTGGTGCTGGACGTACCCGATGCGCTGGTGGACGAAGTGGGCAACCGCCTGGGCCGCGCGCCCGGTGTCAACCTGTGTTACCAGCGCCCACGCCGCCTGCCGCAGTGGCGCTACAACCTGTTCTGCATGGTGCATGGCCGCGAACGCAAGGAGGTCACGGCGCATATCCAGCGGATGCTGGAACAGCAGCAACTGAGTGACCTGCCGCACCAGCTGCTGTTCAGCACCCACGCCTTCAAGCAATGCGGCGGGCGCTTTACGCCGCCGTCGTCGCAGGTATGGGCCCATGGATGATCTCGACCGGCGCCTGATCAATCGCCTGCAACATGGCCTGCCGCTGGTGCGCGAACCCTGGCGGCAGGTGGCGCAGGAACTGCACAGCGACCCGAGTGAAGTGCTCGACCGCCTGCACGACCTGCTCGAAGACGGGGTGCTGACGCGCTTCGGGCCGATGTTCGATGTCGAGCGCCTCGGCGGCGCCTTCACCCTGGCTGCGCTGGCCGTACCCGACGCGCGCTTTGACGCGGTCGCCGAACAACTCAACGCGCTGCCCCAGGTGGCCCACAACTATCGCCGCGAACACCGCTGGAACATGTGGTTCGTGCTGGCCTGCGGCACCGAGGCCGAACTGGCCGCCACGCTGTCCCGCATCGAGGCCCTGACGGGGTTGGCGGTGCTCAATCTGCCGAAGGAGCAAACCTACCATGTCGGTCTGTATTTCCCGGTCTGACCATCACCTGGCCCTGCGCCTGGTCGCCCTCACCCAGGGTGGCCTGCCGCTGCTGGACGATCCCTGGGCCTGGCTCGCCGAGCAGTTGGGCATCAGCGTCGAGTCGACCCTTGACTTGCTCAAGCACCTGCAGGCCGAAGGCGCGATCCGGCGTGTCGCCGCCGTGCCCAACCATTACCGCCTGGGCTATCGCCACAACGGCATGACCGTGTGGGACGTGGCCGACGTGCAGATGCCGCGCCTGGGCGAATTGATCGGTGCGCAGCCGTTTGTCAGCCATTGCTACCGCCGCCCGCGCCGTCCCGACTGGCCCTACAACCTGTTCGCCATGGTGCATGGGCGTAGCCGCGAGGAAATCGACAGCTACCGCGAGCACCTGCGGTTCCTGCTCGGCGATGCCTGCCGCGGCGACGAGATGCTGGTGAGCAGCCGCATCCTGAAAAAAACCGGCCTGCGCCTGACGCCGGCACCTTAGAAGGAGCGTCCTATGCTACGGATCAGTCAGTACCTGCGTACCCTGGCCGGAAAATGCCCGCCGCCGCGGACCTCGCCGCCCGGCAAGGAGCGGCCGCCGGTGGTGATCTGGAACCTGCTGCGGCGTTGCAACCTCACCTGCAAACACTGTTACGCCACCAGCGCCGACAGCGTGTTCCGCGATGAACTGGACACCCCGGCGGCGCTCCAGGTGATCGACGATTTGCACGCGGCCGGGGTGCGTGTGCTGATTCTATCGGGCGGCGAACCGCTGCTGCGCGCAGACCTGTTCCAGCTCAGCGCGTATGCCCGGGACAAAGGTTTTTTCGTCGCGCTGTCGAGCAACGGCACGCTGATCGACGAACACAATATCCAGCAGATCACCGACGCGCGCTTCGACTATGTGGGCATCAGCATTGACGGCCTGCAGGCGACCCACGATGCGTTTCGCCAGTTGCAGGGCAGCTTCCAGCGCTCGATGCACGCCATCCGCCTGTGCCGCGAGGCCGGCATTCGCGTGGGCCTGCGCACCACCCTGACCCAGGAAAACCATGGGCAGTTGCCGCAACTGTTGGCGCTGATGCGTGACTACGATGTGCAGAAGTTCTACCTGTCGCACCTCAACTACAGCGGGCGCGGCAAACGCAGCCGCCAGTTGGACGCGCACCGGCAGATGAGCCGCGATGCGATGACGCTGATTTTCCAGCAGGCCTGGCACGACATCGAAAACGGCGTCGACAGTGACTTCGTCAGCGGCAACAACGACGCCGACGCCGTGCTGTTGCTGCAGTGGGTCCACCAGCATCTGCCCGAGCATTACCCGCAGTTGGAACACCTGCTGCACGGCTGGGGCGGCAATGCGTCGGGCAGCGGCATCGCCAATATCGACAACACCGGCGAGGTACACCCCGACACGTACTGGTGGCAGCACTCGGTGGGCAATGTGCGCAACACCACGTTCCGCCAGCTCTGGCTGGACCGGCCCGACCCGTTGCTGCTGCGCCTGCGCGAACACCCGCGGACCATCGGCGGGCGGTGTGCCGAGTGTCGCTGGCTGCCGATCTGCAACGGCAACACACGCACCCGCGCCTGGGCCAACGGCGACCTTTGGGGCCCCGATCCGGGTTGCCACCTCAGCGACGCCGAGATCGCCCTGCAGCCTCGCAACCTGATCCCTTGCTCGACCACCCGGTGACACAACCGGGGGCAGCCTACCTGATGATGTATCAAGGACGTCTCATGCACACTCCGACCACCTTACCTGCCAGTTTGCACAGCCCCTTCCACCCCGGCGAAGTCGCCTTGGTGGGCGCCGGCCCCGGCGACCCGCGCCTGCTGACCCTGCGGGCCTGGAGCCTGCTGATGCAGGCCGATGCGGTGGTCTTCGACCGGTTGATCAGCGCCGAGATGTTGGCGCTGATCCCGCTGACCTGCGCGCGCCATTACGTGGGCAAGGCCAGCGGCTGTCACAGCCTGCCCCAGGATCAACTCAACGAACTGCTGGCCGAACTGGCCGACCAGGGGCAACGGGTGGTGCGCCTCAAGGGCGGTGACCCGTTTATCTTCGGCCGTGGCGCCGAAGAGCTGGAATACCTGCTGGTCCGAGGCGTGCCCTGCCAGGTGGTGCCGGGCATCACCGCCGCGTCCGGGTGCAGCGCCTATGCCGGCATCCCCCTGACCCACCGCGATCTGGTCAACTCCTGCCGCTTCGTCACCGGGCACCTGCAACGCGACGGCGCGTTGAAGCTGCCTTGGGCCAGCCTTGCCGAGCCGAGCCAGACGCTGGTGTTCTACATGGGCCTGTCGAACCTCGCGCTGATCGCCGAACACCTGGTGGCGGCAGGCCTGCCGGCGGACACACCAGCGGCGCTGATCAGCAACGGCGCGCGAGCCGACCAGCAGGTGGCCCGTGGCACCCTGCGCCAGTTGCCGACGATGGCCGCCGACTGCGAACCCGGTGTGCCGACCCTGACGGTGATCGGCCATGTGGTCAACCTGTTCGCCGGAGCCGCCCTGCACTTCCCTGCCAGCCTGTCGCCGGCCCGCGAAGCGGTGGCGGTATGAAACGCCTGCTACTGCTGCCCTTGCTCTGGGCCGCCGCCGCCCACGGCACGCCGGCCGAGGACTACCAGCGTCACTGCGCGAGCTGCCATGGCGTCAACCGCATCGGCGCCAGCGGCCCGGCGTTGCTGCCGGAAAGCCTGGGACGGATCAAGCCGGAGGAAGTGCGCAAGGTCATCGAGCAAGGGCGTCCGGCCAGTCAGATGGCGGCGTTTGCGCCACAGTTGAGCGCTGCGCAGATCGACGGCTTGGCGAATTTCCTACAGCAACCGCCTGCCACACCGGCGACCTGGAACGCGCAGGACATCCATAACAGCCACACCCTGCTGGCAGACCTGAGCCGCTTGCCGACTACGCCTCAGCATCATGCCGACCCGCTCAACCTGTTTGTGGTGGTGGAGTCCGGCGACCATCACATCGACATTCTCGACGGTGACACCTTTGCCGTGCTGGACCGCTTCCCGACCCATTTCGCAGTCCACGGCGGGCCGAAATTTTCCCCCGATGGGCGCTTTGTGTACTTCGCCTCGCGCGACGGCTGGATCAGCCTGTACGACCTGCACAACCTCAAGCTGATCGCCGAAACCCGCGTGGCGCTCAACACCCGCAACCTCGCGGTGAGCAAGGACGGACGCTGGGTGCTGGTGGGCAATTACCTGCCGGGCAACCTGGTGGTGCTGGATGCCCGCGACCTGTCGCTGGTCAAGACCCTCGACACCGCGTCGCGGGTCAGCGCGGTGTACACCGCTCCGCCGCGCAACAGCTTTATCGTGGCACTCAAGGACGTGAATGAAGTCTGGGAACTGTCCTATGCCGCCGCCCGGCCCAGCTTCGAACCCCGGCGCATCCAGGCCCAGGACGTGCTCGATGACTTTTCGTTTTCCCCGGATTATCGCCAACTGGTCGCCACCTCACGCAAGGCCGGCGGCGGCCAGGTAATCGATCTGGATACCGGCCACGTGGTCACCGACATCCCCCTGTCCGGCATGCCGCACCTGGGCTCGGGGACGTATTGGCAGCACAATGGTGAGTGGGTGTTTGCCACGCCCAATATCAGCAAGGGGCAAATCTCGGTGATCGACCTCAAGACCTGGAAGCTGATCAAGCAGATCCCCACCCTCGGCCCGGGCTTTTTCATGCGCAGCCATGCCAATTCGCGTTATGTGTGGAGCGATGTGTTTTTCGGGCCGGACAACGATGCAATTCACCTGATCGACAAACAGACCCTGGAAATCGCCCACACCCTACGCCCAATGCCGGGCAAGACCGCCGCCCACGTGGAATTCACCCGCGACGGCCGCTACCTGTTGCTGAGCATCTGGGCCAACGATGGAGCGTTGATCGTCTATGACAGCCAGACACTCAAGGAGATCAAGCGCATCCCGATGAACAAACCGTCGGGCAAGTACAACGTGGGCAACAAAATCGAATTTGCCGAAGGCACATCACACTGAACCTCGCGCTGGGGACCTGCCCGTCAGCGAGGAACCCCCGGCATGGGTTGAAATGGAAATCGACAGCTCCCACAAGGAGACCGCGGTGCGGGCGAACATGGTGATCTACTGTGGGAGGTGTCGAGCCCCGGCGAGGCTGCGACGGGGCCGGTACTGCTGACATTTTTGCCGCCTGAGCGTCCGCTATCGCAGCCTCGCCGAAGCTCGACAGCTCCCACAAGG
>NZ_VJWO01000083.1:0-16236 GCF_014889455.1 Pseudomonas sp. K8
GTTTAAAGTTAGGCCCGTGGGTTTAATCGCGGACGCCTTAATAACTCCGACTGTGCCGCTTCGCAGAAAATTCCGTGTTTTTTTAAAGCATTTCGAAGACCTGCTTATTTCTTTTAATGCGTCGCTGAATGCCTGCGCTTAGTTGAAAAAAATTGAACTTAGGGCGTGCCGTGGTATCCGACCCGGCCCGTGGTTTGCTCGGGGCATTCATCAATTGGATGGTGCGTGGGTGTAGGAAAAACCTTCGCTACACTGCCGATCACTTCTTCTGTGAACCACAAGGCTATTTTCCTATGCAAAATCGCATGATGATCACCGGTGCCGGGTCCGGCCTGGGTCGCGAAATCGCGCTGCGCTGGGCCCGCGAGGGTTGGCAGTTGGCCTTGTCGGATGTCAGCGAGCCAGGCTTGCAAGAGACTCTCAGGTTGGTGCGCGAGGCGGGTGGCGATGGCTTTGTTCAACGCTGCGACGTGCGCGACTACAGCCAGCTCACCGCCTTTGCCCAGGCCTGCGAGGTCAAGCTGGGCGGGATCGATGTGATCGTCAACAATGCCGGCGTGGCCTCCGGCGGGTTCTTCGCCGAACTGTCGCTGGAAGACTGGGACTGGCAGATCGCAATCAACCTGATGGGCGTGGTCAAGGGCTGCAAGGCCTTTCTGCCGCTGCTGGAAAAGAGCAAGGGCCGCATCATCAACATCGCCTCGATGGCGGCGCTGATGCAAGGGCCGGCCATGAGCAACTACAACGTGGCCAAGGCGGGCGTGGTGGCGTTGTCGGAGAGCCTGCTGGTGGAACTCAAACAACAGGAAATCGGGGTTCACGTGGTGTGCCCGTCGTTCTTCCAGACCAACCTGTTGGACTCGTTCCGTGGGCCGACCCCGGCGATGAAGGCGCAGGTGGGCAAGCTGCTGGAAAGCTCGCCGATCTCGGCGGCGGATATCGCCGATTACATCTATCAGCGGGTGGCCGAGGGCGAGTTCATGATCCTGCCCCACGAACAAGGGCGGATGGCTTGGGCATTGAAGCAGAAAAACCCGCAGTTGCTGTATGACGAGATGACCGTGATGGCCGACAAAATGCGCGCCAAGGCCCAGGCGATTAAAGGCTGAGCGGGGCACGGTCGTAAATCTCGGAGCGGGGCTCGGCGCAAAAAAATCATGTGGTCTGTCAGGCAAGTTACCTACCGTTGTAGGTGGTGCCTGATTTGACCGCAAGCCGTTGCTGAGCATCACCCAAGCGCGCAAGGTCGGGGTCCTGTCACTCGAAAAGGACAACCGCCATGCTGGTCTTAAGCCGCACCGTAGGCGAAATCATTTCCATCGGCGATGACATCGCCTTGCACATCCTCGAACTCAACGGTTCCCAGGTGAAGTTCGGGGTTCAAGCCCCGGCCGAGGTGTCGGTCCACCGCGCCGAGGTGTACCAGAAGATCGTCGAACGCCAGGACACCGCCAGCCATCCGCTGCCCAATCCCTGAACTGCACCTTCAGTCGAACAGGTGCTTGGGCACGTCGTGCTTGAGCATCAACTGGCATTGCTCGCTGTCGGGGTCGAAGACGATCAATGCCTGGCCCTTGGTCAGTGCCTGGCGCACGCGCAGTACGCGGGTTTCCAGGGGCGTGTCGTCGCCATTGTCGGTGCCGTCGCGGGTCACGAAGTCTTCGATGAGGCGGGTCAGGGTGTCGACTTCAAGTGCGTCGTAGGGAATCAGCATACAAGCCTCTGGGGTTAAGTCCCGGCGATGCTACTGCGCCGGGACCGTTGTTGCCAGTGTCAGGACTTCTGGCCGACCAGGCTGTCCACCGACGGCACGCGGGTATCGCTCTCCATTTGGGTCTCGTGTTCGATCTGATGACTGAACCGATCCAGTGACCCTTGCGCTGGTTGTGCGTCGCTGGCGAACACCGGCGGGCTGAGAATGTAAGCGCTCAACAACCGGCTGAGGGCCGCGAGGCTGTCGATGTGGGTGCGCTCGTAGCCGTGGGTCGCATCGCACCCGAACGCCAGCAGGGCGGTGCGGATGTCGTGGCCGGCGGTGACCGCCGAGTGTGCGTCGCTGAAGTAATAACGAAACAGATCGCGGCGCACCGGCAGGTCATTATCCGCCGCCAGGCGCAGCAGGTGGCGTGACAGGTGATAGTCATACGGCCCGCCGGAATCCTGCATCGCCACACTGACCGCATGTTCGCTGGAGTGCTGGCCGGGGGCGACCGGGGCGATGTCGATGCCGACGAACTCACTGACGTCCCAGGGCAGGGCGGCGGCCGCGCCACTGCCGGTTTCCTCGGTGATGGTGAACAGCGGGTGACAGTCGATCAGCAAGGGTTCGCCGCTGTCGATGATCGCCTTGAGGGCGGCGAGCAGCGCGGCGACACCGGCTTTGTCGTCGAGGTGACGCGCGCTGATATGCCCGCTCTCGGTGAACTCGGGCAGCGGGTCGAACGCCACATAGTCACCGATGCCGATCCCCAGGGAATCGCAATCGGCGCGGGTGGCGCAGTACGCGTCCAGGCGCAGTTCGACATGGTCCCAGCTCACCGGCATTTCATCCACGGCGGTGTTGAACGCATGCCCGGAGGCCATCAGCGGCAACACGCTGCCACGGATCACGCCGTTGTCGGTGAACAGGCTGACGCGGCTGCCCTCGGCGAAGCGGCTCGACCAGCAGCCCACCGGAGCGAGGGTCAGGCGACCGTTGTCCTTGATCGCGCGGACGGCGGCGCCGATGGTGTCCAGGTGCGCCGACACTGCGCGGTCGGGGCTGTTTTTCTGGCCCTTGAGGGTGGCGCGGATGGTGCCGCGGCGCGTCATTTCAAAGGGGATGCCCAGTTCTTCGAGGCGTTCGGCGACGTAGCGCACGATGGTGTCGGTAAACCCGGTCGGGCTGGGAATGGCGAGCATTTCCAGCAGCACTTTTTGCAGGTAGTTGAGGTCCGGTTCGGGAATGGTTCGGGTCATGGAAACTCCTGATGGGTTGAGGGCATCGATGGTTTCGATGAGGGTGGAGCGGCGCCGGCCCAGGCAATACTTCGTTCAGGCGCTGGGCTGACTGTGCGGAAACAACAAATCGACAAACCGTTCTGCCGTTGGCTGCGGTTCATGATTGGCCAGCCCGGCCCGTTCGTTGGCTTCGATAAACACGTACTCCGGTTGATCGGCGGCCGACACCATCAGGTCGAGGCCGACCATCGGGATGTCGAGGGCACGCGCGGCGCGCACGGCGGCGTCGACCAGCGTCGGATGGAGGATGCCGGTGACGTCTTCCAGGCAGCCGCCGGTGTGCAGGTTGGCGGTGCGGCGCACGGCCAATTGCGCGCCACGGGGCAGGATGCTGGAGTAGTCATGACCGGCCGCGTGCAGGGTGCGTTCGGTTTCGGCGTCCAGCGGGATTTTGCTTTCGCCGTCGGTGGCGGCCTGGCGCCGGCGGCTTTGCGCCTCGATCAGGGCGCGGATGGAATGCTGGCCGTCGCCGACCACTTCGGCCGGGCGGCGGATCGCCGCGGCGACCACCTCGAAGCCGATCACCAGGATGCGCAGGTCCAGGCCTTCGTGGAAGCTTTCGAGCAAGACCCGGCTGTCGAACTGACGCGCTGCTTCAATCGCCTGTTGCACCTCTTCGATGGTCTGCAGGTCCACCGCCACGCCCTGGCCCTGTTCACCATCCAGCGGTTTGACCACGATGCGCTGGTGTTGGTCGAGGAACTCCAGGTTGTCGTCGGCGCTGCCCGCCCGCTGTTGCGCCGGCAGTTTCAATCCGGCGCCCTTGAGCACCTTGTGGGTCAGGCTTTTGTCCTGGCACAGGGTCATGCTGATGGCGCTGGTCAGGTCGCTCAACGATTCACGGCAGCGCACGCGGCGCCCGCCATGGCTGAGGGTGAACAGGCCGGCATCGGCGTCGTCTACCTGCACGTCGATGCCGCGGCGATGGGCTTCTTCGACGATGATCCGCGCGTAGGGGTTGAACCCCGCCTGCGGGCCCGGGCCGAGGAACAGCGGCTGGTTGATGCCGTTCTTGCGCTTGATCGCAAAGGTGGTCAAGGCACGAAAGCCGAGCTTGGCGTAGAGGCTCTTGGCCTGGCGGTTGTCGTGCAGCACCGACAGGTCCAGGTAGCTCAGGCCACGGCTCATGAAGTGTTCCACCAGGTGGCGCACCAGCACTTCGCCGACGCCTGGGCGCGTGCAGTGCGGGTCGACCGCCAGGCACCACAGGCTGCAACCGTGTTCCGGGTCGTGGAAGGCTTTCTGATGGTTGAGGCCCATCACGCTGCCGATCACCGCGCCGCTGTGTTCGTCCTCGGCCAGCCAATACACCGGGCCGCCCGCGTGGCGGGGCGTCAGGCGCTCGGCGTCGACCGGCAGCATGCCGCGTCCCTGGTAGAGCCGGTTGACCGCCTGCCAATCGGCCGCGGTCTGGACGCGGCGACTACGGAAGCCACGAAACACGCGGGTCGACGGACGATAGTCAGAGAACCACAGGCGCAAGGTGTCGGACGGGTCGAGGAACAGTTGCTGCGGATCGATCCCGAGGATCTGCTGGGGCGCCGCCACGTACAGTGCGATGTCGCGCTCGCCGGCCTGCTCGTTGAGCAGTTCCTCGGCCAGGCTGGCCGGGTCGGGAAACGTGTGGCCGATCAACAACCGGCCCCAGCCGCAATGCACCGCGATCGGCTCGGCGGCCAGTGGGCTGCCGTCTTCGGCCAGGCGCGCTTGCAGGCGCTCGTAGGTCGGCGCCTGGCCTTTGAGCAAGCGTTGGCTGTAAGCCGCTGCGAGAGGTTTCATCGATCAGATTCCTTGTTCGCTGAGCCATAGGTTCAGCGCCGCCAGTTGCCACAGCTTGGAGCCGCGCAGCGGGGTGAGTTGACCATGTGGGTCGGTGAGCAAGCGGTCGAGCATGGCCGGATTGAACAGGCCGCGGTCCTGGCTCGGGTCCAGCAGCAACTCGCGGACCCAGTTCAGGGTATCGCCTTGCAAATGCTTGAGGCCGGGCACCGGGAAGTAACCTTTCTTGCGGTCGATGACTTCACTCGGGATGACCCGACGCGCCGCCTCTTTGAGGACCTGCTTGCCGCCATCGGGCAATTTGAATTTGCCCGGTACGCGGGCCGACAGTTCCACCAGGCGGTAGTCGAGAAACGGTGTGCGCGCTTCCAGGCCCCAGGCCATGGTCATGTTGTCGACGCGCTTGACCGGGTCGTCGACCAGCATCACCGTGCTGTCCAGGCGCAGCGCCTTGTCCACGGCGGCGTCCGCGCCCGGCATCGCGAAATGTTCGCGCACGAAGTCGCCGGCGGCGTCATTGGCGGTCAGCCATTTCGGCGCGACGGTGGCTGCGTAGTCGTCATGGCTGCGGTCGAAAAACGCTTCGCGGTACGCCGCATACGGGTCGCTGGCGCCGTCCACCTGCGGGTACCAGTGGTAACCGGCGAACAGTTCATCGGCGCCCTGGCCGCTCTGCACCACTTTGCAGTGCTTGGCCACCTCCCGCGAGAGCAGGTAAAAGGCGATGCAGTCGTGGCTGACCATCGGCTCGCTCATGGCGCGGAACGCGGCCGGCAATTGCTCGATGATCTCGCCCTCGGCGATGCGCAGTTGGTGGTGACGGGTGCCGTAGTGCTTGGCGATCAGGTCCGAGTACTGGAACTCGTCGCCGCGTTCGCCACCGGCGTCTTCAAAGCCGATGGAGAAGGTCGACAGGTCCTCCACACCGACCTCGCGCAGCAAGCCGACGAGCAGGCTCGAATCGACACCGCCGGACAGCAGCACGCCGACATCCACCGCGGCGCGTTGGCGGATGGCCACGGCTGCGCGGGTGCTGTCGAGTACGCGCTCGGTCCAGTCTTCGAGGGTCAGGTGCTGCTCATCCTCACGCGGCCCGTAAGGCAGGGTCCACCAGGTTTTCTGCTCGGTGTTGCCGTGGGCGTCGATACGCATCCAGCTGGCTGGCGGCAGTTTTTCGATGCCGGCCAGCAGCGTGCGCGGGGCGGGCACCACGGCGTGGAAGTTCAGGTAGTGGTTGAGCGCTACCGGATCGAGCACCGGGTTGATATCGCCGCCCTTGAGCAGGGCCGGCAATGTCGAGGCAAAGCGCAGGCGCTGGCCGGTGCGCGACAGGTACAAAGGCTTCACGCCAAGACGGTCACGGGCGATGAACAGACGCTGGGTATCGCGCTCCCAGATCGCAAACGCAAACATGCCGTTGAGCTTGGGCAGCAGGGCTTCGCCCCAGGCGTGATAGCCCTTGAGCAGCACTTCGGTGTCGCCGCCGGAATAGAAGGCGTAGCCCAGGGATTCGAGCTCCTGGCGCAGTTCCGGGAAGTTATAGATCGCGCCGTTGAAGGCCAGGGACAACCCCAGCTGCGCATCGACCATCGGTTGGGCAGAGCCGTCCGACAGGTCCATGATTTTCAGGCGTCGATGGCCCAGGGCAATCGGCCCCTGGGCATGGAAGCCCCAGGCGTCGGGGCCGCGTGGGGCCAAGTGATGGGTGATGCGCTCAATCGCAGCCAGGTCGGCAGGTTGGGCATCGAAACGTAGTTCTCCAGCTAATCCGCACATAGTGCTAAAGGCCTTGTAGTTGCTGGGCCTAAGCGCATCTACCGCGATTCAAGTACCATTTTTGTACCATTTTGCGGCAAATCCAGCTTCTCAAGCTCCGCAAAATCGCTCGGGGAACTGATCCACTTGGCATAGGTTGAAAGCAGCACCTGGACACTGTGTCCAAGTTGCGCAGCAATGAAAGCAGGGTTCATGCCGGACATGAGGCACATCGTTGCATAGGTGTGCCGCGTGTCGTACATCCGACGGTAACGCATCCCTAGCTTGCGCAGTGCTGCCAACCAATAACGCTTAGACCCTGTTTCGGAGCGGATGTACAGCTCTGATCTTTCACCCGCTCCTTCCGGCGCGAAAACATAATCAGAGCGCGCCGCCGTAAGAAGTCTGGCTTTTTCGAGTGCCTTCAAAGCTCGATCGTTCAATAAAACTTCCCGCGACACCTTCGTTTTTGTCCTCTCCTTTATCTCCCCATACAGCCTAAGCCGGCGTTTTTGTTCCTGTCCTGAACACAGCAATGAACCGTTACGGCATCGTCGGCACGCCGCGCGCCGCTGCATTCATCGCCCAGGTCGGGCACGAGTCGGGCCAGTTGACGCGCCTGGTGGAAAACCTGAACTACAGCGCGGATGGGCTGATGAAGACCTGGCCGAGCCGGTTCGACTTGGTGCGAGCAACGGCATGTGCCCGCAAGCCTGAGCAGATCGCGAATGTCGTGTATGCCTGTCGCATGGGTAACGCTGCCCCTGGTGACGGCTGGAAGTATCGCGGGCGAGGCCCGATCCAGGTGACCGGCAAGGCCAACTACGCTGCGTGCGGTGAAGCCCTGGGCCTGGACCTGATCAATCATCCTGAATTGCTTGAGAAACCTCAGTACGCGGCGATGTCGGCGGCGTGGTTCTGGTCGGCCAATGGGCTGAATACCCTGGCTGATGCTGGTGACCTGACAAAGATCACCCGGCGCATCAATGGTGGGCTCACCGGCCAGGCCGACCGCCAGGCGCTGTATGACAAGGCATTGAAGGTGCTGGCATGAGCGCGATCTGGCTGAAAGCCCTTCCTTATATAGCCGCGCTGCTGATCGGCGCCTCCGGGGCCTGGATGTGGCAGGCCAACAGCTACGACAAGATCATCTCCGACAACAAGGCCAGCTATCAAGCTGATCTAACCACCATTGCCAACGCTGGTGCCGCCCAGGCGCGCCAAGCACTTGAGAAGCAGCAGATAGCCGAGCAGGCGCTTGCCGACCTCGACCAGAAAGTTCAGAAGGAGAAAACCGATGACCTTGCCGAGAATGAAAAACTGCGCCGCGCTGCTGCTGACTCTGCTCACCGGCTGCGCATCGCAGGAAGTTGTCGTCCCGGTGGCGGCAACGTGCCCAGCCCCGCCAGCGCCTCCGGCCTGGGCGATGCAGGCTCCGTCGAACTCTCTACGGCTGCTGGATCAACTGTTTTCGATATCCGAGCCGGGATCATTGCTGACCAAGCAGCCCTGAAAACTCTTCAGGAATATGTGAAGAACGTTTGCAGGCGCTGACCAAAGCCACGGCCGGGGAGTGACCTGCGAGCAGGCGTATGACAGCTTGGGTAAATAGGGTGTGATTGCCACGCAGCAGAACCACAGAGAGCATGATCTATCATGGAAAACAAGATATTATGCGGAAAACCTGCAAACCATCTAGGGAAGTACGTGCTCAAGTGGAAACTATAAGTATATTTGCTGCATTAATATCAGTTGTGGTTGCATTATTATCGACTTGTTTAATAATGAATAAGCTGGTGGCGTCATCCCCCCACGGTCGATTTGTGACTATCGACGGCTTGCGAGGATATCTCGCTTTCTTTGTGTTTCTTCATCACTCCTGCGTCTGGTACTACTATTTGCAAACAGGTGTTTGGGAGTTGCCGCCGTTTAGGGTTTTTGTACACTTTGGCCAAATAGGCGTCGCCCTGTTCTTCATGATAACGGGATTTCTTTTCTTTAATAAGCTACTGGATGATCGCGATCGCGGAGTTGACTGGCTACGATTGTACGTCTCTCGGTTTTTGAGACTGACACCTCTTTATTTGTTTTCGACAGCTTTGATGTTTTTGATTGTATGGATTGTGACCAAGGATGACCCAGCGCAACCCATAGGCAGGATTTTATCTGGCGCGATGAAGTGGATCGGATTTAGAATTTATGGCGCACCTGATTTAAATGGAATGCTTGGCACAAGGCATATCAGTGCTGGCGTTACATGGACGCTACCCTATGAGTGGTTCTTTTATCTGTTTCTCCCATTTATCGCTCTAGCTGTAGGGATTAAGGCTCCTATAAGGTATTTGGTTATTGCAGTATTTGCCGTGTATGTTTTTAATTCGAAGGGCTATAGCAGCTATTTCGGGTGGCTGTTTTTAGGCGGCATAGTATCTGCAATTATGGTTAGATATGATCGCTTTAATGCTTTTGCAGTTTCAAAATTGGCAGCATGCATTGTAATTTGTGCTATCGCACTAACTATAATTCTCTATCCAGCGATTTATGATGAAAGCTTGCCAGTTATATTTCTGGTAGTGGCTTTCTCATTGATCGCTGGCGGAAACAGCCTATTTGGATTGCTCAGGCTTAAAGTGTCGCGATCAATGGGTGAAATGGCATATGGGATATATCTTCTTCATGGGATTCTGTTGTTTGTGATTTTCAAGTTTTGTTTCGGCAGTACCATATCCAGCCAATTGACCCCGCTTCAGTACTGGAGCGTGATCATACTGGCAACCCCTGTTCTTATATTTGTGTGCGGCCTAACTTTCAGGCTTATAGAGAAGCCGTCGATGATGCGCGTTGGCGCGCTTACCGATTGGATCAGATCGAAGAAAAAAGTCAAATTAGAGAGCGAGAGCGCTCGTTAATTTTGGCGTCCGGCTTTGTTGGCTGCGCACCTTAAGGCTCCAGGCGTGCGTTGCCGGCACAGCTCGCGGGCTTGCCATCAATACGGCCAGCATCTTGAAATTGGGAAGTTGTGTTCGGTCGGCAGGACGCCGGGGGAGGGGTGTTGCTCGTACCACTTTCTGTACCATCTGATGTTCCCAGCAGGGGCTTTCGGGGGCCTCTAAAGGCGCTAAAGTCCCTTGCTGGGAGCATCTAGAATACTCCAGCTAATCCGCACATAAATTCCTTACCGGTTTTTCCGTTGGGGAGGGGTCAATACTCAATACGCCCAAAAGGCACGTACCCAGAAACTGACACACGGCTATCAGTGGAGTTTTAGATCAATCTGTTATAAGGCAAACCGCCTTGACTGTTCGGACCCGAGCCTGCGCAGCGCGTGGCGGCGGATTTGCGGGTGGTAAATAGGCTTGGTGAATATACAAGTTTTGCGCGGTTTGCCGTTGTGGACCGGCTGTTTGAAGAGGGCCAGCTCGGACGCTTGACCGCGCCGTTGTTATGACCCGCCGGTGCCGCGAATCAACGCGCGCACGGCGAATCGATTGGGGTGGCAGGCGTCGGCCACGCTTCTGGGCAGCGGCAGGGGTTCATCGTCCAGCCAGGCCGCCAGCAGTTCGGCGCACAGCGGCGCGGTCACCAGGCCGCGTGAGCCGTGGCCGCTGTTGATGTACACGCCGTCGAGCCACGGGCACTCGGCCTCGGGGGGCTGACGGGCGTCCTTGCGCAGCGCGGCGTAGGCCTGGTCGAAGAGGGCGCGATCGGCCAGCGGCCCGATAATCGGCAGGTAGTCCGGGCTGGTGCAGCGGAACCCGGCGCGCCCTTCGAGCTGATCGGCGGCCAGTGTGTCGGCGTTCAAGCGGTGGGCCAGGTCGACGGAGATTTCCTGCAGCATCTCCAGGTTGCCAACATGCTCGGCAACTGTCGGCGTCAGGTCGTCACTCTTGAAGTCGAAGCTGGCGCCCAGGGTGTGCTCGCCGAGGCGCGTCGGAGCCACGTAGCCCTCGGCACAGACCACGGTGGCCAGCGCCTGGCTGTCTGGGGTTTGCGCCAGGCGGGTGATTTGCCCGCGAATGCGCTTGAGGGGCAGCTCGGCGCTGAACGGGAACCGCTTGATCTCGGCCGCGCCGGCCAGTACCACCACCGTGGCGCTGGCCAGCAGGGTGTCGCCGGCCAGGGCTTGCCATTGCCCGTCGACCCGTTGCAACTCAAGGGCCTCGTGATGCGTCAGCACGTTGATCAACGGGTGCCGGGCTTGCCATTCGCATAAGGCCGGCGGGTGTACCCAGCCACCTTCGGGGAAAAACAGCCCGCCGTGTTCCAGCGCCACCCCGGCGCGCGCTTGAGCCTGGGCCTGGTCCAACGGCTGCAGCAGACCGGGCGCAAACGCCGCGGCCAGCTGTGCCTGGCGCTCGGCTTCCTTGGCGTTGAACGCCAGTTGCAACACGCCGCAACCGTCCCAGTCGACGCCCCTGTGCAGGTGTTCGAGCAGGCGCCGGGTGTGGCCGAACCCGCTCAAAATCAATTGCGAAAGGGCGGTGCCGTGGGCCGACAGCTTGAGGTACAGCACCCCTTGCGGGTTACCCGAGGCTTCCTCGGCCAGGCGGGCATGGCGTTCCAGCAGGCTGACGTTCCAGCCGCGCGCGGCGAGGCTGGCCGCCGTGGTGCAGCCGGCCAGGCCGCCGCCGATCACCAGGGCGCTGCGTTCGCCGTGCAGCGGCGCCGGGCGGGCGAACCACGGTTTACCCGCGGCAGGCAACGGCGTCTCGGCCGGCCAGCCGAGGAATTCACCGCGCAGGATTTCCCATTTATGCCCGATGCCCGGCGTGCGCTTCATCTTGAACCCGGCGGCATTGATCAGGCGTCGTACCCAGCCGGTGCTGGTGAAGGTGCTGATGGTCGACCCCGGGGCCGCCAGGCGCGCCAGTTCGGCAAACAGCTCGGCGGTCCACATGTCGGGGTTCTTCGCCGGGGCGAAACCGTCGAGAAACCACGCGTCGATTTGCGCATCCAACTGCGGCAACTGCTCCAGCGCGTCGCCGATCAGCAGGGTCAAGGTCACGCGGCCGTTATCCAGCACCAGGCGCTGGAAGCCTGGGTGGATGGCGATGTACTGCGCCAGCAATTGCGCGGCGAACGGCTGCAGTTCCGGCCAGAGGAGTAGGGCGCGTTGCAGGTCGGCGTGGCTCAGCGGGTATTTTTCCACGCTGACAAAATGCAGGTGCGCGCCGGCCACCGCGTGTTGTTCGAACAACTGCCAGGCGCAGAGAAAATTCAGCCCGGTGCCGAACCCGGTTTCGCCGATCACCAGGCGGCCGCCCGCCGGCAAGGCGGCAAACCGTGCCTGCAAACGGTTCTGTTCGAGGAACACATAGCGCGTTTCTTCAAGGCCCGACTGGTCGGAAAAGTACACATCGTCGAAGACCCGCGAATGCGGGCGACCTTGGTCGTCCCAGTCGAGCTGGGCGTGGGTTACAGGGTTCATGGGCGACTCGGCAAAGGCAAGGTGGCCATTCTAGCCGATCAACCGGCAATGAATTGACCCACGGCAAGCGCACGTGGAATTTCCTCCCGCGTGTTGCTGCTCAATCCGCTAGTCTTGAGCGATCTTGAAACGGAGCTGCTCATGTTCGAATCCGCTGAAATCGGTCATGCCATCGACAAAGACACTTACGACACCGAAGTACCGGCCCTGCGCGAAGCCTTGCTGGAAGTGCAGTTCGAGCTGCAACAGCAGAAACGTTTCCCGGTGATCATCCTGATCAACGGCGTCGAAGGTGCCGGCAAGGGCGAGACGGTCAAACTGCTCAACGAATGGATGGACCCGCGTCTGATCGAAGTGCGTACCTTCGACCAGCAGACCGACGAAGAACTGGCCCACCCGCCTGCCTGGCGTTACTGGCGGCAGTTGCCCGCAAAAGGCCGCATGGGGGTGTTCTTCGGCAACTGGTACAGCCAGATGCTGCAGAGCCGGGTGCAGGGCGAAATCAAGGACGCCCGGCTCGACCAGGGCATCGCCGGCGCCGAACGCCTGGAGAAGATGTTCTGCGACGAAGGCGCGGTGATCTTCAAGTTCTGGTTTCACCTGTCCAAGAAACAGATGAAGGCGCGGCTCAAGGCCCTGGCCGACGACCCGCTGCACAGTTGGCGGATCAGCCCGCTGGACTGGCAGCAGTCCAAGACCTACGACAAGTTCGTTCACTTCGGCGAACGTATGCTGCGTCGCACCAGCCGCGACTACGCGCCCTGGCATGTGATCGAAGGGGTCGACAGCAATTACCGCAGTCTCACCGTCGGCAAGATTCTGCTCGAGGGCCTGCAAAACGCCCTGAGGCAACCCAAGGGCAAAGTCAGCGGCATGAACCCGGCGCCGTTGCCGGCGGCCGTGGACCAAGTGAGCCTGCTCAACAGTCTCGACATGACCCTGAGCCTGGAAAAAGAAGACTACGAAGAGCAGTTGATCACCGAGCAGGCGCGTCTTTCCGGCCTGATGCGGGATAAGCGCATGCGCAAGCACGCGTTGATCACGGTATTCGAAGGCAACGATGCGGCCGGCAAAGGGGGCGCGATCCGCCGGGTCGCCGCGGCCCTCGACCCTCGCCAGTACCGCATCGTGCCGATCGCCGCGCCCACCGAAGACGAGCGCGCCCAGCCTTACCTGTGGCGCTTCTGGCGGCAGATTCCGGCACGGGGCATGTTCACCGTGTTTGACCGCTCCTGGTACGGCCGTGTGCTGGTGGAGCGCATCGAAGGCTTCTGCACCCCGATGGACTCGATGCGCGCCTATGGCGAGATCAATGATTTCGAAGAGCAACTGCGCGATGCCGGAGTGATCGTGGTCAAGTTCTGGCTGGCCATCGACAAGCAGACCCAACTGGAGCGCTTCCAGGCCCGTGAAGCGATCCCGTTCAAACGCTTCAAGATCACCGACGACGACTGGCGCAACCGCGAGAAGTGGGACGAATACCGTGCCGCCGTGGGCGATATGGTCGACCGCACCAGCACCGAGGTCTCGCCGTGGACCCTGGTCGAAGCCAATGACAAGCGCTGGGCGCGGGTCAAGGTGTTGCGCACTATCAACCTGGCGTTGGAGGAGGCGTTCGCCCAGTCCGACAAGCACGACCAGAAAGGCAAGAAGAAGTAGGCCTATAGGCGGGGTGAATGATCATCGCGGTTGGGCGGGCCTGGATTTATTCTCGAGTGCTCTCCCAACAACGACAAGATCGAGGTAGCCCCATGCGTGAAGTAGTGATCGTCGACAGCGTGCGAACCGGCCTGGCCAAGTCCTTTCGCGGCAAGTTCAACCAGACCCGACCGGATGATATGGCGGCCCATTGCGTCAACGCGCTGCTGACACGCAACGGCATCGACCCGGCCACGGTGGAAGATTGCATCGTCGGCGCGGGCTCCAACGAGGGCGCCCAGGGCTACAACATCGGGCGCAACGTCGCGGTGCTGTCGCAACTGGGCACCGGCACGGCGGGGATGACCCTCAACCGTTTCTGTTCCTCGGGCTTGCAGGCGATTGCCATCGCGGCCAACCAGATCGCCTCGGGCTGCAGCGAGATCATTGTCGCCGGCGGCGTCGAGTCCATCAGCCTGACCATGAAGAGCGTCAACACCGACAACCTGATCAACCCGTTGCTCAAAGCGCAGGTGCCGGGCCTCTATTTTCCCATGGGCCAGACCGCCGAAATCGTTGCGCGCCGCTATCACGTCAGCCGCGAGGACCAGGACCGGTATGCCCTGCAAAGCCAGCAGCGCACCGCCCAGGCCCAGGCCGATGGCTTGTTCAACGATGAAATCGTGCCGATGGCGGTCAAGTACGCCGTCGAGGACAAGAACAGCGGCGCCGTGCAGGTGCTCGACGGTGTGGTCGAGCGCGACGACTGCAACCGCCCCGACACCACCCTGGCCAGTCTCCAGGGCTTGAAGCCGGTGTTTGCCGAAGACGGCTCGGTGACCGCGGGCAACTCTTCGCAATTGTCCGACGGCGCCTCGATGACCCTGGTGATGAGCCTGGAAAAAGCCCTGGCCCTTGGGCTCAAGCCCAAGGCGTTTTTCCGTGGCTTTGCCGTGGCTGGCTGCGAGCCCGACGAGATGGGCATCGGCCCGGTGTTCTCGGTGCCCAAGTTGCTCAAGGCCAAGGGCTTGCAGGTGGCGGATATCGACCTGTGGGAGCTCAACGAAGCGTTCGCCTCCCAGTGCCTGTATGCGCGCGACCGCCTGGAAATCGACAATGCCAAATACAACGTCAACGGCGGCTCGATCTCCATCGGCCACCCGTTCGGCATGACCGGCTCGCGGCAAGTCGGGCACCTGGTGCGTGAGTTGCAGCGGCGTAATCTGCGTTACGGCATCGTCACTATGTGCGTGGGCGGCGGCATGGGGGCGACCGGGCTGTTCGAAGCTGTGCGCTGAGCCCACTGTGGGGGCAGGCCGGCTCCCGCACTTGCACAGTGCCGTATCCCAATCCGTGTACTTGCCCCTAGAATGCCGGTTCCACTTCCTCTGGCTTCTGGGGCACTCATGCACATCTCTTCCGGCCGCTGGGTCTATGGCTTTTGCTTGACCCTGCTGGCCGCGCTGCTCTGGGGCATTCTCCCGGTCAAACTCAAACAAGTGTTGCAGGTGATGGACCCGATCACCGTCACCTGGTTTCGCCTGACGGTCGCCGGCAGTTGCCTGTTCGTCTACCTCGCCGCCGTCAAGCGCTTGCCCAGCCTGCGCGTGCTCGGGCCGCGTCGCGGTTGGCTGGTGGCGATGGCCGTGTGCGGGCTGGTGGGCAACTACGTGCTGTACCTGGTGGGCCTGAACATGCTCAGCCCCGGCACGGCGCAACTGGTGGTGCAGATGGGGCCGATCTTCCTGATGGTCGCCAGCGTGTTTGTGTTTAAAGAGCGCTTCAGCCTGGGCCAGGTGTTGGGCCTGGTGGTGCTGGTCATCGGCTTTGGCCTGTTCTTCAACCAGCGTCTGGTGGAGTTGCTGACGTCCCTGGGCACCTACACCGCCGGGGTACTGACGGTCCTGCTCGCCACTACTATCTGGGTGTTCTACGCCTTGGGCCAGAAGCAATTGCTGACGGTGTGGAATTCGCTGCAGGTGATGATGGTGATCTACCTGTCATGCGCGGTGTTGCTCACGCCTTGGGCGCATCCGCTGGAGGCCCTGCAGCTGAGCCCGCTGCAAGGCTGGCTGCTGCTGGCGTGCTGCATGAACACGTTGGTGGCCTACGGCGCATTTGCCGAGGCCCTGGCCCATTGGGAAGCCTCGCGGGTGAGTGCGACCCTGGCGCTGACGCCCTTGGTGACGTTTGTGGCGGTGGCCCTGGCGGCGTGGTGGTGGCCGGATTTTGTGCAGGCTGAAGAGATCAATGCGCTGGGGTATGTGGGGGCGTTGGTGGTGGTGTTGGGGTCGGCGACCGTGGCGTTGGCGCCGTCGTTGTTTGCGGGGCTCAAGGCGCGGCGGGCGCGGTTGGTGTCTTGATCGGCCCAGGTGTTTTTATCGGGTGTACGCGGGCCTAAGTGTGGGAGGGGGGTTGCTTGCGATGGCGACCTGACAGCCGATACATATCTAACAGGTTCACCTCGTTCCAAATGTGGGAGGGGGCTTGCCCCCGATGGCGGCCTCTGGGCCGACCATTTTTTTGGGTTGAGTACATATCCGTTTCTTTGGTAACGGCTGCTATGGGTTCCGCTCTTACAGCGGGTCACTTTTGGAAAAGAGCCCCAAAAGTAACCAAAAGGGCTCTTGCCCCAC
>NZ_VJWO01000084.1:0-14870 GCF_014889455.1 Pseudomonas sp. K8
CCTTAAAACAATAAGGGTTGATCGAAAGTTGCGATGCCTGTGGGTTTAAAGTCCCAATAGCGTTCGTGCCATGGATTGCGCCGTATCCGCCGCGCTGGCGTCGCCCGTCACCAGGGCCACGGTAATGGCGCCATCGATCAGGATCAGCAGTTGCGCGGCTTGCCGTTGCGGCTCGGGCGTGCCATGGGCTTGACACAGTTCGAGCAGGTACTCGAAGAGTTTGTGTTTATGCGCCTTCGCCAGCAGGCGTACCGGGGCTTGCGGGTCGCCGGTTTCGCCGCTGGTGTTGATGAATGCGCAGCCGCGAAAGTCCGCCGAACCGAACCAGGCCTTGAGCGCGTCGAACACTGCGAGCAGGCGCTCGCCGCTGTCTTCACGGCGTTCCACCTCGGCCCGCAGCCAGTGCATCCAGCGCGCGTCGCGACGTTGCAGGGCCGCGATCACCAGTTCGTCCTTATTGGCGAAATAGCGGTAGATGCTCTTTCGGGAGACGCCGGCGGTTTTCACCAGGAAGTCCATGCCAGTGGCGGCGATGCCGTGGCGATAGATCAGCTTCTCGGTGACGTCGAGGATAATTTCGCGGGTAATATCGTTCATGTGTCATACAGTAGAACGATCGTTCTTCTTTCGCAACAAGGTTTTTCACTGACTGGCCACGAGACCTGAGCACCCCCATGGTGTAAGCTCTGGGCCTCTTCGGATTCGACCCATTGCGAGCCTTATGCCGTCGTTCTTCAAACGTTCCCTGTTGCCCAAACTGCGCAGTTTCCCACTCTCCACCGAGGCGATTGAGGTGCTGTCCGGCGCCGCGGCGTTTCGTCGTTGCCTGCTGGAGAAAATTTCCCAGGCCACCCAACGCATCTATATCGTCGCGCTGTACTTGCAGCAGGACGAGGCGGGGCAGGAGATCTACGACGCCTTGCACGCCGCCAAGGCCGCACGCCCGGAGCTGGACATCGTGGTGCTGGTCGATTGGCTGCGCGCCCAGCGCGGGCTGATCGGCGCCGGTAAACAGCCGGGCAACAGCGCCTGGTACCAGGCCATGACCCAAAGCCATGCCACCGAGGTGCCGGTCTACGGCGTGCCGGTGCAGACCCGCGAACTGTTCGGCGTGTTGCACCTCAAGGGCTTTGTGATCGACGACAGCGTGCTGTACAGCGGCGCCAGCCTGAACAACGTGTATTTGCACAAATTCGACAAGTACCGTTTCGACCGTTACCACCTGATCCACAGCGCAGCGCTGGCGGATTCGATGCAACACCTGGTGGAGCACGGGCTGATGGCATCCAAGGCCGTGCATCGCCTCGACTTGCCCAACCCGCCGACGACCCGCAGCCTGCGCAACGATATCGGCGACCTGCGCAGCCGCCTCAAGCACGCGGCCTACGACACCACCAGCGGCCAGTTGCCCAACGGCCACCTGTCTGTCAGCCCCTTGCTCGGTGTCGGTAAGAACAACCCCCTGAGCCGGGTGATCCTCGAACTGATCGCCAGCGCCCAGCATCAACTGACCATTTGCACGCCATACTTCAACCTGCCGCTGCCGGTTACCCGGGAAATCAACCGCGCCCTGGCGCGCGGGGTGAAGATCGACATCATCGTCGGCGACAAGACCGCCAACGACTTCTACATTTCGCCCAGCGAGCCGTTCAAGGTGATCGCGGCCTTGCCGTACCTCTACGAAATCAGCCTGCGCCGCTTTGCCAAGCGCCATCAGCCGATGATCGACAGCGGCCAGTTGAACCTGCACCTGTGGCGCGACGGCGACAACACCTACCACCTCAAAGGCATGTGGGTCGACCAGCGTTATACGTTGCTGACCGGCAACAACCTCAACCCACGCGCGTTCCGCCTTGACCTGGAAAACGCCTTGCTGATCGATGACCCCAAGAGCGAGTGGCTGGAACCCCGGCGCACCGAGCTGGCGCAGATTTTCCAGCACACCACGCGCATCGAAGGTTATCAGCAGTTGCAGACCCTGGTGGATTACCCGCAGGCAGTCGGCAAGTTCCTGCGCCGCGTCAGCCGCGTGCGGATCGAGCGGTTGTTGTATCGCATTCTGTAACACGGCAATCGTGCAACGAACTCTCTTGCTGCCTTCAAAGCCTTGAGAGTTCGCCTACACGCATCGCTGGCCCAGGCGGGTATGTTTTCTCTCGACAGTTCTTAAGGACAAGAACTCTTGCCATTCACTGGTAGAGAGGAACTAGAAATGTCGCCCGTCTCCCCAATCCTTCATGCCCGTTCGCCAATTCCGCTGGCGCTGACAGTCACGTCCGCGCCAATTGGCGGCCCGATCCCCGACACGCGGGTGCGCAACCGGCGCGCGGCGGTGCCCGAAACTGCCAGCGCGGCGCCGCCATGGACCTTGCAGCCAGCGCCGGCCACGTCGGCGGAGGCCGATCATCAATTACACACGGCGTTGAGCACCTCGGCCCTGCGTCAGCTAGCGGACTCGAGCGTCCAGATTCCCCATGGCGCCACGATTCGTCCAGGCTTCGAGGCGCTGCGCAGTGCCTTCAATACCGCCGAGATGCGGGCCTGGGTCGTCAGCAAAGGGATGGCCCTGGATACCGTCGTGGTCAAACCCGACTCGGTCAGCGGTTGGGTCGTCGACAGTGGGGTAGCGACACAAAAGACCTTCACCTTGAACGACACCTCGGGATGGTGGCAGGTCCGCGCCAGGCTGCGCGCCGCCGCTGCCGCCCTGGATGTGGCCGGCAACGGGCTTGCGTATGTGCATCCTGAGAGCGAAGGCTTGTCTCGCAACGCGGTGTTGCAGGGGTATGGTATTCACCCGCCGCACACCGCCGACGAACTGCAAACCGTGCGCCAGGCACTCTCGACGGCGGACTGGTCTGCCTTGTCGCCGGAGGTCAAGGGGCGCCTGGAGCAGCGCAACCTGAGGGCTAGAAAAGTCATCGACGTGATGGACGAGCGCGTGCATCTGGCGGGCACCTTGAGTGAGCGCGTGCGGCACCTCTCCGATGAAGACGAGGTGTTGCTGGCCGACGTGCAAACGCCGATCAGCCGCACCTCGTCGCTGGCGATTGACGGCGCCGAGCAGGCAGCGGTCAGCGAGGTGCTGGCGTCCCATGGGTTGTCGGTGCCGAAGACGGCGCGGGAGGTGCGCAATATCCTGCGCTGGCTCGACGCTGCGCTGCCGCCAGCGCCGGCGCTGGGGGACTATACGCAGTTGATCGCGCGTCAGTGGGCCCCTGGCGTCTTGTCCGACGCCGACAAACGCTTCGTGGCGGAGTTGAGCGATGACGATACTCCTGGCAACAAGCCTGCGGTGAACCTGCTGCGTGTCCTGGATATCCGCGGGGTGCTTGCTCTCAACAGCGCAGGCACCTTGCGCGCCGACGCTGATCGCTTCCTCGAGCAGGTCCTGAACAGCCCCGTGGCGTTGAACTGGGGCAGGGCCGTGGCGCGCAATCGCCAGTTCCAGGGCGCGTCCGGCAGCGATCAACTCTCGACGCTCGAAGCCAAGCAGTGGGTGCTGGCGGCCATCATGCTGCAAATCGACCCCGACGCCCCGGGACGCCCCGGGACCATTGCCGGCTATGACATCTACCAACCTGCCAACAATGGGCGAACGCTGGCCTCGGTACGCACGGATATCGAAACGCACCTGTGGAAAAAAACCTCACTGGACCCCAAGGTCGCGCCCCTGTTGGCCCACCTGTTTCTGGCCGCTGCCGCCCCTGAGTTTCTGATTCGGGATGTTCCTTCCACGCTGCGCATGGGGTCTGCGGAATGGGCGGATCTGCGCCTGGGCGTGACCTTTGCCGAACGTCAAGGCGGCGCGGGCAGCTCGCGGGCGATGAGTTACCCGGAAATCATGGCGCTTGCCCGACTGGATGCACGCACTGCGGACGAGGCGGCAGTGCTGGATAACCACGGCGTCGACGTGTTGCTGGACTGGGGCATGATGCAAGGGGTTTACGCCAAGACCGCCGACGGTCGCTATTCACCGCAGCACTACCAGCAGGCCAGTGAAGCCTTTCAGGCCCAGCGCGAGCAACTCCTGCAGGCCCTGATGGCGTTCAAGACGCCGCTGCCGACACGCCGGGACCAGGCGGTCGCGAACCTGCAGAAGGTGTTCCCGGAACTCAGCGGGCCCCAGTTGCAAGCGTTGCAGGTCTACGTTGCGGACCCGGACGAGCGCCGCAACATGAAGGTCTCGGAACCCAAGATCCGTTCGCTGATCGAGACCTATATGACCGGCGACCTGGTCAGGGACCGCTGGATGCTGCTGGAGGCTGACACTCCCGGCGCCACTGGCGCTGCAAGAACGCCCTTTTCAAACGCACGCCCAAGTCGCACCGAACAAGCTGCCATCGTCAAAAACGTGCGCGCCCTGAATGCCAGGATCAAGCGTTTGCCCAGCCTGCCGGGGCAAGTGGTGAGCGAAGTCGACGGCTACCTGGCGAGCCTCAAGCAAGGCTTGGGCATTACCACCAAGCGCATGATCGCCAACTTGCCCCTGGCTGATCGCCAGGCCCTGGAGTATGGCGCCGTCGAGCTATTTACCCTGCGCGAACAGATCGACGGGGTGCCCACGCTGGACCAGACATCCGCGCAAGTCGAAGCGCGACGAGGGCGCAAAGGCACGCTGATCCGCTGTGACTACAACGGGGAGATCAGCTACTTTGAAGTGTTCCCGGCCAAGATGATGATCGTTAAGCGCACGGACTTACCCGAGCAACTGGTGCTGGGCGGCACCCTCGAAGAGACGCAGCGCACCTACGGACGTTGGGCGCCCTCGACGGTCCTGTTGCAGAACGGCGCAGTGGAGCCGTTCGACTTCACCGCCTACACCTCCGATGCCTTGCCGCGATCGGACGTTTCGTCCGCCGGCATCATTATCGATAAGCTCGGTGATACCTTGCCGGCCGCTCCCGCGGCTGCGGATGGCCGCGTGAGCGCGGCGGTGCCCAACAGCTTTGCATCGCCCCGCAGCCAAGCGATTGTCGACCGGATCATGCAGGGCAATTTCATTCATCACCGCGACAGTGTGCTCAAGTACGCCCAGGGCCAATTACCCCTTGAGCAACAACGAGAAGTGTCGCAACGCAACGACAGTATTTTGCTGAGCATGATTCCGTTTGTCGGGGCCATCGTGGACCTGGCCAAGGGCAATATCATCGAGGGTACGCGGGGCTTGTTGATCGATACGGCCGGTGCGTTTCTAGGTGGCGCGGGAACGGCGGTGCGCTCGTTGGTCAAATCCACCAAGGTTGTCGCGCCTTTTGGCGCCAAGGCATTCCGCGTGCTGGAAAAGGGCGTGAGCGTGGTCAGCGCGTTTTTGAATCCGGTAGATGGCGCTGCCGATCTGTTGGTCAACAGTGCCAAAGGCGTGCTCGCCTTGCCTCGCGCGTTGAACAGCGCGCCCAACGTGTCGGCGTTCGCGAACATGCTCGCGGCGCAGGAAAAGTTGCGCACATTCTTCGGCGTACACGCGGCAATAGATCGCGCGGTGGCAACGCACAATGGGCACCATCAAGGCGTGCCCATTCGAGCGGTGCAGATGGGCGCGCATTGGTATGCGGCCAATCCTGAAAGCGGCTTGCCGGTCGGTACGCCGTTGGAAGGGTACCGACCGTTGAGCGAGGCCTAGAGGGCTCAGTTCAAACCCAGTTTGCCGCGCAGGGTCGACAGGTCTTCAGCCAGGGTATTGACCGGGCCGACCAAGGCTTTGCGGTCGTTTTCCTTGACCTTGTCGTAGGTCTGGAAACCGCCGTCCGCCGTCTTGTACTTGGCCAGGATCGTGTCCACGCTGGCGAAGTTCTTGTCGACCTTGGCCAGGAAGGCCGTGTCCTGTTTCTCGATCTGGCCGCGGAACAGGTCGACGATTTTCTTCGCGCCGTCGATGTTGCCCTGGAAGTCATACAGGTCGGTGTGGCTGTAGCGGTCTTCCTCGCCGGAGATCTTGGTGGCGGCGACTTCTTCGAGCAGGGCTGCGGCGCCGCCCACGACTTTTTCCGGCGGGAAGGTCAGGCCGGCCACGCGCGTCTGCAGGTCCTTGACGTTGTTGTTCAGGCCGTCGGCCAAGGCGTCGAGGCCGTGGGTGGTGTTTTCGGCGAACAGGCTGTACTCGATACGGTGAAAGCCGGTGAAGTCGTCGGCCTTCACGCCTTTTTCGTGGTCGTCGACCCGCGAGTCGATGGCCGCGTCGAGGTCGCTGAACAGCTCGGCGATCGGTTCGATGGCCTCATAATGCACGCGGGTCGGCGCATACAGCTGCTTGGCGGTGGCCAGGTCGCCTTTTTTCACCGCGTCGGTGAACGCCTGGGTCTGGGTCGCCAGCTCAGCGATTTGTTCGGTGACGTAGATCTTGTAGTCCGACACCGGGCCTACCAGGTCCAGCGGCGCCGTGGCGGCGAAGGCCGCCAGGGGTGAGAGGGTGATTAACAGCGACAGCGCGAGAGTCGACTTGTTCATGGGACGGTTTCCGCTTTAAGTGTTGGCAGGAGGTTGAACGTGCGTTGCAGCAAGTAGCGTGCGCCCGATGAAATCCTTCGGTCCCGTTGCCCCCGGCAAGGTGAAGAAATACCCGCCGCCGACTGGCTTGAGGTACTCCTCCAGGGGCTCGCCGTTGAGCCGGGTTTGTACGCTGATAAAACCTTTTTCCAGGTCGGCCTGGTAGCAGATGAACAGCAGCCCCATGTCCAGCTGACCGTTTTTGTTGACGCCGTTGGAGTAGTTGAACGGTCGGCGCAGGATCAGGTTGGCCTGGGTCTGCGGGGTGCGCGGGTTGGCCAGGCGGATATGGGCATCGAGCTTGGTCAGCTTGCCTTGCGGGTCTTTGCTGTAATCGGGCACTTGGGCTTCGTGCTGACCACCCATGGGCGCGCCGGTGGGCTTGATGCGGCCGATGATGCTTTCCTGTTCCTGCAGCGGCGTGCGGTCCCAACGCTCGACAAAATTGCGAATGATCCGCACCGCCTGGTAGCTGCCATTGGCCGCCCAGGCCGGTTCGTCACTGCCGGGCTGCACCCAGACCACTTGGTCCATGGTCTTGGCATCGTTGGAATTCGGGTTGGCCGAACCGTCACGAAAGCCCAGGAAGTTGCGCGCACTCTGCGCAGGCTCGCCGGGGCGGGCGGGCGCCTGCGGCGGCACGCTGCCTTCCTGCTTCCAGCGCACCAGCAGCAGGTCGGGCAGGTTTTTCACGATGTCGCGCAGGGCGTGGATATTGGTATCCGGAGTGTTGGAGCAAAATTGCAGGCTCAGGTCGCCGTGGCACTGCGCCGCTTCCAACGCATCGTTGGGGAAACCGACCATGCGGATCAGGCGCTTGGGTTTGGCTGCGCTGAGGCCGAAACGCTCATCGAACAGCGATTCGCCGACCGATACGGTGATGGTCAGGTTATCCGGCGTAACCACCGGGCCGAGGATGCCCGAATCGGTGGGCGGCAGTTTCGGGTCGACCTGCGGCACGCTGCCGCCGGTCATCAGGAAACTGATGCGCTCGTTGAGGGTGCGGAACAGCCGCTCCAAGTCGTCGCGATCAGCAGCCAGGACATCGAAGGCCACCAGCATGCCGCAGGCCGGGCGCGGGGTGACGATGCCGCTTTGGTGCTTGCCGAAAAAATCGTGATGGTCCTGGGTCTTGTCGCTACGCGGGGCGGTGGTCACTTGCTCGGCGGCAGCAGCCATGGCCGGGCAGCTCAAGGTGCTGCCGGCAAGCGCGGCACCGGTGGCGGCCATGCCCAGCAGGACGCGACGGCGTTGAAGGTCTAACGGTGGTAAATCACTCATGTATGCGGTCGTCTTCACTGTAGGCCGGAGAGGCCAAGGGCGGGGTCGATTCCATCGAGTGCGGCGGCCAGTACCTTGGCCTTGTCGGCGATCTGCTTGCGCTGATCGGCGGTAACACGGTCGTAGCGGCTGAATTGGCCGTCGACTTTCAAACCATCGAGCGCCGTCTCGAACGCGGCGAGGGCCGTGTCGATGTTCGGCAACAGGTCGGCGGCGGACTTGCTCAGCAGCGGACGCATCAGGTCCACCACCTTGCGCGCGGCATCCAGGTTGGCGGCGAAACCGTTCAGGTCGATATGGCTGTAGCGCTCCTCTTCGCCACTGACGGCGCGCACGTCGGCCAGGCTATTGAGGTTGCGCACCACGATGCTCACCAGTTGTTCCGGTGGCAGCGACTGCGCCAGCAACTGTTGCTTGAGGGTGCCGACGTCGCTCACCAGGCGCTGCGCCAGCGGGGCCAGGCCATCGAGGCTGCGTTGCTGGAACAGGCCGTATTCGAGGCGGTGGAAGCCGCTGAAGGCTGGGTCCTGCTCGCGTTTTTCGAAATAATCGGCGCGGGCGTTGATCGCGTTATCCAGTTGCGCCAGGCGTTGCGACGCCGCGGCGAGACGCTGATAAGCCTCGCGGGCCGGCACATACAGCGCCTGAGCCTGGGCCAGGTCACCGGCGTCGATCGCTTGTTGCAAGGCGGTCGTGGCCTTGATCAGAGCGCTGGCCTGGCTGCTCAGGTACACACGGAATTCCGACAACGGCCCGATAAACGCCACCATCGACGGCTTGGCCTTGGCTTGGGCGTCGGATGCCGCCGTCGGCGTTACGTGCAAGGTGCCGCGCGGGTTGCTTAACAGGCCGCAGGTAATTGCATAGTCGCCGGGCAACAGATTGGCATTGATCACCTGGCTCAGGCCCGGCGCGATATTTTCGCGTTCTTCGACCACCAGCACGCCGTCGAGGATCTCCCATTCCACCGCGCGGTCGGAGCGGTTGATGATGCGAAAACTCGCGCGCCCGGCCGCAACGGTCAGTGCGTTGGGTTCGCAGGCGTGGCCGTGAATGGTCACGACGGTTTCATCTTGGTGGGTCTGGCGCTTGGTCGCTGCCAGCTGCGAGGCATAGTAGAACAGGCCGCCGGCGGCGATCATCACGACCGCCGAGCCGGCCACCGCCCAGCGCAGGGCGCGTGGCGGCGAGGCCGGTTGAGGAGTTGGGTTGGACAAGAGACGGTCCTTACGGGTGAGAAACGGAAGAGGGCGCGGCGACCGGCTTGGCGGGTGCCGCGGGCAGGAAGAACATCGCCAGGGCCACCACCAGGTAGATCAGGTAGGCCCCCAGCGTGCTGACGGTCGGCGCATCCTGATAGCCGAACATCCCGGCGAGTACCGAGCCCACCGGGCCATCCATCGGCAACGTCGCGCTGACATCGAACAGCACGCTTTGCAGGTGGTTCCACACGCCGGCTTCATGCAGGGCCTGCACGGAGTTGGCGAGGATGCCGGCGGCCACCACCAGGATGAACAGGCCAGTCCAGCGGAAAAACGCGCCGAGGTTCAGGCGCATGCTGCCGCTGTAAATCAGGAACCCGACGATGATCGCCAGCACCAGGCCGAGCAGGGCACCCAGCGGTGCGCCGGGGCCTTCACTCTGCTGGAACACCGCCAACAAGAAAAACACGGTTTCCAGGCCTTCACGGGCCACGGCGAAAAACACCATCAGGATCAGTGCGGTGACTTGGTGGCGCGAGCCGGCCAGGGCATGGTCGAGGGATTGGTGCAGCGAATGTTTGATCGAGCGTGCAACCTTGCGCATCCAGAACACCATGGAACTGAGAATGCCCACGGCGACCAGGCCGACCACGCCTTCGAACAATTCCTGCTGCTTTTGCGGAAATTCGGCACTCATCAGTTCCAGGCCACCACCGACCAGCAAGGCCAGGGCCGCGGCGAGGAAGACACCGACCCACACGGCGGGCATCCACTGGCCACGGCCGGTCTGTTGCAAGTAACTGGCGATGATGCCAACGATCAATGCGGCTTCAATGCCTTCGCGCAACATGATGAGAAAGGGAACAAGCATTCGACACCGCAGGGAAACTGGATAGGAAGCTAAGTTGTAACATAATGATACTCATTGCCAAACAAGAAACATTGACCTTTACTGAACGGCGGCTGAACGGTGGTGGCAAAGCTCAAGCGCCCTTATGATGCACCCCACCTTTTGTGCCGTTGGATTGCCCCACACCCATGTCGGAAAAAGACACCATCTCCATCCATCTTGTGCGCGAAGCCCTGTTGCAGAGCTGCGCGTCGGAGGCAGCGAGCGTTGAGGCCTTGAGCAAGGCGGGCATTGCTCCCGAGCTGCTGTTGCAGCCTGGTGCACGTGTCTCGGCCACGACCTACGCTCGGTTGTGGCGCCTGCTGGCGCGGCGCCTGGACGATGAGTTTTTTGGCATGGACCCGCGCCCGCTCAAGTCCGGCAGCCTGGCGTTTCTGTGCCGCGTGGCCATGGCTCAACCGACGGTGGCGGCCGGGCTGGAAACCGGCTTAGCGTTCCTGTCATTGATGCTCGAGCATCTGCCTGCCCAATTGGTGCGCCAGCAAAGCCTGGCGGAAATCGTGCTGCTCGAAACCGAGCCCGAGCCGCGCCGGGCGTTCAGCTATTTCACTTATTGGATGATCGTCCACGGCGTCGCCTGTTGGCTCGCGGGGCGGCGTATACCGATCCTGGCCATCGAACTGCGCTGTCCACAACCGGATTTTTGTGACGATTACCGGGTGATGTTCTCCGACAACCTGCGTTTCGACCGGCCGCGCACGCGCATGATCTTCTCCGCCGATTGCCTCGACCTACCGATCAAGCGCAGCGCCGAAGAACTCAAGCGTTTCCTTGGCCACGCACCGGCCAATATCCTGGTCAAATACCGCGACCCCGACAGCCTGGCCACGCGCATCAAGCACGACCTGCGCCAGATGCCGCCCGACATCTGGCCGGAAACCGACGGCCTGGCCGCCAACCTGTGCATCTCCGCCTCGACCCTGCGCCGCCGCTTGGCGGAAGAGGGGCAAACGTATCAGGGGCTCAAGGACAGCGTGCGCAAAGAGTTGGCGATTGTCTGGCTGGCCGAACCGCAGATCAGCTTTGCCGAAATTGCCACGCGATTGGGATTTGCCGATGCCAGTTCGTTCTACAAGGCGTTTCGTAAATGGGTCGGGTCGAATCCGGGGCATTATCGTAGTTTGATTTTGAACGAGACAAATCGCCTGTGATGGAGTGGGTGTACGGGATAAAGAGCCAAACTCAGGCACGCTCCTCTATCGAGAGATCACTGCGGGAAGAATTAACAAAAAATGCCAGTGCATTGATTGCATGATTGGCAGCGAACATGCCTTGAACATATTCGGGGAAGCCTTGTGACCGCTTCACGTTGGGATGGCTTTCAAGAAACGAAGGGTAATCTTCTAATTTTTCGTTAAATAAGGCGATTGTATTGTATTTTACGTCAGTTTCAGCTTGCTGGCCGTTGGCATCAAAAGCACCCAGGCCAGATATGAACATATGAAACGCCTCGCCATCAATTACGTCGTTTTCATAAAGCCGTCTGCCGACTTTTTTAGTTCGTTGGTGGTGATCGATGTCATGTCGTAGTCTTTCAAAAATGCTTTAAGATCATCAATCGACTCTTGTTTTCGAAGCTTCAACGTGTCCGAAGCTTTTGATTCTTCCGTTATCGTGAATGTATTGACAACTTGTTCCGGGTTCTTTATCTGGAACGGGTTAGACGCTTTGGCGTACCTCATTTGTTCCGCAGTCAATAAAACGGCCATAGTGAAATCCTCCATTAGTCGAAACGTATGCTTTTATATCGGGCCACTCTTGTACCTACTTTAAAAAAGTGCCGTGACCGAATGGGCCGTAGGGCAAAGAATTGGCTGGAGGCGACCAATCCAAGGAGATTTTTACATCACAAGACGCTGATGGCCTTCGTGTCCGTTGCATTACTGTGGCCATGTTATTTAATGAAAACAGTCTGTTGGAGTAGATGTTGGGAAGTGTCTGACAGCGATTAGCTTGCGAGGGGTAGTCCATTTCCCAAATTGATCTACCGCGTGCAAATCCACCGGCTAAATCCGCGACAACGCTTGGGCCGTTAATTAGATTACGACGCCATCTTCATTCAATCAGGAATGCATGCATGGCAAGCAACAGGCTCACATCAACCGGTTCCCTTCGCCCACTGCGGCTGAGAGGTTTTTAATGTCTCAGCCCTACGCGTTTATCAATGATTGGCAACAAACCTCAGTTGAACTCAAGGCAAGATTGCGCTTGAGCCAGCACGCCGAAGCCAAGTTCGACAGGCTCAATACCCATATCCGGAACGTTGTGGTGCTGCCGGGGCAGTTGGTCATCATCGGTGATGACTCCACGGCGTTGTGCAAGCCGGAAGAGCATCTGCTGATGCAATCCGCCTGGCGTATCCGCCATAGCGTGATGGCCGAAGGGGGAGATGCCTTTGCCCTGCAAAACTACGATTTGTTGCAGAAACTGCTCGGCTACACGTCGCTCGGTATAGGCACGGCGGGAGATGCGTGGAATCACCACTTGAAGGCGATCGTCAAAACCCTGGAAGAAATCGATGCCCTGCATAAACAGGCGTTGCGCCGAGGCGGTGGCGCCGCGCGGGATGAGTTTTTGGCGCGTCGCCAAACCCTGTTCAAAAAACTGGAAGCACAATTGCGCGGGTTTGCCCGTTACGGCACGGGTTTGCGTAATGAAGGCTCGATCAAGAAAATGCTCGGTATTTCCACCAAGAGTTATCTGCATACCGGGGAGATCAGTCGATATGCCGAGAGGATTTCGCGGATTTCCAGGGTGGCGAAAGTGCTCAAGGCTGGGACGCCGTTGGGGATTGCTTTGAGCGCTGCGTCCACTGGGCTGGAGATCAAGGAAGCCTGTTCCACGGGGAGGGAAGAGCAGTGTACGAAGGCTAAGTATGTGGAGGTGGGGAAGTTCACGATGGGGGTTGGAGGAGGCGCTCTAGGAGGTTATATAGGATCAAGTTTGTGTCTTGCCGTATTGATACCAACAACCGGTCCAGGCTCACTGGCTTGTCTATTAATCGGTGGCGCGGCTGGGGGGGTTGTAGGAGGTGCGATTGGTAGCAGAGGTGGGGAAATGGTGGGTGAAAAACTCTATGAATATTGACAACTTCCTAAATCCGCTCATCATTTTTTGGATTGAATTAGCCTTGTGTGTTTCGGTCGTCGTTGTCGTACTCATAGGTGTTTTCCTGGCCTATCGACGGCTGGAATATATGGAGCGGCTTTTGAATAAATGCAGTCTCGTCGTATTTCACTCCCGGTTTTGGGACAACTCTGCGCGAGGAAGAATGATGCGGCTGTCTGCAATTACAGTGGCAGTACTACAGCCAAAGAGGAATTTGAAGCGCGGCGTTATTGACTGGCAGCAAGTTCAGGAATTTCCTCGTGGCCTTAAAAACCTGTTCAGGGGAATGCTCTTCGTTGGTGTGGTTTTCTTTGTCTTTGGTACCTATTTTTGGCTTTGCAAATAGTGTTAGGTATTGACTATTTCTTAAATTCTCGCGTTATGTTTTGGTTTCTGGTGGCGTTAATACTCTCTATCAATATCGTTGTACTAATAGGCGTTTTTCTGGCCTGCCGACGTCTCGACTACATGGAGCGCCTTCTGAATAAATGCAGTTTCGTTGTGTTTCACGCCCAGTTTTGGGACAACTCACCGCGAGGGAGAATGATGCGATTCGGTGCGGTCGCAGTAGCAGTATTGCTGCCAAAACGGAACTTGAAACGCGGTGTCATTGACTGGCAGCAAGTCCAGGAGTTTCCTCGCAGCCTGAAAAACTTGTTTCGTGGTATCTATTTCGTCATCGTCGTTGTCTTTATGTGCGGCGTCGTTTTTTGGCTGCGTAAATGAAATAGTGCTCAGTAGGAATGTTTTTCTTAAGTTGCTGAGCCAAAAAAGCCCCGTGATCGAATGGAGTACGGGGTAAAAAACTGGCTGGATGCGACCAACCAAAGAGACTCTTTACATTATCTGGTACTAGTGACGTTTCGCGTCATTTGCGTTGCCGCAGTCATATTGGTTAACGAAATTATTCCATTGGAATAGCTATTAGGAAGTGTCTGACAGCTATTGGTAGACGAGGAGAAGTCCATTTCCAAAGTTGATCGACGATGCGCGAATTCACCGGCTAAATCCGCGACAGCGCTTGAGCCGTTAATTAGATTACGACGCCATCTTCATTCAATCAGGAATGCACGTATGGCAAGCAATACGCCCACATCAACCGGCTCCCTTCGCCCACTGCGGCTGAGAGGTTTTTAATGTCTCAGCCCTATGCGTTCATTAATGATTGGCAACAAACCTCAGTTGAACTCAAGGCAAGATTGCGCTTGAGCCAGCACGCCGAAGCTAAGTTCGACATGCTCAATACCCATATCCGGAACGTTGTGGTGTTGCCGGGGCAGTTGGTCATCATCGGTGATGACTCCACGGCGTTGTGCAAGCCGGAAGAGCATCTGCTGATGCAATCCGCCTGGCGTATCCGACATAGCGTGATGGCCGAAGGGGGCGACGCCTTTGCCCTGCAAAACTACGATTTGTTGCAGAAACTGCTCGGCTACACGTCGCTCGGTATCGGCACGGCGGGAGATGCGTGGAATCACCACTTGAAGGCGATCGTCAAAACCCTGGAAGAAATCGATGCCCTGCATAAACAGGCGTTGCGCCGAGGCGGTGGCGCAGCGCGGGAGGAGTTTTTGGCGCGTCGCCAAACCCTGTTCAAAAAACTGGAAGCACAATTGCGCGGGTTCGCCCGTTACGGCACGGGTTTGCGTAATGAAGGCTCGATCAAGAAAATGCTCGGTATTTCCACCAAGAGTTATTTGCATACCGGGGAGATCAGCCAGTATGCCGAGAGGATTGCGCGGATTTCCAGGGTGGCGAAAGTGCTCAAGGCTGGGACGCCGTTGGGGATTGCTTTGAGCGCTGCGTCCACTGGGCTGGAGATCAAGGAAGCCTGTTCCACGGGGAGGGAGGAGCAGTGCAGGCAGGCGAAATATGTGGAAGTG
>NZ_VJWO01000085.1:0-10858 GCF_014889455.1 Pseudomonas sp. K8
GGCGGTGAGGGCATCATCGCAAGGGCTCGGGGGAAAAGAAAGCACCCTAACTATCAACCCGGCTGACCGACAGATACAAAAAAGCCCCGTCGCAGTGGACGGGGCTTTTTCTTGTCGCTAACAGCTGATCGCAGTGCTTAGAAGACCACGCCTTGGCTGCGCAGGTAGTCGTCATAGGTGCCGCTGAAGTCGATCACGCCGTTGGCGCTCAACTCGATGATGCGGGTGGCCAGGGACGATACGAACTCACGGTCGTGGCTGACGAAGATCAGCGTGCCCGGGTAGTTTTCCAGTGCCAGGTTCAGCGCTTCGATGGATTCCATGTCCAAGTGGTTGGTCGGTTCGTCCATGATCAGCACGTTCGGCTTTTGCAGGATCAGCTTGCCGAACAGCATGCGACCTTGTTCGCCACCGGAGATGACCTTGACCGACTTGAGGATCTCGTCGTTGGAAAACAGCATGCGCCCCAGGGTGCCGCGGATCACTTGCTCGCCCTGTGTCCACTGGCCCATCCAGTCGAACAGGCTCATGTCGTCTTCGAAGTCGTGGGCGTGGTCCTGGGCGTAGTAGCCCAGTTCGGCGGCGTCGGTCCACTTGATGCTGCCGGCATCCGGCGTCAGTTCGTTGACCAGGGTGCGCAGCAGGGTGGTCTTGCCGATACCGTTCGGGCCGATGATCGCCACGCGCTCGCCGGCTTCAACCTGAAAGCTGAAGTCCTTGAACAGCGGCTTGCCGTCGAAACCTTTGGCCATGCGATCGACGATGACCGCCTGGCGGTGCAGCTTTTTGGTTTGTTCGAAACGGATGAACGGGCTCACACGGCTCGAAGGCTTGACCTCGGCCAGCTGGATCTTGTCGATCGCCTTGGCACGGGAAGTGGCCTGCTTGGCTTTCGAGGCGTTGGCCGAGAAGCGGCTGACGAAGGATTGCAGTTCGGAGATCTGCGCTTTTTTCTTGGCGTTGTCCGACAGCAGTTGCTCGCGGGACTGGGTCGCCACGGTCATGTACTCGTCGTAGTTGCCCGGGAACAGGCGCAACTCGCCGTAGTCCAGGTCAGCCATGTGGGTACATACGCTGTTCAGGAAGTGACGGTCGTGAGAGATGATGATCATCAGGCTGGAGCGCTGGGTCAGGATGTTTTCCAGCCAGCGGATGGTGTTGATGTCCAAGTGGTTGGTCGGTTCGTCGAGCAACAGCACTTCAGGGTCGGAGAACAGCGCCTGGGCCAGCAATACGCGCAGTTTCCAGCCGGGGGACACTTCGCTCATCGGGCCGAAGTGCTGTTCCAGCGGGATACCCAGGCCCAGCAGCAGTTCACCGGCGCGGGATTCGGCGGTGTAGCCGTCCATCTCGGCGAACTCGGTTTCCAGCTCGGCCACGGCCATGCCGTCGTCTTCGCTCATTTCCGGCAGCGAGTAGATGCGATCGCGCTCGGCCTTGACCTTCCACAGTTCTTCGTGACCCATGATCACGGTGTCGAGCACGGTGAATTCTTCGTAGGCGAACTGGTCCTGGCGCAGTTTACCCAGGCGCACATTCGGTTCCAGCATGACCTGGCCGCCGGACGGGTCCAGGTCGCCACCGAGGATTTTCATGAAGGTCGACTTGCCGCAACCGTTGGCACCGATCAAACCATAACGGTTACCGGCGCCGAATTTGACCGAGACATTCTCGAAGAGCGGCTTGGCGCCGAACTGCATGGTGATGTTAGCTGTGGAGATCAATTACTTTACCTATCAATAGCTTAGGGTGCGCTTATTTGAGCTGGGACCAATTTGGGACCAATCTGGAGCTCTTCCGATTCGCTCCAGTCCGAGCTTGGGTTGATCCAACGCGCATAAGTCGAGAGCAGCATCTGCGCACGATGGCCGAGCTGCTGGGAAATGAAGGCGGGGTTCATGCCAGACATACTGCATATTGTCGCATAGGTGTGACGACAGTTGTATGGCGGTCGACAATGGATGTTCAACACTTTCGGTGTTGGAACCCACTACGGTGCAGGTCGGTCGTCTGCTTCACGCACTCCGAGTGCGTCGGAGGCGAGAAAATCAACGGCATTTTCAAGTCGGATAAAAGGTCCAATCGGAGTCGCAACTTTTTGGGCAGAGCGAAACGCGTACCGCTCAGTTGCTGCCGCATAAGTGAATCCCCGTTTAACCACACGTAGTCGATCGAGCAGAGTCGTATGGTTAAGGAAAACAGCTGTCTAAACCAGCGACTTTTGAATTTGATGATCAAATGTCTCTAGAAAGTCGTGCATGCTGAGTTCTCCGAGATCTACGGTTTTAGCGCCGCCGGCCGCGATAAAGGTTATGTCAGTGATACCCAGGACGTTCAGGATCAGTTTCAAATAGTGGGTCGCAATGTCACGGTCTTTAATCGGCGAGTCGTCGGTATATACACCTCCCGAGGCGAGCAGCACTGTTGCTTTTTTACCGGTCACCAGTCCTTTGCCATCAACGCCCAGGGTCAGGCCTTTACGCACCACATGATCGACCCAGGCCTTGAGTGCCGCAGGGACGTTATAGTTGTAGACGGGTGTTGAAATAACCAAGTGATCGGTTTCCAGCAACTCGGCCGCAAGTTCATCGGATAGTTGCAACACCGCTTTCATTTCAGGCGAATGTTGGGGGGCGGGGGTGAAGTAAGCCTGTAACCAGGGGGCTGTCATGAAGGTCAGCGGGGTGTCCGTTAGATCCCGTATTTAGGCAACGCAGGCCGATGGTTGCTGAATGACCTGACCCGTCGTCTGTGCCTGTGAGGGTACGAAGATGACCGAGGTCGGCGGTTTGGTGACCTGGGCCGAGAGATAAGTTCGGCCGCAGGCGAGGGTTTCATCTGACGGGCAATTGGCTTATTTTCCGTAGCTCACTGTAACCGACTTTCTGGAGACGCAATGGACATGCCCTCAGCCCAGCAGGCGATTGCCAGCAACAAGGACGCCTGGGACGAATCCGCCCAACTGCACAAAGACACGGACACCTGGAGGGCGCTGCTGGCCTCGGTCGCCGAACCGGGTTTTTCGTGCCTGGACCCGACTCTCACCGCCTTGTTGCAAGATGTCGGTGTTGCCGGCAAAGACGTGGTGCAACTGTGTTGCAACAACGGCCGCGAAAGCTTGTCGTTATTCGGCCTGGGCGCACGCACGGTCGTCGGCGTGGACCAATCCCGTGCCTTTCTCGATCAGGCTCGGGAACTGGCGGCACTCTCACCCTACAGCCCGGAATTCATCGAAACCGATATCCACCATTTGCCCGAGCGCTTGCACGCACGCTTCGATATCGCCCTGGTGACCATCGGCGTATTGGGCTGGATGCCGGATGTGGCGCGGTTCATGCGCCAGGTCGCCACAACGCTGAAGCCCGGCGGCACCCTGGTGATGTACGAAACCCACCCGTTCCTGGAAGTGTTCGACCCGCTGGCAGCCAATCCGCTGCTGCCTGCCAGTTCGTACTTCCAGCGTGAGCCTTTTGTGCTGCAAGAGTCGATCGTCTATGAAGGGCAGAGCGCGGTCGCGGGGCCGACGTCCTACTGGTTTGTACACACGCTGGGCAGTGTGGTCAGCGCAGCGATTGCGGCGCGGTTGCAGATCGCTCATCTGCAAGAGTACCCGCATTCAAATCGCGAAGAACTCTACGACCAGTACGAGGATCAGGCGGCCCAGTTGCCGCTGTGTTTTACCCTGACGGCGACCAAGCGCCTGCCCTGAGCTGTTTTGCGCGTAAAAAAAGCCCGCCGGGGGAGGCGGGCTAAGGGATTCACTGGAGTAGGTAGGCTTCACCCTATAGACCGGAAGGTGAATGCTTTGTGAAAATCACGTCGCAAGTTCAGATGGGCGCGGGGCTCAGGATCGACGCACGAATGTACGCATTGTCTGCCCGGGGCCGGTGCTGAATACACACGGTCGCGGCATGCCTTCATCCGCCGCGATGAATACGAACTCGTCTCCTTCCAGGCGGTAGCTGGCCGGCAGCAGCTTGCCCGCGTCATCCCCCATGGCATCGATCCAGGTGATGCTTTTGGGATGGGTGGTGCTGTCCAGGAAGAATCGGCCTGCCAGTAGTCGTTTGCCATCAACGGTGAGCACTTCAAAGTGATCGTCGGTAAGGGTGGTGATTGCACCGGGGGCGCTGTGGGCGTCGGGCGGGTTGAGCACGCCGCTGTCTTCGAGCGAGATCTGCTGCCATGTGCCCTGCAGGGCTTGGTAGTCCGAGTCGGAAATGGATGTCATACAAATTCCTTTTTGTTGAGGCGCATAGCGCTGAATAGCGCGACCGAACGGTCAGAAAAAGCCGGGTATATACAGGTTTATCCGTAGGAAGCTCCGTGTTATCAGGCTTTTATCGCGATTTTTTCGAGTGCGAGCAGCTATTTAACAAACTTTTGACTATTCTTGTGACAAGAATATTCCTACTTGATGAACGCCAGTGGCAATGATCGCTTGAATGAAGGGAAACAAACTTTAATAGCGTGGGATTTTTCGTCTGAGTGAGTGGTCAGATAGCGATTGGTTAGCCTGCTCTGTGGGCTTCAGGGCGTTGTCCCTGATTCTTTACTGGGGTATTCAGGTTTTTGACGGTGATGGCCGTTTAGTATCATTTTTAAGGTGCTTTCATTTTGAATCGAACTTCCCCGCATACTGTTTCTAGCTCTTCAGATGAAATCGACCTGCTTGAACTGTTTCACTCGATTTGGCAGCAAAAAAAACTGGTAGTGGGGTGTACGATTCTGGCGGGCGTGCTCGGCGTCGGTTATGCCTTCCTGGCGCCGCGGACATATGAGGTCAGCAGTGTCTTGCGCCCGGCGGCGATCAATGAACTGGATGCATTGAACCGTTCCGAAGTCTACAAGTTGCCACCGGCCGATGCGTTGTCGAAGGTGGGTGCGCGGTTGGACTCTTATGAGGCGAGGCTGGGCTTTTTCAGATCCCATGAGCAATTGTTCACTGCGTTCCAGAAGCCTGGGCAAAGCCTGGAGCAGAGTTTTGAAGACTTCAACCGCAACTCGGTCAACTTGATTCTGCCGGACCCGAAAAAGTCAGACTCGTTGAGCAGTTATATCCGCCTGGAGTTGCAGTACCCGAGCGATGTGGACGGTGTGGCGATTCTGAACGGCTTTGTCGACTACGCCATTGCGGCGGAGCGCGAACAAGTCGGTGCGGACCTCAAGGTGATCGTCAACAACCGCCTGAATGAACTCAAAGGCAAGATCGACGCTGAGCGCGCCAACTACGATACCGATAAGGAATCGAAGATCGCCAAGCTGTTGGAAGATGACCGACTCAAGCGCGCCCAGTTGCAAGATGAACTCAGTGCCCTGCGCCTGCAGATGAAAATGGAGCGTACCAACCGCCTGGCAGAGCTGTCGGAAGCCATTGCCATCGCCAAGTCCATGGGTATCAAAACGCCGACCACGCCATCGTCCATGGCGGATGCCGCACGAGGCGGTTCGAGCCAGGTGATGCGTACCGAGGTCAACAACCAGAAGATCCCGCTTTTCTTCCTCGGCACCGAGGCCCTGGAGGCCGAGCGCGTTGCGCTACAACAGCGGACCAGCGACGACTTTACCAACCCTCGCGTCGCCGAGATCGGCAAGGAGTTGCAACTGCTGGAGGTCAACCGTGAGGTTGAAGTGCTGCGCAAGCGTGGGAATGAAGACATCTTCCTGCAGGATGTTGAACCGCTTCGTGCTGAAGTTGCGCGCTTGCGTAATCTCAACATCGACATGAGCAACCTCAAGCTGGTCACCGTCGACCGCCGCGCCCAGGAGCCTCTGGCGCCGATCAAACCGAAAAAAGCTCTGGTGATCGCCTTGAGCCTGGTCGCGGGGTTGATCCTCGGCTTGTTCATCGCACTGGTCCGCCATTTTGTGCTGACCCGGCGCGAAACCGTGCCTTATTCGAGCTTGGAAGACGGGCGCTTTTCCCGGCGTGAGCGCAAGGATGATCAGCCGCTGCCGTAACGTTTAATGCGAAAGGGCTTGTCCCATGACAAGCCCCCGTGCCCCCTCCAATTACAATCAGTGGACAGCTTTTCACAATTCTTAGTTAACCTTTAGTTACAGATTGTGGCTAAATATCGGGTGATGGTTATGAACCGAAGGGTTATCCGCCGGTCGTGCCGCCTGTATGTGAATTGTGATTTCATGTGCTGCTATCCAACCTCGGCCGTCGTGGGCCCGCAGGAGCAGCCTGTTTTCTCCTGACTTGTGACGAAATCCATTGAAACTCATTATTGTTTTCCTCTACGTTGCCTCTATTGCGTATGTCCACCTGCGTGGCCGGGTGCGGCATAAACTGAGACGCCAGCTCAGCGATCACTCTACGTTCCTGGCGCCGATCAACTGCTTTCTCTACCTGTTCTCCAAGCTACCCAGCCGACCGTATCTCTCACCCAGCGACTTCCCGGACCTGAGCCCACTGCAGGAGCATTGGGAAGAAATCCGCCAGGAAGCCCATACCCTGATGCAGGCGGGCGCGATCAAGCGTTCGGACCAATACGACGACGTTGGTTTCAACTCGTTCTTCAAGTCGGGTTGGAAGCGCTTCTACCTGAAATGGTATGGCGACAGCCACCCCTCGGCGATGAAGCTGTGCCCGCGCACCACCGAGTTGCTGCAGAGCATCGGCTCGGTCAAGGCCGCGATGTTCGCCGAGTTGCCGCCGGGCTCCAAGCTGGTGCGCCACCGCGACCCTTACGCCGGTTCCTATCGCTACCACTTGGGCCTGGATACCCCCAACGATCCGGGGTGCTACATCAATGTGGACGGCGAGAACTACTCCTGGCGCGACGGCGAACCGGTGATGTTCGACGAGACCTATATCCACTACGCAGAAAACGCCACCCAGAAGAACCGCATCATTCTGTTCTGTGACGTCGAGCGGCCGATGCAGTACCGCTGGGCGGCCGCGTTCAACCGCTGGTTCAGCCGCACGGTGATGGCCGCCGCCGGCGCGCCGAACGACGCGGGCGACAAGACCGGCGGCCTGAACCGTGCGTTTAGCCGCTTGTACAAAATCCGCCTGCGCGGCAAGGAACTCAAGAAGCGTAACCGCACGCGCTACTACCTGGAAAAGTGGGCGATCTTCGCGGTGCTTGCGCTGATCTTCATCCTGATCTGAACCTCGACGTGGCGCGACTCACTGCGGTGGCGTCGCGCCCAACGTGTCCCACATCTGTTTGCTGAGCCTCTGCCTGTTGGCATAACCCGCCCACGGGTCGCCCTTCAAACCCTGCAACCGCTGTTGCAGGTTGGCGACCGTCCACTGCTGGGCACCGCGCAACCCCTTCAACTCCTCGCGACTGACCGGCACCGACACCGGCAGGCCGGGGCGTGCGCGCACTGAATAGGCCGCCACCGTACTGGCACCGCGCGCGTTACGCAGGTAATCGATGAAGATCTTGCCCTGTCGATTCTTCGGCCCGGAGGTGGCGGTGAAGCGTTCCGGCAGGCGTTGGGTCATGAACTGGGCGATCGCTTTGGCGAAGGCTTTCACGGTGGCCCAATCATCGCGGCGCGCCAGCGGGATCATCAGGTGCAGGCCTTTGCCGCCGCTGGTCTTGACGAAGGCTTGCAGGCCCAACTCGTCGAGCACCGACAAGGTCAACTGCGCCGCCTCCAGCATGGCTTTCCACGGCAGGGCCGGATCGGGGTCGAGGTCGAGGACGAACAGGTCCGGAGTTTCGATCTTGTCCGAGGTGGCACCCCAGGTGTGCAGTTCGACGGTACCCATCTGCACCGCACCGATCAGGGCGGCGAGGCTGTCGATCTGCATCAGGCGCGCATGGTCAGGGTCCAGGCGCTGGTCCAGTTGCTTGATATGGGGAATCGCCAGGTGCTCCGAGTGCTTCTGGAAAAACTGCTCGCCGTCGATGCCCTCCGGCGCCCTCAGCAAGGAAACGGGGCGGTGACGCAGGAAGGGCAGCAGCCATTCGCTGATGCTCTGGTAAAACTGCGCCAGTTGCAGCTTGCGGGTGCCGCTGGCGAGATCGATGACGCGCTCGGCATGGGTGATCTGCACACCGGCGAGGGTGACCGACGCGGCGGTCTTTTGCGGCGCGGGCGTGGGCCTGGCGTTCCCCACGCAGGCACCGCTGAGCACGCTTTGCGGCTGGGCTTCGGTGATGTCGTAGTCGCTGGCCGGGCGGGCGTGCCGGTCGTTTTCCTTGATCAGCAGCCACCGTTCCTTGTCGCCGCTGCCTTTGAGGTGGGTGCGTACCAAGACCCAATCGCCTGAGAGTTTTTCGCCGGCCAGGGTGAATTCCAGTTTGCCGGCGGCGTAGGCGGTTTGTGGATCGTCGTGGGGGTGCCAAATGCCACGGTCCCAGACGATCACATCGCCGGCGCCGTATTGGCCGGCCGGAATGCTGCCTTCGAAACTGCCGTAACTCAAAGGGTGGTCTTCGACTTGCACCGCCAGGCGTTTCTGGCTGGGGTCGAGGCTGGGGCCCTTGGGCACCGCCCAGCTCTTGAGCACGCCATCGAGCTCAAGGCGCAAATCGTAGTGCAGATTGCGTGCGTCGTGCTTCTGGATCACGAACGTCAGCGCCGATGCATTGCGCTGCGCGCCCGATGCGGCGCCGGAAGGTTCGGCGGTGATCTTGAAGTCGCGTTTGCGGTTGTATTCGCTCAGGGGCTTTGCCATATCGTGCTCCCTATCTTGGTCGGCTCAAGAGGCCTTTTCGCTGGCTTTTTACACACCTGGCATCCGTGCGATCGCTGGCGTGGAAGTTGCGGTGCGCGGATGCTCAGACAGAACGTGTTACATCTAATGAGAAACTATTTAGTTACCAAAGGCGAACCCAAAGCGTAGCGTGGTATCGAAAGCATGTACTCCTCGTCCCAAGAGGCTTTGTCATGATCACCTGTGTGCGACACCTTGCAGCATTGGCGCTAGGCCTGGCGCTTTGCGCCAGTGCCCAGGCGCAAAACCTGCCCGGCAGCAATGACGCCAACAATAGCCCGATCCACCGGGCCAATCCCAACAGTATGCAGGGCACCCAGCCCAATGCGCCGGCGATTCGCGGCATCCAGACCGGGCCGACCACGCGCACGCCGACCCTGGAAAACGGCGGCATCGGCAATCGCTATCCGCAACGCCAGGCTGCGCCCAGCCGCCCGGCGACGGAAATCAAAGCCCCCACGGTTGACGCCAACGGCAATCGCCGGCCTTGAGCGCCGGTAAGGACCCCGTCTTATGTCTCTACGCAAAACCCTGCTTGCCGCATGTTGCGCAAGCGCCTTATTGCCGCTGACAACGCTGTATGCCGCCGAAGCCCAGCAGTTTCCCAGCGAACAAGGCAGCATCAGTGCCACGCCGATCGCCAAAGGCCTGGATCATCCGTGGGCCGTGGCGTTTTTACCGGACAAACAGGGCTACCTCGTCACCGAGCGTCCCGGCCACCTGCGGGTCGTCAGCCCGGATGGCAAATTATCGGCGCCGCTGACCGGCGTGCCTGAGGTCTGGGCCAAGGGCCAGGGTGGTTTGCTCGATGTGGTGCTGTCGCCGGACTTCAAACAGGACCGCCTGGTGTACCTGTCCTATGCCGAAGGCGGCGGCAAGGGCGGCACAGCCGGCACTGCGGTCGGTCGCGGGCGGTTGGCGGATGACCTGAGCGGTTTGCGCGACTTCAAGGTGATCCTGCGCCAGGAGCCCAAGCTCTCCACCGGCAATCATTTCGGCTCGCGCCTGGCCTTTGATCGCGACGGCTACCTGTTCGTCACCCTGGGTGAAAACAACGACCGGCCCACCGCCCAGGACCTGGACAAGCTGCAAGGCAAGGTGGTGCGGATCTACCCGGACGGCCGCGTGCCGGATGACAACCCCTTTGTCGGGCAGCCGGGCGTGCGCCCCGAAATCTGGTCCTACGGCCAGCGCAATCCGCAGGGTCTGGCGTTGAACCCGTGGAACGGCACGCTCTGGGAAAACGAGCACGGGCCGCGTGGCGGAGATGAAATCAACATCATCGAACGCGGCAAGAACTACGGCTGGCCCATGGCGACTCATGGCATCAACTATTCGCTGACACCGATCCCCGAGGCCAAGGGCAAGGTGGTGGACGGTACTGTGGCGCCGCACCATGTGTGGGAGAAATCCCCGGCGATCAGTGGCATGGCATTCTACGATGCCGACCGCTTCCAGGCATGGCAGCACAATCTGTTCATTGGCGCACTGGCCAGCCGGGAGCTGATTCGCCTGCAGTTCGACGGCGACAAGGCGATCCATGAAGAGCGCTTGCTCGGCGGCTTGAATGCGCGGATTCGCGACGTGCGGCAAGGGCCGGATGGCTTTTTGTATGTATTGACCGATGAGGATGATGGGGTGTTGTACCGAGTGGGTCTGAAGCAGGATTGAGCAATAAGCCGCAAGCTTCACGCTTGCGGCTACAGGCTAGAGTCCCAACTCCGACAGCCCCGGATGATCGTCCGGACGCCGCCCCAACGGCCAATGGAACTTGCGCTCGCTGTCCTTGATCGGCATGTCGTTGATGCAGGCAAAGCGGTTGGCCATCAGGCCGTGCTGGTCAAATTCCCAGTTTTCGTTGCCGTAGGAACGGAACCAGTTACCCGAGTCGTCGTGCCACTCATAGGCATAGCGCACCGCGATACGGCTATCGCTGAACGCCCACAACTCCTTGATCAACCGGTAATCCAACTCCTTGGCCCATTTGCGGCTGAGGAAGTCTTTGGCTTGTTCGCGGTTGTAGGCGAATTCAGCGCGGTTACGCCACTTGGTGTCCAGGGTGTAGGCCAGGGACACCCGATGCGGGTCGCGGGAGTTCCAGCCGTCTTCGGCCAGGCGGACTTTTTCGATGGCCGACTCGCGGGTAAACGGCGGCAGGGGTGGGCGGGTTTCTGC
>NZ_VJWO01000086.1:0-10179 GCF_014889455.1 Pseudomonas sp. K8
AATGCTTGCCCACCGGAAGACGTGGGTGGCGGGCCTGGTTACGAGGAGTTTCTGGAGGCGATGGGCAACCCCGATCATCCAGAGCATGACGCCATGGTTGAATGGCATGGCGATGTTTTTGATCCGGCGACATTTGAGTGCGAGCGCGTGAACCAGTGGTTTAAACGGATTAAGGTTTGAGTTGCAAGGCGGTGTAGATCGGACGCTTACCCTCATCACGCAGAGCATGCTCCAATATTTCCAAGTGCTCTCGGTCACCGAAACCTGTGCAACTGCGCCAATACTCCAGGCCTAAACGCCATAATGAAAGTACTCGCCTCTCTCTGAGACTGTTACTTTGATAGGAGAAAATAGGGGGCAGACCACGATTAGTGCACCAATGTATATTGGTGGTCTGACCCCTATTTTTCTTAACGGTATCACCTTGATTGATCGAAAAACGGCGCTAACTACATTTGATAAACAGATACAGAGCGTTCAGCGAGTATCGGCAGCGCTAAAGCAGAATCCGGGAGTTAAGGCGGTTTTTGAATTTCCCAATCAAAAAGCAGCTGATAGGGCAACAGATATCCTTGTTGAGCAAAATATCAGAAATATTTCTGTAAGGGTGGCACCTTAATGACTAAATATAAGCTTGAATTTCGACGTAGACCTAATTTTTCAGAGTCTATCGAAGATAGGCATAATAATTTTTTGAGAGCTGTAAGCGATTTGGGCGTTCCATGGGGTTTTAGCGATTCCCTTAAAGTTCCCCCTATTGGAAGCGAGTTGGTGACCTCGGCGTCATTAGATAAGCTACTTCCAGTCGGCGTTAAAGGTCGTATTTCATACGCCCTGCGAGATCAGAAGTATCTGGAAGATGATGCGCAGTTTGATGATACTCTATTTATTGAATTTACAGCTTCAAAAGTCGACTATTCAGATTTGTTGAAAGTTGTTTTTCCTAGATATATTAAGGCGTTTGGTTCCTATCGCTCGGCTTTGCATGATTGGAGTGTTACGAGAAGCGATTGGCCTTTAGTGGTAGAAGCTTGTGAAGCTACAAAGAAAGACGTCAATGGTAGGGATGGTGTTTTTCGTATAAATGCAGCGAATTATTTCGATAAGGAATTGTGTTTTCGTGCTTTTGGAAAGGGACCTCGTGAACTTGTTGATTTAATATGTGATTATGTAGAAGAAGTGCGTGAGTTTGAAGATGGGGTTTTGATTGTGATTAGTTATAATCCGCTATCTGCCGACGAGCTCCTCAGTGCGGGTGATCGACTAAAAAGCTTGGTGATTTGATTGTTTTTTTGGTCAAGATGGTCGGTGTAGGGCTGTTTTGACTGGGCCTGGTAGAGTTGTTGGGAAGATTCTGCTTTTATGGTTCTTTAATAAAATGGTTTTATATATCGGCCGGGCAGTTATGGTTTAACTGCCCGGATTCTGCTTTAGATCTTCGAGTTTGATTTCCGTCCAATAACATCCAGCAGATCGCACCCATCCCGCAGCGGTATAGCCAGCAGCAGCGCAAAATCATGCAACACAACCGCATCACTGCTGATCTTTTCCCGAAATGCCAGATTCTCCAAAAACTGAGTCACCGCACGAATACGATACGCGGCAGCCTCATGGAGGACATCGAGGGGCGCTTGCGTGTCGATCACCAACGCGGGAATGGTTGAGTCGTGGCCTGTTAATGGCATGGGAAATAGGGGAAATAGGGGAAATAGGGGAAATAGGGGTCATAGGGAAATAGGGGTCAGACCACGTTTTGCATTTATGGAGTTTTTGTGACTATTGTTCAGTCCTTTAAAAAGAGAGTTATCCGAGGAGTGGTATGTCGTCCGAAGGCTGTTTTTTCTTAGTCTTATAATGGTGGTCTGACCCCTATTTCTCTAATTGGTTCGCTGGTGCCGACAAAGCAGGTGCAAGTACTAGCACCGTCCAAGGTGTTAACCCGAGTGCGGGCTCAACCTTGGCGGTTACTAACTCCTCCAAAGATATTTTCACCTGGACGTCAGCGGGTGATATCGCCCTGCGCACTGGAGGTCGGGCGGTAATCTCTAGCGGGATTTCTACGGCCATCCAGGGCGGAAGTTTCGGCGACAATTTCAATGCTGCCTTGCTGGGAGAGGCTGGCAACGTTGCGATGGCTACCGGTTTTAATTGGGTGGGTGACTACGTCACGTTCCCGAATGGAAGCCCTCAAAAGATCATTGCTCATGCATTGATGGGCGGATTGCTGGCGGAAGCGACCGGCAGTGATTTCAAAACCGGGGCTGCGGCGGCTGGGTTGAATGAAGCGCTCATCAATCAATTAACTTGGGCCGCCCAAGGCAATAAAGACATCACTTTGATGCTTTCACAACTGACTGGGTTGTTAGCAGCGGCAGCGGTTGATGGTGATTTAGAGAAAGGCTCTCAGATTGCTCAGAAGGCGACGACGTTTAACTACCTTTACCACAAAGAAGTCGAGGAGATGCTTCGGGAGGTTGACAGCAAAAGTACGGAACAAGAGAAAAGGGCGGTTAGGGAGCGGTATGCGGCCCTTGATCAGCAGAGAAATGACGAATTGGATGCGCTCTGCGCGCGCGATCCGCAACGCTGCAGGGGTATTGCTATCTCGTTGGCGAACGATGATCAGAAACTCGTCGATCTGGTAGGTAAGCTTAGGTCCCAGGGGCAGGGTGGTGCTGCTTCTGCTGTAGGTTTTGTGATAGGGAGCAACCTAGACGCTTCCAGCAAAATTGCTGCAGATATCAGCTCTGCTGGCGGTGGGGTGTTGGTTAAGCTCGGGGCGGAGGCTATCAAGGCTGGAGTTGGAGTAACATTACCCTCGCGCTCTGGAGCAGGGAAAGGGAAGGGTAGTCAGGGTGAAGCTGCGGGTCCTGATGTACCGCAGGGTGCAAAAGCGACAGGTGCCTCGCTGGACAACGTAGCCAGTAGCATCCATGCTGGCCAGCAAGGCAAGCATGTTCTGGGGCATAACAATTTTCTTCCCGGACGCAGCTATCTTAATGAGGGTGTCGATCCTCAAAAACTGTTGAATGGTGCTCATGCGGGAGAGTTTCCTGTCGTAGGTTATGGTTCAAGAGGGCAGCCAATAGTTGATTTTGGAAAAAATATTGGTGTTGATGGCACATCAGGCTTGACGACAAGATACGGAACAATACATTCAGGTAAAAGCGGAGCGCATATTGTTCCGACAAATCCTGCTACTGTCGGAGCGAAACCATGAATACTTTTCCTGATTGGTTGGTCTTATGTGTTTGGCGTGCTCTGATTGGTGAAATATATCCTGCAATAAGGGCGATTGCTATTTCACTGTCAGACGATGGAACATTACTTGTTCGTTACTATCTTGACAGGTCGCCTACAGACTTTGACTGGGAAAGTTTAGAGGTTGTTGCCACAAATATTTCAGCTTCAATTGGTCAAGAAAAAATTTCTCACATAGATTTAGATTGTAAGTTCGTGCTTGGTTCAATAGGGAGTCTTGAGTGTCTCGACGGCTTCATCTACTGTCGCAGAGAATATGATTTGTAGGTGCAAAAGCAACTGGCGGTGCTGCAGAAAAGGTAGATGATGTTGTAGCTCCATCGTCTAAACCTGAACGGTTGCAACGGCTTGATGCGGGTAATGAGTTTAATGGGAAATAGGGGTCAGACCACGTTTTGCATTTAAGGCGCTTTCGTGGCTATTGTTCTGTTCTTTAAAAAGAGAGTTATCCGAGGAGTGGTGTGTCGTCCGAAGGCTGTTTTTTCTTAGTCTTATAATGGTGGTCTGACCCCTATTTCTCTTGGAGTTGAATAAAGCAGCCAACGACGGTGTAGTCAAATCCGATGCCAGTGGTACTGTGTTAGTCAAACCACAAAAAAGCCAGCGCGGCGTAACTCCAGATCCTAACGAGTGGCAGTTTGACCATGTAAAGCCAAAAAATTGTGATGGTACAAATTGCAGCTCAAATCTTCAGATTCTATCTCGACAAGAGAATAGAGCCAAATCTGACAAATAGGTGCTACTAGATGAATAATTCGATTCTAAATATAAATGAACTGCCTGCAGTTGATCGTGTTAAACATGTGGCTCAGGGGTTAGCGTTGTTGGATGCCATAATTATGCCCGAGTGGGAGTATAGATACTTCTCATTCAACTGTAATTGGGATGGAGCGGGGAAAGAAATGATGGCCTCAATGAGGGACGGATCCGGGGCTGAGTGTTTTTTGCACTTTACCGATGCAGGTGTTGCAGGGAAAGTTATATGTGGTTCTCCTTTGCCTAATGTGTCTGAATGTTTGAATGCTATGCCCGAGGCGTTTCAGCAATTTAAAGTTGAGCCAGCGTTCTCTACGGATAATGCTAGTCTGTTTTTTTGGCGAGGTGTCAAGCAGCCATCGTGGTGTGCGTCGCCGGATGGGCTGAAAGAGTATCCACTGCTAGGTTTTTTTGTGGGAGGTATTGCAGCTTATAAGAGTTTAGTTGAGAACTATTATGAGAAAAGCATCGATGCAACCGTACTTGAAGAGGTATTCGCGTCGCTAGATGTGACTGCGGACCAGCTAGTGATACTTAATCCTGATATAGAGCTTGGTGATTTAGTCGATGACTTTCAAGAGATTTTAGGTCGTGAATTTTAACTTCATCTTGATGGAGCGGTGCAAAAGCACATGCTGACGCTCCCAATATCCGAGGAGTGGTGTGTCGTCCGAAGGCTGTTTTTTCTTAGTCTTATAATGGTGGTCTGACCCCTATTTCTCTTCAACATCAATCTGAACTTGCAACACCTGGACAATTACAACGTTGGCTTTCATCGCCTAGTAACCGAGCGAAGCCAAACAGATAGCCTCGCCCCTGCTCATCCACTTTCACCGATCTTTTTTTATCTAAGACCTTTTATCAATCAAGCATTGAACCTGGTTTTAACTTCTCCACCACGCGCATAAGTCATCACAAACGAACTCCAATTTTCACCACGTCTGGTGGCGCACTCCCTCAACTCCTTCACCAAACGATAGAGGATTGCGCCATTGTAATCCGTTTCCGCATCCGTCACCCGAACCCCTTTGTTCTCGACAGTAAGAACAGTTTCTATATAACCCGCACCTACTGTTACCTCATAAAAAAAAGAGTCGTAGCCATCCACGATACCTGCATCTAGCAGCTCAAAAATCTGTTTCACTAACTGTACGTCTTGAGTAACCACTATATAACCTCCGGAATCTTATGAGCCTCATTTTCAAAGAAAACTTTTTCGGTCTTTCCATTTATCGTATAGGTCAACTCCATGTTATCAGGACGCGGGAAATAGGGGTCAGACCACATTTTGCATTTAAGGAGTTTTCGTGACTATTGTTCAGTCCTTTAAAAAGAGAGTTATCCGAGGAGTGGTATGTCGTCCGAAGGCTGTTTTTTCTTAGTCTTATAATGGTGGTCTGACCCCTATTTCCTTTAATGGTGGGGCCTAGAGTTGATTATCTGCACAAACCGGGGCGGCACCCAGGCCGCCCGATTTTATTCAGGTTGGATCGGCATTGAGCCTGCGGCTGATCACATCCAACAAATCACACCCATCGCGCAGCGGAATCGCCAGTAGATGGGCAAAGTCTTGCAGCACCACGGCATCGCTGCTGAGCTGTTCGCGAAAGGCTAGGTTTTCCAGCAGTTGGGTGACGGCTCGAATCCGGTACACGGCGGCGTCGTGGAGGACGTCGAGGGGTGCCTGAGTGTCGATGAGCAGGGCGGGTACGGTGCTATCGTGACCGGTTAGGGGCATGTATCGATTCATTTGAAGTCTCGTTTAGAGGGTATGAGATCTACCACCTAATCGTCGCCAAACGAATTAGGTGGCAGCTGTACGCAGGTTGGCGAACCGGAAACGAGTAACCGGCAGACCCGAAGGTCTCCCACGCACAGCCGCCATAACAGCGACTCTGCGGGTGCAAAATGCCTGCAAAAAAACGCAGAACGCTTTTGCACTCGTTTACGGATCGCCAAATCCGATCGCCCGGTTGGGCGACGGCCGGACTATAAGCCCTCTGCCCAAAACCTTGCAAGGTATAGCACCCCGCCACTCCCTCAAGCCCCGCAGCCCTCGAACGCACTCACCCGGTCGGGTTGCATGGATTGCAGCTTTTTCAAATGACATGGGTGGATGGGGTAATGCTCAAGGCGCGTTACGCGTTCTAAGCCAGAACGCCGCCGGGTCAAGGGCAAACACTGTACCTGTGGCGAGGGAACAAGCTCCCGCGCCACAGGTCGCTTTTCGAGCGTTGTGTTTTTTCACTGAGCAGCGTGAGGGCTGGCCTGCCCTCACAGCGACTTTTGACCTCAGAACAACTTGCGCTGCACCGCCTCATCCAGCGTGCTGCGCGTCAACGCCTCCACCACTTCCCGCGTGTCCGCCTGGAACGGGATGCCCACGATCAGCACCAGGTGCATCCAGGTGCGTACCGACTCACTCTTTTTGATGCGCCCGAGTTCTTTGCCGTCTTTGTCCTTGAACACGGTTTCCAGGGTGAAGGTGTTCTTCGCCGTGGACGGGATGATGAAGAACGTCACGCCAGTGATGATCGCCGAGGCCATGTTGAACTGTTCGTTGTTGTACAGGGTGGCGTCGGCGTAGATGTCCGAGTCGACCTTGTCGGTGCTCACCCGCGAGAAGCGGTTGGACTGGCGAAACGAATCCGCCACGGCCTTTTCCCACAACGCCGCCGGAGCGCCGGCTGCAGTGTTGCCCGGGCCGCTGTTGACCTGGCGGAGCGCCGTGGTACGCACGAACGCCGTGGGTTTTTGCGCCGGTGCGTTGGCGGTCGGCGGCCAGGTTTGCACGGGCGGCAGTTCGTGTTGCGAGTAAGACACGCAACCTGTCAGCAAGATGGCCGCGAGGACCAGGCTGTGTTTGATCAATCCTTTCATGTGTCGCTCCTTGAAATTACGGTTTGGCCAGCTTCGCGGTAGCGGTGTCGAGCAGTTGCGCGACCAGTTCGTTCAGTTGCTTGGCGCCCATGGTTGGGGCCCAGTATTCGCGACCGTAGAGACCGACGTTGCGCTCGAACTTGACCTCGTGTTTGGCGCTCGCCAGTTCCTTGCCATCGCGATCGACGATCACCAGGTCGCCGGCCACGTCAAAGGTGTCGACGTAGATTGGGCCGTTGACCCAGATCCAGACCGTCAGCGTCAGCAAGGCGCCGGGGACATAGCCTGGGTGTATGCCACGGTGGCCCTTGAGGGAGGTCATGTTGAACTTGAGCGACACGTCCTGCTCGCCCAGGCGCACGGGGTATTCGGTGACCTGCTTGAAGTAGCCCGCAGTACTCACGTACTGATTGAGCTGGGCGGTCAGCGAGCGGCTGATCGCGGTCTTGTTGGCGTCGTTGATGTCGGCGGCGCTCACCGTCACATCGGCGACTTGTGCGCTGCGCGGGCTGGCGATGGCGGCGGGGTGGAGCGGGGCGCCAATGGGGCCGGTGACGGTGTAGGACACACAACCGGTCATCGACAGAGCGGCGATCAGGGTCGCTGCCCGGAAGAGGGTTTTCAACACACAATTTCCCTATTAATGAATGAGCTAGGCCAGTGTCTCGACCGATAGCCCAAAAACTTGAGGAATGTGCGTCATCGCACGGCCTGCGCCGAAACACCTTGAGAACCCCTCTCAACCCCGTAAAATGCTGCAGCCGTTGCGACCCGACATGTTCAGGGATGAAGTCAGTTACGCGCGAGTTCTTGCCTTTGCGCAGGCCAGCCTGCCTCCCTCCCTGAAACTGCCGCCCTTGGCCCGACGCCTTCGACCTCGAAGGGGTGGGTATCGCCTCGTGCCCGGTTTTTCGCTACACCGAGCTCTGCTGATTTCCTCACTTTAGGAGCAACATGTGAAAACACTGTCCCAAATCCTGCTCTCCGGCGTAGCCGCTGCAGCGCTGCTGACCGTGGCCGGTTGCGCCACGGAGAGCAACCGCGCGATGCCGGTGGAACAAGTCGCCAGCGCCCACGTCGCCTATTCCGGCGTGCGCGTGCCGATTGCCGTGGGCAAGTTCGATAACCGCTCCAGCTACATGCGTGGCATCTTCTCCGACGGCGTCGACCGTCTCGGCGGCCAGGCCAAGACCATCCTGATCACCCACCTGCAGCAGACCAACCGCTTCAGCGTGCTGGACCGCGACAACATGGGCGAAATTTCCCAGGAAGCCGCGATCAAAGGCACCGTGCAGAAGCTCAAAGGCGCTGATTACGTGGTGACCGGCGATGTGACCGAGTTCGGCCGCAAAGAAACCGGCGACCGCCAGTTGTTCGGCATCCTCGGCCGTGGCAAGACGCAAGTGGCCTACGCCAAAGTCGCGTTGAATATCGTCAACATCAGCACTTCCGAAGTGGTGTATTCCACCCAGGGTGCCGGTGAGTACGCGCTGTCCAACCGTGAAGTGATCGGCTTCGGCGGCACCGCCAGCTACGACTCCACCCTCAATGGCAAGGTGCTCGACCTGGCCATGCGTGAAGCGATCAACCGCCTAGTCGACGGCATCAACGCCGGCGCCTGGAACCCGCGCAACTGATTGGCAACCCTCAAGGAGTAGTACACGGATGAGCAAGGCAGTGAAGTTGGCGCTGATGCTGACAGCAATCGCGACGGTCGCCGGGTGCCAGACGGCGCCTCAACCCCTGTATCAATGGGAAAGCTACCAGCCGCAGGTTTACGAGTACTTCAAGGGCGAGCCCAAGGAAGCGCAGGTCGAGGCCCTGGAGCGCGATCTGCAGAAGATCAACGCCAGTGGCCGCAAAGCACCGCCGGGTTACCACGCCCACCTGGGCATGCTGTACCTGAGCATGGGCAAGGATGACCAGATGGTGCAGGAGTTCCGCACCGAGAAGGCGCTGTTCCCCGAATCCGCTGCATACATGGACTTTCTGCTGAAAAACGCCAAGACTGGAGTCGCCACCAAATGAGCCTATTGAAACTCACCGGCGCCTTGCTGGCCCTGGCCTTGCTCGGCGGTTGCGCGGCACCGAAGACGATTGATTACACGGCATACAAACAGGCGCGGCCGAAGTCGATCCTGGTGCTGCCGCCGATCAATGAATCGCCGGAAGTGCAGGCGTCCTACAGCATGGTTTCGCAGGTGACCTACCCGCTGGCCGAAGCTGGCTACTACGTGTTGCCGATTGCCCTGGTGGACGAAACCTTCCGCCAGAACGGCCTGACCACCGCCAACGATATCCAGGGCGTGCCGCCGGCCAAGCTGCATGACATCTTCGGTGCGGATGCAGCGCTGTACATCACCATCAGCGAGTACGGCACCCAGTACATGCTGATCTCCAGCAACACCGCGGTGACCGCCTCGGCCAAACTGGTGGACCTGCGCACCGGCACCACCCTGTGGACCGGCTCGGCGCGTGCGTCCAGTGAGGAAGGCAACAATAACAACGGCGGCGGCCTGGTGGGCATGTTGATCACAGCGGCGGTCAAGCAGGTGATCAACAGCTCCACCGACGCAGCGCATCCGATCGCGGGCATCACCAGTGCGCGCCTGCTCTCGGCAGGGCAGCGCACCGGGCTGCTGTACGGTCCGCGCAACCCGAAATACGGTACGGACTGATCTCAGCGAAGGTCAAAGGTGGGAGGGAGCTTGCTCCCGATGGCGGTGGGTCAGTCGCCCGATGCAGTGGCTGACGCTTGGTCATCGGGGGCAAGCCCCCTCCCACACTGATTGAGGTGTTATCTAAACCAGGATTCAGGCGGGGCAGCGCACCGGGCTGAGTTAACCGTCTCGATTCTGGCACCACCGAAGATCAAAGGTGGGAGGGAGCTTGCTCCCGATGGCGGTGGGTCAGTCGCCCGATGCAGTGGCTGACAGTTGGCAATCGGGGGCAAGCCCCCTCCCACACTGATCGAGTGTTATCTAAACCAGGATTCAGGCGGGGCAGCGCGCCGGGCTGAGTTAATCGTCTCGATTCTGGCACCACCGAAGATCAAAGGTGGGAGGGAGCTTGCTCCCGATGGCGGTGGGTCAGTCACCCGATGCAGTGGCTGACAGTTGGCAATCGGGGGCAAGCCCCCTCCCACACTGATCGAGGTGTTATCTAAACCAGGATTCAGGCGGGGCAGCGCGCCGGGCTGAGTTAACCGTCTCGATTCTGGCATCACCGAAGATCAAATGTGGGAGGGAGCTTGCTCCCGATGGCGGTGGGTCAGTCACCCGA
>NZ_VJWO01000087.1:0-10072 GCF_014889455.1 Pseudomonas sp. K8
CAAACCCAGCACCCTGGCCCGGCCAGCGTCACAAATGGCAGCCATCCCGCACCCCGCCAAAAAACCGAGCACCCAGGCCCGACGCGCCTCCCAGCTGGCCACCCCGCACCCCACCCAGCGTCCCGCCATCAAAACCAGGACCCTGGTCCGGGCCACTGCTTCCCGACTTTCCATCCAGGGACCAGAATACAAAACCAACAGACAGTAGCTCGATCAGCGTGCCCCCAAACGCGAACGGGACTCTGAACCCTGGCGACCGTGAATTCGGCCCGCAAAATAAAGTGCTCGGTGTGCAAGATCCGAACTATGTCACGCCGTCTAAAATCACCTTCTGAGCCCCCCCCGGCCAGCGATCTGCACAGAGCCGAAGGGCTCTGTGCTTAAAGGATTGGCGCATTGCCGCCCGCCGCCAATGCCCGTCATAAATCCATCATCTGTATGACACATCGGCGACACAGCCCACAGCGACACTGTGGGTCATGACGACAGCTTCGCTTCACATCACTCTGATTACCGAAACCTTCCCGCCAGAGATCAACGGGGTGGCCAATACATTGGGTCGCCTGTGCGAGGGTTTGCGCGCGCGCGGCCATCAGGTCGAACTGGTGCGCCCGCGCCAAGGCATTGACCAAAGCCGCCCCAGCGACAACGAATTGCTGCTGTGCCGCGGCTGGCCGTTGCCCGGCTATCCAGGCCTGCAATGGGGCCAGTCGTCGATGCACAAGCTGCTGCGCCGCTGGACACGCCAACGCCCGGATGTGCTGTACATCGCCACAGAAGGACCGCTCGGGTTGTCGGCACTACGTGCAGCGCGTCGCTTGGGGATCAGCGTGGTCAGCGGTTTTCACACCAATTTCCAGCAGTACTCGAACCAGTACGGCCTGAGCATGTTGAGCCGCGTGGTCACGCACTACCTGCGCTGGTTTCATAACCGCTCGACCTTGACCCTGGTACCCAGCGCCAGCCAACGCCTGGAGCTGGAGCGCCGCCACTTCGAACGCCTGGGGATGTTGTCGCGCGGGGTCGACAGCCAGTTGTTCCACCCGGCCAAGCGCGATAACGCCTTGCGCGAAAGCTGGGGCCTGGGCAATGACGATATTGCAGTGCTGCACGTCGGGCGCCTGGCGCAGGAAAAGAACCTGGGCATGCTCAAGCGCTGCTTCGATGCCTTGCGCAGTACTTATCCACAGCGTCGCCTGCAACTGATCGTGGTCGGCGACGGACCGCAACGCGCGCTGCTCGAACACGACCTGCCGCACGCCATATTCTGCGGCACCCAGCGCGGCGAAGAACTGGCGCGACACTACGCCTCGGGAGACCTGTTCCTGTTTCCCAGCCTGACCGAAACCTTCGGCAACGTGGTGTTGGAAGCCATGGCCTCCGGGCTCGCGGTGGTGGCATATGACCAGGCGGCCGCGACCCAGCATATCCGCCACGGTTACAACGGCGTGCTGGCGATGCCCGGCGATGAGGAAGCGTTCTGCGACGCGGCCAATTGGCTGCTGGAAGATCGCGAGCATTTGCGCAGGGCCCGCCTCAATGCGCGCCATCATGCCAGTCACCAGGGCTGGCCGGCGATCATCGAGCAGTTCGAGAACCAGTTACGCGATGTGTGCGCAGAACCGTTGGCCGCTCCAACGCAGCCTTATGTTCGTTGAACGATCTGCGAATAACGTCAGTTAGTTCGCCGTCCCTCCAGCCTTCCCCCTGAATAACGGCTTCAACATTAGGATTTTTTACCTGAAGCCATCGGAGTCGGCACGCCACAACAGGATATTTCCGGAACGTCGCGCGATTTATCGCCACCTACATGACACCTGCCAAGGAAGAGGTGTCTGTCTCTGGACGCACTCAAAAAAGGCAGGTCATTCATGATGAAACATTAATTAGAGAGCACTATGTCGACACTGATAAATGGATCAATGGCGCTGCGATTCCAACCGTTCAACACGCCCACTCAAGGGCCGACAGACACCTGCCCATCCAACAGCGCCCAGTACGATCACGGACGACCGTCACACCCACAGCCCTATAACGCGAACCACGGCTGGAACCGCCCGCAGCCGGCACGTCCGGGCAACCAATGGCAACGCCCGCAACCGTCGCGCCCTGGAAACGATTGGCAGCCGCCACAGAACGACTGGCAGCGCCCGCCACAAAACGGCGGCTATCGCCCGCAACCCACGCGCCCTGGAAACGACTGGCAGCCGCCGCAGAACGACTGGCAGCGCCCGCCGCACAACGACGGCTATCGCCCGCAACCCACACACCCTGGAAACAACTGGCAGCCGCCGCAGAATCAATGGGAACGTCCGCACAACGGCGGCGGCTATCGCCCACAGTTCACTGACCGCCCGTCAACGCATGACGGTCAAGCATCCTACGCCACCACGCAATATGCAGCGGTCCATTCCGAACGGGCGGAAGATGCCTACTACGGTTAATCCGGATAGGCCAACAACAAGACAATAGGCCTTGAAAAACCCAACGCGCTGAAAACCGGCGGGAGGCCGGGCGCTGTCTACCCGACCTCCCGCCCGAGCTAGCGGACCGTGTTGCACACCGATTGCCATAGGTTGCGCAAGGTTTACTCGATATTTCCCCCTGGAACGGCGAACGGTGGATGACCAATCATTGATACCTGCTGCTAACGCAGGTCCCTTAGATCAATGGAGACCCTGAGATATGGCAATTTACGGAATGGGAGTGCGCAATGGCATCAACATGCCAACCGCAGAGTGGACGCGTCAGCAACAATGGCTGGATCAGTCTCGAGCAGCACCGCCCACTTATGACCAGGCTGCGCGCCAAGACGGGCACAAGACCGATCACCGCCAGGAGCTGCGCAAGTCAGTAGAGTATTGACCGCTCCAACTGAACAGCTCCCGGTGGCAACCACCGGGAGCCCGGCCCGTTACACCAGGGTCGTCAACGCCTCACGACTGAACGGCAAGATGTCGCCCTCACGGTGTTCGCGGACCTTCACCGCCCAATCCGGGTCCACCAGCAGGGCACGGCCGACGGCGACCAGATCAAACTCATCGTTGTTCAAACGCTCCAGCAGCTTCTCCAGGCTGGCCGGTTGCGCAACCTTGTCAGTGTTGACCATAAACTGCAGGAACTCGCCATCCAGGCCGACGCTGCCGACAGTGATGGTCGGCTTGCCGGTGAGCTGGCGGGTCCAGCCGGCCAGGTTGAGGTTGGAACCTTCGAACTCCGGCTCCCAGAAGCGCCGGGTGGAGCAGTGGAAAATATCCACGCCGGCGTCGGACAGCGGCTTGAGAAACTCGCCCAAAGCCTCGGGGGTTTGCACCAGGCGCGCGGTGTAGTCCTGCTGCTTCCACTGGGAAAAACGCAGGATGATCGGAAAATCCGGGCCGACGGCGGCACGGATGGCCTGGATCAGTTCGATGGCAAAACGCGAACGGTTGGCCAGGCTGCCGCCGTATTCGTCGCTGCGTTGGTTGCTGCCTTCCCAGAAGAACTGGTCCACCAGGTAACCATGGGCGCCATGGATCTCCACGCCGTCCATGCCGATGCGCTGGGCGTCCCTGGCCGCCTGGGCGAAGGCGGCAATCACGTCCTTGATGTCCTGATGGGTCATGCCGTGGACAACCACGTTGCCATCCTTGAGTTTTTCCATCGGTCCGTAGGCCGGTACGCTGGCATCCGGCTCGGTACCGATGCGGCGCACGCTGCCCACATGCCACAACTGCGGGACGATCTTGCCGCCTTCGGCATGCACGGCATCGACCACTTTCTTCCAGCCCGCCAGCGCCGCTTCACCATAGAAGTGCGGGACATTGGGATAGCCGTTGGACGCCGGGTGATCGACCACGGTGCCTTCGGTGATGATCAGGCCCACACCCGCCGCGGCACGGCGGCGGTAGTACTCGATGACCTTGGAATTGGGGACGCCGCCCGGGGAAAACGAACGGGTCATCGGCGCCATTACCACACGACTCGACAGTTGCAGCGTTCCGAGGTGGAACGGTTTGAACAAGGCTTGGACAGGCATGGCAACACTCCACGAAAGACGGTTTTTATGATGCCGATAATATGGCGCGTGCAGCGTGCTGAGTAGCACTATTGATCAGGGTGATTAAGGCTTAGAAATGCCGGACACCTGTAGGAGCGAGCTGGCTCGCGAAAATCGTCAACGATAACGCGTTCATACTGGATCAACGCGGTGCGCCTGGATTTTTCGCGAGCACGCTCACGCCTACAGGTCAGGGGATCAGCTCAGGGCTTTTTCGATGGCCTGGACGACGGCCGGATCATCCGGTGCCGTTCGCGGCGAGAAACGCGCAAGCACCCGCCCGTCTTTGCCCAGCAGGAATTTCTCGAAGTTCCAGGTGATGTCCCCAGGAAACTCGGCGCCCTCGCCCGCCAACAAGCGGTACAACTGGTGACGCTCAGGGCCGTTCACATCGAGTTTGCTGCCCAGCGGAAAGCTCACCCCGTAATTGAGGCTGCAGAATTCCTGGATGTCTTTCTCGGTCCCCGGTTCCTGGCCCGCAAACTGGTTGCAGGGCAGGCCGAGTACGGTAAACCCCTGGTCCTTGTACTGCTGATAGAGGTTTTCCAACGCCGCGTATTGCGGGGTCAAGCCACATTTGGAGGCCACGTTGACCACCAGCACAACTTTGCCCTTGAAGGGCGCCAGTGGCAGCTCTTGTCCGTCCAACGCTTTGAGTTTCAGGTCGTGGAAAGCACTCATGACGAACTCCAGATATCCCATGTTCTTTGCATTGCGGCTCTTCGAGATTACAACCCGCAAGCCTGCAATCATAGACGCCGATTACAAAACTCGCCTGCGGATCACTGCGCGGTCGGCCACGGCAAAATCGGAATCGCGGTAACGGCGTTCTGCGGGCTGCCTTCGATCAGGCGGTCGCTGTAGACCAGGTACACCAGGGTATTGCGCTTCTTGTCGAGGAAGCGCACCACCTGCATGGTCTTGAACACCAGCGACGTGCGTTCCTTGAACACTTCGTCGCCATCCTTGAGTTCTCCCTTGAAGCGGATCGGCCCGACCTGGCGACAGGCAATCGACGCCTCGGAGCGGTCTTCGGCCAGGCCCAGGCCGCCTTTGACGCCGCCGGTCTTGGCGCGGGACAGGTAGCAGGTCACGCCATCGACCTTGGGGTCATCGAAGGCTTCGACCACGATCCGGTCGTTGGGGCCGACAAACTTGAACACCGTCGACACCTGGCCGATCTCTTCGGCCGACGCCAGCAACGGCATGGCCAACAGCAGGCCGAGCAATCCCTTCATCACACGCATCGTGTATTCCTTTCGTTTAAACCAGAATCAGGTTGTCGCGGTGGACCAGTTCCGGTTCCGCCATGTAACCCAACAGACCGACAATCGCCTCAGACGACTGCCCGATGATTTTCTGCGCTTCCAACACACTGTAGTTGGCCAGGCCGCGGGCGATCTCACGACCGTCCGGCGCCACGCACACCACCATCTCGCCACGGCGGAAGCTGCCCTGCACCAACTTGACGCCCACCGGCAGCAGGCTCTTGTGACCCAGGGACAACGCCGTCACGGCGCCATCGTCGAGTACCAGGGTGCCGCGGGTCTGCAAATGCCCGGCCAGCCACTGCTTGCGCGCGGCCAGCATGCCGCGTTCCGGCGACAGCAGCGTACCGATGCGCTCACCGGCCTTGAGGCGGTCGAGCACGCGCTCCAGGCGCCCGCCGACGATGATCGTGTGGGCACCCGAACGCGCCGCCAGGCGCGCCGCACGCAGCTTGGTCTGCATGCCGCCACGGCCCAGCGCGCCGCCGACGCTGCCGGCCACGGCGTCCAGCGCCGGGTCATCGGCGCGGGCTTCGTAGATCAATTTGGCGTCGGGGTTGGTGCGCGGGTCGGCGTCGAACATGCCGTCGCGGTCGGTGAGGATCACCAACAGGTCGGCTTCCACCAGGTTGGCCACCAGGGCGGCCAGGGTGTCGTTGTCGCCGAAACGGATTTCGTCGGTGACCACCGTGTCGTTTTCGTTGATCACCGGGATCGCCTTGAGCTCCACCAGCGCGCGCAACGTACTGCGGGCGTTGAGGTAGCGCTTGCGGTCGGACAGGTCGTCGTGGGTCAGCAGGATCTGCGCGGTGTGAAGGCCGTGCTCGGCGAAGCTGGATTCCCAGGCTTGCACCAGGCCCATCTGACCGATGGCGGCAGCGGCTTGCAGTTCGTGCATCGCGCTGGGTCGCGCGGTCCAGCCGAGGCGGCTCATTCCGGCGGCAACCGCTCCGGACGAGACCAGCACCAACTCGACGCCGGCCTCATGCAAGGCCACCATCTGCTCGACCCACACGCTCATGGCTGCGCGATCCAGCCCTTTGCCATCCGCCGTCAGCAACGCACTTCCGATCTTTACGACCCAGCGCTGCGCACCTGTCACTTTGCTCCGCATCATCTTCAACCTTAGTTAGAGGGCGGGACGCGACCCAGCGCCGCCCATAACGTTATTCGTGACTACATTCGTGACTGCAGGTATCCCCAGATACCAAAACGCCGCTCGAGTGAGCGGCGCTTAAGTTTACTGCAACGAATCAGTCGCGCACGTAAATGATTTCCGGACCGTCTTCATCATCCACGTCTTCTTCGTCCCAATCATCGTCGCCGATGTCATGGACCGACTTCACGCCGCTGCGGCGCAAGGCACGCTGGTCGTCCAGGGCTTGCAGCTGGGCGCGGGCTTCGTCTTCGATGCGCTGGTCGAGCTCGGCGAGTTCGGCCTTGAACACCGGGTCGGCCGCCAGGCGGTCGGCGCGGTCTTCCAGGTAACGCATGATGTCGCGGGTCAGGCGCTCGGTGCCTTCTTTGGCGATAGCCGAGATCACGTAGACCGGACCGGTCCACTCCAGGCGATCGACGATTTCCTTGACGCGCTCCTCGTGCTCTTCCTCGAGGATCTGGTCGCACTTGTTCAGCACCAGCCAGCGATCACGCTCTGCCAGGGACGGGCTGAACTTGGTCAGTTCGTTGACGATCACTTCGGCGGCGTCCGGTGCGCTGGTGTCATCCAGCGGCGCCATGTCGACGAGGTGCAGCAGCAAACGGGTACGCGACAAGTGCTTGAGGAAACGGATACCCAGGCCGGCGCCTTCAGAAGCCCCTTCGATCAGGCCGGGAATGTCGGCGATCACGAAGCTTTTCCAACGATCGACGCTGACCACGCCCAGGTTTGGCACCAGGGTGGTGAACGGGTAGTCGGCGACTTTCGGCTTGGCGGCCGAGACCGAGCGGATGAAGGTACTTTTGCCGGCGTTCGGCAGGCCCAACAGGCCCACGTCGGCCAATACTTTCATTTCCAGCTTGAGGTCACGCTGCTCGCCCGGCTTGCCTGGCGTGGTCTGGCGTGGCGCACGGTTGGTACTGGACTTGAAACGGGTGTTACCCAGACCGTGCCAGCCGCCCTGCACAACCATCAGCTTCTGGCCGGCCTTGGTCAGGTCGCCGATCACTTCCTGGGTCGCAGAGTCGATGATCGTGGTGCCGACCGGTACGCGCAGCACCATGTCTTCACCTTTTTTACCGGTGCAATCGGTGCTGCCGCCGTTGGAACCACGCTCGGCATCGAAGTGCCGGGTGTAACGGTAGTCCACCAGGGTGTTGAGGTTTTCGTCGGCCATCATGTAGATGGAACCGCCGTCACCGCCGTCACCGCCGTTGGGGCCACCGTTTTCGATGAATTTTTCGCGACGGAAACTCATGCAACCGTTACCGCCGTCGCCTGCTTTTACTCGGATGGAAACTTCATCAACGAACTTCATAACAAAACGCCTCTCGCCGCACGGACGAGCTTAAGAAACCAAGACATAAGACTCTTGCAAAAATGAGCGCAGCGACCTCAATCAACGACCGCAAATCCAGCGCTTGAGCTCATTACAAACAGCTTTGCAAGAGACTCACTCCACAAACGAAAAAGCCCCGTCGCGAGACAGGGCTTTTCCAGCAACTACGTAATTATGCCGCGACGACGTCAGTCTTCGGGACGATGCTCACGTAACGGCGACCGAAGGCGCCTTTTACTTCGAACTTGATCACGCCGTCGATTTTAGCGAACAGAGTGTGATCTTTACCCATGCCAACACCGTAACCGGCGTGGAATTGGGTGCCGCGCTGACGCACGATGATGTTGCCCGGAATGATAACCTGGCCGCCATACATCTTCACGCCAAGGCGTTTGGCTTCTGAGTCGCGACCGTTACGGGTACTACCACCAGCTTTTTTGTGTGCCATGAGTCAATTCTCCTAGTGAGGAATTAGGCTGAAATTAAGCCTGAATACCGGTGATTTTGATCTCGGTGTACCACTGGCGGTGGCCCATACGCTTCATGTGGTGCTTACGACGACGGAACTTGATGATGCGGACTTTATCGTGACGACCTTGGGAGATCACTTCAGCCACAACGGTAGCGCCAGCAACAACTGGAGCGCCAATGTTCACGTCATCGCCATTGGCGACCAACAGAACGCGATCAAAAGTCACGGAGTCGCCGGTAGCGAGTTCCAGTTTTTCGATCTTCAGGTATTCACCTGGGGCGACCTTGTATTGCTTGCCACCAGTAACAATTACTGCGTACGACATGGTATTTCTCCGATAATCCTGCTCACCCAGCGCTTTATAAGAAGAGGTATTGGCTGGCATGGCTGCATGGGATGGACGTCCCGAATGCAATTGCGTAAGGCAGGTGCTGCCCAGGAAGTTCAGGGTGCGCGATTGTACGCAAGGCGCGGATACGTTGCAAGAGGCCGTCTATCGCGCCTTGACACTGCGGGGTCAGGGTCCTAGCATGCCGCGCAACCCTTCTGGAGCGACTGTCGCTGATGCAACCCCAAGCTTTCTACCGCGCGGTCGCGGACGATTTTAGCGCCGTCGACGGCATCATCAAGCAGCAGCTGACGTCTAAAGTGCCGCTGGTCTCCAAAATTGGCGACTACATTACGTCGGCGGGCGGTAAACGCCTGCGTCCTTTATTAGTGTTGCTGTGCGGCAAGGCCCTAGGCCGCGAAGGCGATGACCTGCGCCTGCTGGCTGCCACCATCGAGTTCCTGCACACCGCGACCCTGCTGCACGACGACGTGGTCGACATGTCCGGCATGCGCCGTGGTCGCGAGACCGCCAACGCGATGTGGGGCAACGCCCCGAGCGTGCTGGTCGGCGACTTCCTGTACTCGCGCTCGTTCGAAATGATGGTCGAACTGGGCTCGATGCCGGTGATGAAGATTCTTTCACAGGCCACGCGCATCATCGCCGAAGGCGAAGTGTTGCAGTTGTCGAAGGTGCGTGACGCCAGCACCACCGAAGAAACCTACATGGAAGTGATTCGCGGCAAAACCGCGATGCTCTTCGAAGCCTCGACCCACAGCGCCGCCGCCCTGTGCCAAGCCACGGCCGAGCAGGCCGAAGCCCTGCGCACCTTCGGCGACCACCTGGGCGTGGCGTTCCAACTGGTGGACGACCTGCTCGACTACCGTGGCGACGCCGAGACCCTGGGCAAGAACGTCGGCGACGACCTGGCCGAGGGCAAGCCGACCTTGCCGCTGATCTACACCATGCGCGAAGGCACGCCGGAACAGGCGGCCCTGGTACGCAAGGCGATCCAGAAAGGCGGGATCGAAGACCTGGAAAGCATCCGCGCCGCCGTGGAAGCCTCCGGCGCCCTGGACTACACCGCCCACCTGGCGCGTGACTACGTGGCCCGTGCGATCAAGTGCCTGGACGCCCTCCCCGCCAGCGAATACCGGGACGCCCTGGTCGAGCTGAGCGAGTTCGCGGTCGCGCGCACGCACTAGAAATACCAAATGTGGGAGGGGGCTTGCCCCCGATAGCGGTGGATCAGTCAACTTATGCTTAGACTGAAATACCGCCATCGGGGGCAAGCCCCCTCCCACATTTAGTTTGTATTACCAATCCAAGACCGCGCCCTGTGTAGTGGTCAACTAATCCCGGACACGACGTTAAGTTTTTTCTCGGCCTGAGCCGGTGGCAGCCCACCATTAAATTGGTGCGGTCGAATCCAGTTGTATCGGTGCATCAAAAAATGACTGATATCCC
>NZ_VJWO01000088.1:0-10062 GCF_014889455.1 Pseudomonas sp. K8
CGAAGATCAAATGTGGGAGTGAGCTTGCTCCCGATGGCGGTGGGTCAGTCACCCGATGCATTGGCTGTCGCTTGGTCATCGGGGGCAAGCCCCCTCCCACACTGATTGAGGTGTTATCTAAACCAGGATTCAGGCGGGGCAGCGCGCCGGGCTGAGTTAACCGTCTCGATTCTGGCATCACCGAAGATCAAAGGTGGGAGGGAGCTTGCTCCCGATGGCGGTGGGTCAGTCGCCCGATGCAGTGGCTGACAGTTGGCAATCGGGGGCAAGCCCCCTCCCACACTGATTGAGGTGTTATCTAAACCAGGATTCAGGCGGGGCAGCGCGCCGGGCTGAGTTAACCGTCTCGATTCTGGCATCACCGAAGATCAAATGTGGGAGGGAGCTTGCTCCCGATGGCGGTGGGTCAGTCGCCCGATGCAGTGGCTGACAGTTGGCAATCGGGGGCAAGCCCCCTCCCACACTGATTGAGGTGTTATCTAAACCAGGGTTTAACCCGAACACCCCACACCTTGCGTCTGACCTTGTGAACGGATCATTCATTCACGAGGTTCAGTCCATGTCCCATCCTCTGCTTTTCCTGCGTCCTGCTGCCCAGAGCTTTGCGGTTACCTTGCTGGTGGCGCTGGCCGGTTGTGGGCTGTCTTCGCCGCCTGATTTAGCCAAACCGACTGAGCCCGTCGCCGAGCTGCACAGCGCGCCGGTCCAGGGCGCGTTGGTCAAGCGCCAGGCGAAGCCTGCACCGATGCGGATGCAGGAGTCGGCAACCCTGGATTACCAAAGCGAACCCCGCGAGCAGTACGCCAACCTGCCGGACAACCCGGTGCATCGGGTCGCCGAAACGCCGGTCTCGACCTTCAGCATCGACGTCGACACCGGCAGCTACGCCAACGTGAGACGTTTCCTCAACCAAGGCCGTCTACCGCCCGAGGGCGCTGTGCGACTGGAGGAAATGCTCAACTACTTCCCCTATCACTACGCCTTGCCCACCGACGGTTCGCCGTTTGGCGTGACCACCGAACTGGCGGCCACCCCGTGGAACCCGCGCACCCAACTGCTGCGCATCGGCATCAAGGCCTCCGACCGCGCCGTAGCGCAGCTGGCGCCGGCCAACCTGGTGTTTCTGGTCGATGTGTCCGGCTCCATGGACCGCCGCGAAGGCTTGCCGCTGGTGAAAAGCACTCTGAAATTGCTGGTGGATCAATTGCGCGAGCAAGACCGTGTGTCGCTGGTGGTCTACGCCGGCGAGTCGCGCGTGGTACTCCCTCCCACCTCCGGGCGCGACAAAGTGAAGCTGCGCAACGCCATCGACCAACTCAGCGCGGGCGGCGCCACCGCCGGTGCTTCGGGTATCGAACTGGCCTACCAGATGGCCCGCGAAGGCTTTATCGAGCAGGGCATCAACCGCATCCTGCTAGCCACCGATGGCGACTTCAATGTCGGCGTCAGCGATTTCGACAGCCTCAAGCACATGGCCGTGGAACAACGCAAAAGCGGTGTGTCGCTGACCACCCTCGGCTTCGGTGTGGATAACTACAACGAACACCTGATGGAACAACTGGCCGACGCGGGCGACGGCAACTACGCCTACATCGACACCCTGCGCGAAGCGCGCAAGGTACTGGTAGACCAACTCAGCTCGACCCTGGCGGTGGTGGCGCGGGATGTGAAGGTGCAGGTGGAATTCAACCCGGCCCAGGTCAGCGAATACCGCTTGCTGGGTTATGAAAACCGCGTGTTGAAGCGTGAGGACTTCAACAACGACAAGGTCGACGCGGGAGAGATCGGCGCCGGGCACACGCTGACCGCGCTGTACGAAATTGTACCGAAGGGCCAGCAGGGCTGGCTGGAGCCGCTGCGCTATGCCGCCGCGCCTGCGGTGTCGGGCGGTTCCGATGAGTTGGCCATGTTGCGCGTGCGCTACAAGCCCGCGGCCGGTGGCGCGAGCCGCTTGATCGAGCGGCCGGTGAGCAACGCCTCGGCCAAGGCCAGCGACGACCTGCGCTTCTGCGCCGCCGTGGCCGCCTTCGCCCAGCAACTCAAGGGCGATGGCCGCTACACTGGCAGCATGAGTTTGCAGGACACCGCCGCACTCGCCCGCTCTGCCCGGGGCGATGACCCGTTCGGCTTGCGCAATGAATTCGTGCAACTGGTGGAAGTGGCGCAAAGCCTCAAACCTTGATCGTGAACACAGCGACCAGAAAGGAGTTCGCCACCGACATGCCCGCTCCAGATGATTCACCCAGCGACGAATCGCTGCTGGCCCGTTACCGAAGCGGTGACGGCGCTGCGTTCGAAGCCTTATACGCGCGGCACCGCCAAGGTCTCTACCGCTTCCTGGTGTCCCTGAGCAACAAGGCCGAACTGGCCGAGGAAATTTATCAGGAGACCTGGCTCAGCCTGATCCGCAGCGCCACCCAGCCACAAGGCCGGGCGAGTTTTCGTACCTGGCTGTTCCAGATCGCCCGCAACCGCCTGATCGACTATTGGCGCAAGCACGGCATCCACAACCCGTTGCACGACAGTTACGATGAACAACTGCACGCCCAGCCCGACACCAGCGCCGGCCCCGAGCAGCATCTAAGCCTGAGCCGCGACCAGGCGCGTCTCGACGCCGCGTTGCAAGACTTGCCCGAAGACCAGCGCGAAGTCTTCCTGCTGCGCCTGCATGGCGACCTCGACGTGCCGCAGATCGCCGCCCTCACCGGCGCCCCGCTGGAAACCGTGAAAAGCCGCCTGCGTTACGCCCAGCAGAAACTGCGCCGCCTGCTGGCCGAGGAGATACCCGCATGACCGACTCCCGATACACCCCCGACCCCGACGACCTGCTCATCCAGCACGTGCGTCAACACAGCCGCGGCGAGCCACCGGCGTCCCTCGACGCCTTCATCCTCGCCACCGCCCGCCGCGAAACCCCAGCGCCGCAACCCAGCCGCTGGCAACGCTGGCTGCACGCCTGCCAACGCCCGCGCTGGCAGATGGCATTCGCCACCGTCGCAGGGTTAGCGTTGATGATCGGCGTGGTCATGCGCTCGCCCGTGCCTCAACCCGACATCTCCCCGGCGACGTTCTCCGCGCTCCACCCAGAAAGCGCCCGCCCGGCCCCCGCGCCGATGGCCCGGATGGCCGTCGCGCCCAGAGCCGAAAGCGCGCCGGTCCAAGCCGAAATCGCCGGGGCGTTGTCGGATCAATCGCCGGCCAGGCTCAGCAAGCGCGCACCGGTTGCACTGCCTTCATTGGAAGAGGGCTTGCAGGAAATCGTCAACTTGCGGGCGGCCGGGGACAGCCAAGCGGCGGATGAGAAGTTGCTGGCGTTGCACGCGCGTTTTCCCCAGGAGGACTTGCCGGCGCGCCTGGAGGTGTTGCGCAAGCGCTGAACGCGGGGCGGGCGGTGAGACGCAACGTCTCGCCGTCTCATCGCCACCGGGTGTGGTCTGACATGGCGCGTCTCATTCGAACGCGATCGCGGCCGCCCCTGGGTTTCCAGCGGACCGCTCTAAGCAAGGCCTGTTCAGGTGCTTTTGCGGATCTGGCACCGGCCTTGCTCTGGCTCTGGTAACCAGCCCGACTGGTGACCCAATAATAAAAACAGGTGCCCGATGTCCTGCCCAACTCCCTTTCCCGGTTCTGCCCGTGGCGGCGTCATGAGTCGCATGCCGCAACAGCTCAATCGACTGGTTCTGGACCTTGTGCTACCGCGCTGACGCCCCTCCTGGCGGACTCTTGCGGGGCGCCAGGGCCAATCGTTCCAAGGAGATTTCGCTATGACCCTTTCGATCAATCCGCAACGCAGCATGCGCGCCGCTGTCTGGCACGGCCGTCACGATATCCGCGTCGAAGACGTCCCGCTGCCCATTTCGCCGCCGGCCGGTTGGGTGCAGATCCGCGTGCAGTGGTGCGGAATCTGCGGGTCCGACTTGCATGAGTACGTGGCCGGGCCGGTGTTCATACCGGTCGACGCCCCGCACCCGCTGACCGGGATAAAGGGGCAGTGCATCCTCGGGCATGAGTTTTGTGGCGAGATCGTCGAACTTGGCGCCGGCGTACAGGGCTTCAGCGTCGGCGAACCGGTGGCGGCTGATGCGTGCCAGCATTGCGGCACGTGCTACTACTGCACCCACGGGATGTACAACATCTGCGAGAACCTGGCCTTCACCGGGCTGATGAACAATGGTGCCTTCGCCGAACTGGTCAACGTGCCCGCCAACCTGCTGTACAAATTGCCGGCGAATTTTCCCGCTGAAGCCGGGGCACTGATCGAGCCGCTGGCGGTGGGCATGCACGCAGTGAAAAAAGCCGGAAGCCTGCTCGGGCAAAACGTAGTGGTGGTCGGTGCCGGCACCATCGGCCTGTGTACCATCATGTGCGCCAAGGCGGCCGGTGCGGCGCAGGTGATCGCGCTGGAAATGTCCGGCGCCCGCAAGACCAAGGCCCGGGAAGTGGGCGCGACCCATGTGCTCGATCCCAATGAGTGCGATGCCCTGGCCGAAGTCCGCCGCCTCACGGGCGGGCTCGGCGCGGATGTCAGCTTCGAATGCATCGGCAACAAACACACGGCCAAACTCGCAATCGACCTGATCCGCAAGGCCGGCAAGTGCGTCCTGGTGGGGATCTTCGAGGAGCCCAGCGAGTTCAACTTTTTCGAATTGGTGGCGACGGAAAAACAGGTAATGGGCGCGCTGGCCTACAACGGCGAGTTCGCTGACGTGATCGCGTTTATCGCCGATGGACGGCTGGACATTACGCCGCTGGTGACGGGGCGTATCCAGTTGGAACAGATCGTGGGGCAGGGCTTTGAGGAGTTGGTTAAAAACAAGGAGCACAATGTGAAGATTATTGTGTCGCCTGCTCGGGTCTGAAGTGAGCGCCTGGCGCGTCTGGCGTTGCAGTACTGATCGAGGCATCGTTCCTGCCATTTCGTTGTAAATGGCGGGAGCGGTGGAGTCTTCGCGCTTTGAGCGATCAATGAGTGGATCGAAGGCGGTGCGTTCAGCCTCGACGCGAGAGACAAAAACATCCCGGTCGCTTTCGCTTATGCGTGCTCAGGGCTCGGGCATCGGATTTGGTTTTGACGGTTTTGCGCTGGGCTGGGTAGTTCTAGCGGCGGATTAGCGCTTCCCGGTGATACTGGCCGCGATTCTTGATTGTTGCCAGATTCAACCGCGCAATGCCTGTGGGAATGGTTCTGGGACCGTTCGATGTTGTCCGATCTCTCTTGCCAATTTGTTTTCTTTATAACGTGCAGCCATAGGGTCGGCGTGCTTGGGTACAGTCTCAAATCAGGAACTCAAAACCGGACAGCAATTTTACGGTTTCGGGTAGCTTCTGCTGTAGTAGCTTATCTAGATACTCGCGTGCGCTATGCGGTGGGTTTTTCAGGGATGCACGCTGCCTTTGCGCTGCTTCCAAAACAGCTGCTTGATCTAGATCCCATAGGTCGGCAATAAAGTCGTCAGGGTGTAATGGCTCTATATCGAACGCGTCGAGAGCGCTCTTTGGGAAATCCTTAAGGTTAAAAGTCACGATAACCGAGGCGTTACATTTGATAGCTGCTGCCAGCACATGGCGGTCGTCAGCGTCCGGTAGAGTCAGTCCCTCTATAAGAGGCTCGTATTCAGTGACAATACCATCCGGAACGGCTTTATCCATCAGCGAGGACGTTCGGTCCAATTGCTCACGTGTAAGCTCTGGACGGTTGATCAGTAGATTGCGCTTCCATTCTTCATGAATCAGAGCTGACCAGCGTGCGCGGTACACGCCGGTCAAGGCTAGATGCATCAAGTAGTCACGCAGTGGTGCAGGGTAGAGAACATTCGCGTCGTAGAAGGCTGTGAAAGGTGAATGCCTCATTCATACCCCATCCCTAATTCTTGGGCTTGTGCAGCTAGCTCATCCATGGCATTACGGCTTGCCAGGTCGCGCTGCTCCTTGTAGGTCATTAGATCAGCGAACTTGATCCTACGATGTCTCCCGGTTTTGGTGTGGGGCAATGCGCCGTTATCCAGTAGTTTCACCAGGTGAGGCCGCGAAACATTGAGCATGTCTGCCCCTTCTTGGGTCGTTAATTCCGCATGAATCGGCACGACCTTGACGGCGTTACCCAGCGCGAGTTCGCTTAAAATTTCGCCGAGTAAACGGAGGGCGAAAGTAGGAAGTTCGACGACTTCGCGGTGTTGCGTTTCGTCAACCAACTCAATGCGTTGTGTCTCAAATTTTGTTGTGAGGAAGGCGGCCAACTGACGGCTTGACGCCACGGCCGCAGCGATTTCCTTCTCATCGGGAAGAATGGTGCGAGCGAGGTTGGCGGTGGTCATGATTAGCTCCAAAACTTTCTATTCAGCTGTTTTCATGGCTGCTGATCAGCAACCAGTCACAATCTATATTCGAAACAAACGAAAATCGCAACAAACGAAACGACTTGTCGACAAATGGGCATTCATCACGTGGCGGGGGAGATGACTGTAGACAAGCAGAAACAACAAAGCCCGCACAAGGCGGGCTTCTTGGGATGTTTCGTAGACTGTCTGAGACAGCCAGAAACTAGTATGTGGTGCACCCGGCGGGATTCGAACCCACGACCCCTGCCTTCGGAGGGCAGTACTCTATCCAGCTGAGCTACGGATGCTTGTGCGGGCGACATCATACCCATGTCGACCTTGGGCGTCCATGCTGGTTTTTGGCTGCTGGCGGGTAGGAATTGTCTGTGTCGGGGCTCTGCGCCGGGTGCGAGGGAGCGGTGGCGGGAAACGGGGCTGAAGGTCGCTGATCCGATAAATCCGGCAAATAAGCGGTTTTCGTTCTTTTTTTCGAACATCCTATTGCCCTGTACCCCCTTTGATCCTAGGATTCGTTTGAGATTTCAAACGCTCTGTCTCCCGTGCGCTCTCCACTTGCTTGCACGCAGGGGCTGATTTCCCTGACGGCAGCCCCCAAAGGCGCCTTTCAACAACTCTAATTCGCTCCGCGCGCGCGCGGTGCTGTTAAGGAAAGCCGACATGCAGCTTAAAGATGCCCAGTTGTTCCGCCAGCAAGCCTTTATCGATGGGGCTTGGGTCGATGCGGACAACGGTCAGACCATCAAGGTCAACAACCCCGCCACGGGCGAGATTCTCGGCACCGTGCCGAAGATGGGCGCCGCTGAAACCCGCCGCGCCATCGAAGCGGCGGACAAAGCGCTGCCGGCCTGGCGTGCGCTGACCGCCAAGGAGCGCGCCAACAAGCTGCGCCGCTGGTTCGAGCTGATCATCGAGAACCAGGAAGACCTGGCGCGCCTGATGACCCTGGAACAGGGCAAGCCGCTGGCCGAAGCCAAGGGCGAAATTGTCTACGCCGCCTCCTTTATCGAGTGGTTCGCCGAAGAAGCCAAGCGCATCTACGGTGATGTGATTCCCGGCCACCAGCCGGACAAGCGTCTGATCGTGATCAAGCAACCGATCGGCGTGACTGCTGCGATCACGCCGTGGAACTTCCCTGCCGCGATGATCACGCGTAAAGCCGGCCCGGCCCTGGCCGCCGGTTGCACCATGGTGCTCAAGCCTGCCTCGCAAACGCCGTTCTCGGCGTTCGCCCTGGCTGAACTGGCGCAGCGTGCCGGCATTCCGAAAGGCGTGTTCAGCGTGGTCTCCGGCAGCGCCGGCGATATCGGCAGCGAGCTGACCAGCAACCCGATCGTGCGTAAATTGTCCTTCACCGGCTCGACTGAAATCGGTCGCCAGTTGATGGCCGAATGCGCCAAGGACATCAAGAAAGTGTCCCTGGAACTGGGCGGCAACGCGCCGTTCATCGTGTTTGACGACGCTGACCTGGATAAGGCCGTCGAAGGCGCGATCATCTCCAAGTACCGCAACAACGGCCAGACCTGCGTCTGCGCCAACCGTCTGTACGTTCAAGACGCGGTGTACGACGCGTTCGCGGAAAAACTCAAAGTGGCGGTGGCCCAGCTCAAGATCGGCAACGGTCTGGAAGACGGTACCACTACCGGCCCGCTGATCGACGGCAAAGCCGTGGCCAAGGTCCAGGAACACATTGCGGACGCGCTGGCCAAAGGCGCCACGTTGCTGGCGGGCGGCAAGGTCATGGAAGGTAACTTCTTCGAGCCGACCATCCTGACCAACGTGCCGAAAGATGCCGCTGTGGCGAAGGAAGAAACCTTCGGCCCATTGGCGCCGCTGTTCCGTTTCAAGGACGAAGCCGAAGTGATCGCGATGTCCAACGACACCGAGTTCGGCCTCGCGTCCTACTTCTATGCGCGTGACCTGAGCCGTGTGTTCCGTGTGGCCGAAGCCCTGGAATACGGCATGGTCGGCGTCAACACCGGGTTGATCTCCAACGAAGTGGCGCCGTTCGGCGGTATCAAGGCTTCGGGCCTGGGCCGTGAAGGTTCCAAGTACGGGATCGAGGATTACCTGGAAATCAAATACCTCTGCCTGGGCATCTAAGCCCGGCAAGGCATTGCTGCAAACGCAAAGGGCACGAGAGCGCTGACCCTTTGCGTGTTTTACACCGTTATTCGTAGTGGCCGGGAACGCTGTGTCAGTCGATCATCGCATGCTGCCGTAGTTGCCCCCCGCCACGTATTCCTTGAACAACGCCACCCGATGAGTGGCGAATGAGGACTTTATGAGCAAGACCAACGCTTCCCTGATGAAACGCCGCGAAGCCGCTGTACCACGCGGTGTTGGCCAGATTCACCCGATCTTCGCCGAGTCCGCGAAGAACGCCACCGTGACCGACGTTGAAGGTCGCGAGTTCATCGACTTCGCCGGCGGTATCGCCGTGCTGAACACCGGCCACGTACACCCGAAAATCATCGCGGCCGTGACCGAGCAACTGAACAAGCTGACCCACACCTGCTTCCAGGTACTGGCCTACGAGCCTTACGTGGAACTGTGCGAAAAAATCAACGCCAAGGTCCCAGGCGATTTCGCCAAGAAAACCCTGCTGGTCACCACCGGTTCCGAAGCGGTTGAGAACGCCGTGAAAATCGCCCGCGCTGCCACTGGCCGTGCCGGCATCATCGCGTTCACCGGCGCGTACCACGGTCGCACCATGATGACCCTGGGCCTCACCGGTAAAGTCGTGCCTTACTCGGCCGGCATGGGCCTGATGCCAGGCGGCATCTTCCGCGCGCTGTACCCGAACGAACTGCATGGCGTGAGCGTCGACGACTCCATTGCCAGCATCGAACGCATCTTCAAGAACGATGCCGAGCCGCGTGATATCGCTGCCATCATCATCGAGCCGGTGCAGGGCGAAGGCGGTTTCTACGTCGCGCCTAAACCTTTCATGAAGCGCCTGCGCGAACTGTGCGACAAGCACGGCATCCTGCTGATCGCCGACGAAGTGCAAACCGGTGCCGGCCGTACCGGTACGTTCTTCGCCATGGAACAGATGGGCGTGACTGCCGACCTGACCACCTTCGCCAAATCCATCGCCGGCGGTTTCCCGTTGGCCGGTGTGTGCGGCAAGGCCGAATACATGGACGCCATCGCGCCAGGCGGCCTCGGCGGCACCTACGCCGGTAGCCCGATCGCTTGCGCCGCGGCCCTGGCCGTGCTGGAAGTGTTCGAAGAAGAGCACCTGCTGGATCGCTGCAAAGCCGTCGGCGAGCGTCTGGTTTCCGGCCTCAAGGCCATCCAGGCCAAGTACCCGGTGATCGGCGATGTGCGTGCCCTGGGCGCGATGATCGCGATTGAGCTGTTCGAAGGTGGCGACACCCACAAGCCAAACGCTGCTGCCGTTGCCGCTGTAGTGGCCAAGGCGCGTGAGAAAGGCTTGATCCTGCTGTCCTGCGGCCCTTACGGCAACGTGTTGCGCATCCTGGTGCCGCTGACCGCGCCGGACGAGCAACTGGACAAAGGCTTGGCAATCATCGAAGAGTGCTTCTCCGAGCTGTAAGGCCGGGCTGAACCGATCGATAGAAAAAACCCGCTTCGGCGGGTTAATGAGATGGTCACCCCCAACACCCTGTGAGGGCTACGCTTTCACGGGGTGTTTTGTTTTCGGAGGCCATCATCATGAGCGAGTCAGCACTGATCGGTATCGATCTCGGCAAACATACTT
>NZ_VJWO01000089.1:0-9795 GCF_014889455.1 Pseudomonas sp. K8
GCGCCGCACTACGTGCTGCCGCATCGACGTGAGGAGCGCGTTTATCCTCGGGCGATTCGGCTGAAATCACCGAAGTATCCGATCAGAAATAAAAATGCCAGTCAGCTTAACTGACTGGCATTAGCCCCGTGAGCGCCGTTTTTTTATGCTTAAAATTCAGCTTCTTACGCGACCTACCTAACGCTGAACATTAAGTGTGGGAGGGAGCAAGCTCCCTCCCACATTTTATTTTGTGTTTGTTTAGTTAAATCAGTGTTTTATGTTTGGTTTTTGATGTTTTTGATTAGGGTCGGTACAGGTGTGCATGCCCGGCCCGATACAGCGACGACGCGCTGAAACTGTCACTGGCCAGCACCCGACCCACCACAATCAGCGCGGTGCGCCTGAAGCCTTTGGCCGCGACTTTGTCGGCAATGTCCGCCAAGGTGCCGACAGCCCAATCCTGATCCGGCCAGGTCGCGCGGTGTACCACGGCAATCGGGCAATCCGCGCCATAGTGCGGCAGCAGTTCGGCGACGATCTTCTCCAGGTGATTGACCCCCAGATGAATCGCCATGGTCGTGCCGTGACGGGCCAGGCTGTCGAAGTCTTCACCGGCGGGCATGCGGGTTTTATCGGCGTAGCGGGTGAGAATCACGCTCTGGGCGATGTCCGGCAGGGTCAGTTCAGTCTCCAGCAGCGCCGCGCAGGCGGCCACGGCGGTGACGCCGGGAATGATCTGGAACGCAATGCCCAGCTCGCGCAACAGGCGGATCTGTTCGCCAATTGCGCCGTACAGGCTTGGATCGCCGGAGTGGACCCGCGCCACATCCTGGCCCCTGGCATCGGCGGCCTTGATCAGCTCGATGATCTGTTCCAGGTGCAGTTCGGCGCTGTTGACCACCTGTTCGGCCTGATGCCCCTCCAGTACCGCCGCCGGCACCAGCGACCCTGCATAGATGATCACCGGGCAACTGCGGATCAGCCGCTGGCCTTTGACGGTGATCAATTCCGGGTCGCCGGGGCCGGCGCCGATGAAGTAGACGGTCATGGAGAAATCCTGTGAAAAAACGCGCGAGCATGAGGAACGCTCATGATCGGAAGCGGCGATTATCGCGGTTTCAGTCGACGCAGGCCAATGCCAAGGTGGCCCGGGCGGATTTTTTGCGCGGGACCAACAGGCGCGCAGGGGCGCCGCCGAGCTGTTCGGCCAGGGCCAGGGCGGCGCTTTCGGCGATGCCGTAACAACCGGTATGGGCAAAGGCGACGGCAGACCTGTGGCTCAGGCGGTCGTCATACATCGCCAGGTGCGCCGCGCTGAAGCAGTGCAGCGGCAGGTTCAGCCATTGGGCCAGGGCCAGCAAGCCCGGTTCATCCTGCTTGCGATCAAGGCTGGCCAGGGCGGTGATGCGATGGCGCTCGATACCGCCCTCGGCGAGGGCGGCGTTCAGCAGGTCCAGCAGGGCTTGAAACTCGCAGCCGCGCTGGCAGCCCAGGCCGACCACGAGGGTCATGCGATGTATCGATCGTCGCGGTTGCGGCGAAACAACCAGGCGCTGATCAGCCCCAACGCCAACCAGAACGCGATGTTGGTCAGTTGCGAGGCGATCTTGAACTGTGCTTCCAGGGCCTCAGGGGCCAGCATCGAATGCACTTCAGGTTGCGGAGCGCCAATCACATGAGGCACCACGAGGATCGCCGCGCCCAGCGCCTTGAGCAGCCAGTTGCCACCGAATACCAGCAGCGCGATACCGGCCGCGGTTGAGGCCGCCGTGCCGATCCACCAGATCTGCCGTTGTGCCAGGTCGGCGGCGGCAGTGCCCGGCAATTCCGGCGGCAGGCCCAGGGTTGGCGCCAGCACGAAGGTCGCGTAACCGGCCAGGCCCCACAGCAGGCCTTGAGCCGTGCGAGTCGGCGCGCGCAGGGTGTAGAGCCCGGCGAGCATCAAGGCGAAACCGACCGCCACCACCAGATTGCCGCCGGTGGTCGACAGCACGCGCTGCCAGCCGTCTTCCGGCTCCCAGGCTTCGGCGTCATGGGTGTGTGCAGCGGTGCCAGCGGCGTGCTCGTGTGCCACTTGTGTCGCGGCTGGGGCTTTTTCAAAGGTTTCCGCCTGCATGATCAGCGGGGCGACCCAGAAACTTTGCAGCAAGGTCAACAACAGGGCGGCCAGCAGCCCACTGAAACCTGCGGTTTGCGCAATACGCTTGATCATGTCGGCAGGTCTCAATGGCACGGGAACGCGGCGCTGTGGCGGGTATCGTGGGCGGCGTTGTGTACCGCTTCGATATGCGAGAACCCGGCGAAATACACCAGGCATGCGCCGAGGATCGACGCGCCGATGGCGGCGCCCAGGCGTTGGCTCAGGGTGGCGGTGCTGCTGGTGCTAGGCGAGGTGCTGCTGATGATCGACATGGCGCGTCCCTTCAGGGGTTCAGGGTGACACGAGCGCATGCAAAACCCGCGAGCCAGGCACGCAGGGTTCAAACAGCGCCCGCCCACCGCGGGTTTGTTAGATGATTTTTTTCGGGCCGGTCTCCGGGCTTGCGAGGGGGCTCTTGAACTGAGTCCTGAAAGCATCGCCTTCCCATGCACAAAGCACAGTGGCCGTGACGCTTCGCTCGCTTACCGTTGCGGGGGCAGCACCGGACTGGTCATATCGCTATGACGCACCGGTTTCCCGTTTCACCCTGTGAAGGGCACCCGAAACAAGGTGTGTAGGAAAGCATGCAGGGCGACGGTAGTCAAATTGACTGAGCCCCTGTAGCCTTGCACCCTCGAGGTTCTTCGGCCCAGGCCGGAGCTAAGAAGGGAACGCGGTTCAAGCCGCGGCTGCCCCCGCAACTGTGAAGGGTTTATCTGACTGCCACGCCACTGCCATCAAGGCGGGAAGGCGCAGCCAGCGCCGGTCGCAAGACCCGCAAGCCCCAAGCCAGGAGACCTGCCTCGCAACCGATTTTTCAATTCAACCGGGCGGGGTGATCCGGTGACGAAATCTGCTGCTGCGCGTCGCGCAGGGCCTATCGTCCCGTATGCCCGCCCCCAAGGGCATCCGATGAAAACACTGGCCAAACTCCCCGTCACCATCGTTACCGGCTTTCTCGGCTCGGGCAAAACCACCTTGCTGCGCCATATGCTCGATAACGCCCAGGGCCGTCGCATCGCGGTGATCGTCAACGAGTTCGGCGAGCTGGGCATCGACGGTGAAATCCTCAAGCAGTGCTCCATCGGCTGCACCGAGGAAGAAGCCAACGGCCGCGTGTATGAACTGGCCAACGGCTGCCTGTGCTGCACCGTGCAGGAAGAGTTCTTCCCGGTGATGCGCGAACTGGTTGCCCGTCGCGGCGACCTTGACCATATCCTCATCGAAACCTCCGGCCTGGCCCTGCCAAAACCTTTGGTCCAGGCGTTCCAGTGGCCGGAAATCCGCAACGCCTGCACGGTCGATGCGGTGATCACCGTGGTCGACAGCCCCGCCGTGGCGGCCGGTACCTTCGCCGCCTTCCCGGATCAGGTCGACGCCCAGCGCAAACTCGACCCGAACCTGGACCACGAATCACCGCTGCATGAACTGTTCGCCGACCAACTGGCCAGCGCCGACCTGGTGATCCTCAACAAGTGCGACCTGATCAGCCCCGACGACCTGGCCCGCGTGCGCCTGGAAGTCGCCGAAGAGTTGCCGCCGGCGGTGAAGATCATCGAAGCCAGCAGCGGTCGGGTGCCGCTGGACGTGCTGATCGGCCTGGGCGCCGGCTCCGAAGAGCACATCGACGGTCGCCATAGCCATCACGATCATCATCACGAAGGTGAAGACGATCATGATCACGATGCGTTCGACTCCATTTCCATCGACTTGCCCCAGTCCGACGAAGCCCTGCTGCTCGACGCCCTGAGCCAATTGGTGGTGCAGCACGGCATCCTGCGCGTCAAAGGCTTCGCGGCGATCCCGAACAAGCCGATGCGCCTGCTGATCCAGGGCGTGGGCACGCGCTTCGACAAACACTTCGACCGCGCCTGGAGCGCCGACGAAGCGCGCATCACGCGCCTGGTGCTGATCGGCCAGGACCTCGACGCGGCGGGCCTCGAAGCGCAATTGCGCGCCGCCCTCAGCGTTTAACCCATGCACCTGCTCAGGACCCAGCCCGGCGGTTTCGTCGCGGACGACAACATTGCCGACCTTGGGCAAACCCCCGCCGAGCTGGTGATCCTGTGCAGCGGCGACTCCAGCCTGGCGCTGCTGGCCGAAGCGGCCCAGCAGTTGCCCGAGGATTACCCGAGCCTGCGCCTGGCCAACCCGATGCAGGTGCAGAACCATGCATCGGTGGACCTGTACGTCGATGAAGTGCTGCGCCACGCCAAGGTCATCCTGATTTCCCTGCACGGCGGCATCGGCTATTGGCGTTACGGCGTCGAGCGCCTGGTGGCGTTGGCCGAGCGCGGGGTCACGCTGATCCTGGTGCCGGGGGATGACCGTCCCGACCCGGAACTCAGCGGCCTCAGCACCGTGGATGCCGCAGCGCGTGACCGCCTGTGGCAGTTCCTGCGCCAGGGCGGCCTGGGTAATGCGCTGGATTTTTATCGCTGCCTGGCCAGCGCCTACCTGGGCCGCGACTATGCCTGGGCCGAGCCGCAAACCCTGGCGCGCAGCGCGATTTATCACCCGCGTAAAGCCCATGCGTGCCTCAACGACTGGCAGTTGGATTGGAATCCTGAGTGCCCGGTGGCGGCGGTGCTGTTCTACCGCTCCCATCTGCAAGCGGCCAATACCGGTTTTATCGATGTGTTCTGCCAGCGTCTGCAGGCGGCGGGCCTGAATCCGTTGCCGATGGCAGTGGCCAGTCTGAAGGAGCCCGGCTGCCTGACGGCGGTCGAGGACTGGCTGGATGAGGTCGGGGCGGCGGTGATTCTCAACACCACCGGCTTTGCCCAGTCCAGCCCCGAAGCGCCGCATTTGCGCCCGTTTCGCCGCAACATCCCGGTGATCCAGGCGATTTGCGCCCAGGACAACCAACCCGCCTGGCAGGCCAGCGAACAAGGCCTCGGCCCGCGCGACCTGGCGATGCACATCGCCTTGCCGGAACTGGACGGGCGCATCATCAGCCGACCGATCAGCTTCAAGGACCTGGCCTGGCGCAGTGAGCGCAGCCAGTCGGACGTGGTGTGCTACCGCGCAGCGCCGGAGCGCATGGACTTTGTCGCTGAACTGGCGCGCCGTTGGGTCGAACTGGCGCGGGTGCCGAATGCCGACAAGCGCATCGCCCTGATCCTGGCCAACTACCCGACGCGCGACGGCCGCATCGGCAACGGCGTCGGCCTGGACACGCCGGCGGCGGCGCTGAATATCCTGCGGGCCTTGCAGGCCGAGGGTTATCCGCTGCCCGAAATCCTGCCGGAAAGCGGCACCGCGCTGATCCACGAACTGCTCGGTGGCGTCACCAACGACCTGGACAACCTCGACCTGCGCCCGTGCCACCAAAGCCTGGGCCTGGACGACTACGAGGCGATGTTCAAGCGCCTGCCCGAAGCCAACCGCCAGGCGGTGCTGGAACGCTGGGGCACGCCGCACAACGACCCGATGTGCCGCGACGGCCGCCTGATGATCGCCGGCCTGCGCCTGGGCTTGACGTTTATCGGCATCCAGCCGGCCCGCGGTTATCAGGTGGACGCCAGCGCGGTGTACCACGACCCGGACCTGGTGCCGCCTCACGCTTACCTGGCGTTCTATTTCTGGTTGCGCCACACCTACGGCGCTCACGGCGTGATCCACGTCGGCAAGCACGGCAACCTGGAATGGCTGCCGGGCAAGGGCGTAGGGCTGTCGGAAAATTGCTGGCCCGACGCGCTGCTCGGGCCGCTGCCGAATATCTACCCGTTTATCGTCAACGACCCGGGCGAGGGCGCCCAGGCCAAGCGGCGCACCCAGGCGGTGATCATCGATCACTTGATGCCGCCGCTGACCCGTGCCGAAACCTACGGGCCGCTGCGCGACCTGGAGTTGTTGGCGGACGAATACTACGAAGCGCAACTGCTCGACCCGCGCCGCGCCCGCGAGCTGCAAAAGGACATCCTCAAGCTGGTGCGCGAAACCCGTATCGACCAGGAGCTTGAACTGGACAGCGAGGCCGACGCGGCGATCTGGCTGCCGCGCCTGGATACCTACCTGTGTGACCTGAAAGAATCGCAGATCCGCGACGGCCTGCATATCTTCGGCGAGTCGCCCCAGGGCCGCTTGCGTATCGACACCTTGCTCGCGTTGCTGCGTATCCCGCGTGGCGACGGCCGAGGCGCGCAATCGAGCCTGTTACGGGTATTGGCCAAGGCCTTCGAGCTGGGTTTCGACCCGCTGGACTGCGCCCTCGCCGAACCCTGGACCGGACGCTGCCCGGAGGTGTTGCAAACCATCGATCCACAGCGGTGGCGCACCGCCGGTGATACCCGCGAGCGCCTGGAGCTGTACGCTGCACGGTTGATCGAACAGGCGCTGGCGGGGCCGCTGGAACAGCTGGAAGAGCCCGGTTGGGAGGATGTCAAATCCGTCATCGAAAGCCTGCGCAGTGTCGTGGCGCCACGCCTGGATGGGTGCGGCCCGGCGGAAATGCGCGGCCTGCTCGATGCCCTGGGCGGCCGCTTCGTGCCGGCGGGCCCAAGCGGCGCGCCGAGCCGGGGGCGTCTGGATGTGCTGCCCACCGGGCGCAATTTTTTCAGCGTCGACGTGCGCAACCTGCCAACCACCACTGCCTGGCGCATCGGTTTCCAGTCGGCCAACCTGATTCTCGAGCGGCACCTGCAAGACCACGGCGACCACCTGCGCCAGCTCGGCCTGTCGGTGTGGGGCACCGCGACCATGCGTACCGGCGGCGACGATATCGCCCAGGCCATGGCCCTGATGGGGGTACGCCCGGTGTGGGTCACGGGCAGCCAGCGGGTGGACGACTTCGAAATCCTGCCGATCAGCCTGCTGGACCGCCCGCGTGTCGACGTGACTTTGCGCGTGTCGGGGTTCTTCCGGGATGCCTTCGCCAACCTGATCCGCCTGTTCGATGCGGCGGTACAAGCGGTGGCGGCGCTGGACGAGCCTGACGATATGAACCCGCTGGCCGCCAAGGTCCGTTGCGAGCGCCAGGCGTTGCTTGAGTCCGGCCTGGACGAGGCCGCGGCGGCGAAACAGGCGGGCTGGCGTATTTTCGGGGCCAAGCCCGGTGCCTATGGCGCTGGCGTGCAGGGCGCGATCGACGGTCGCTTGTGGCAAAGCCGCGAGGACTTGGCCGAGGTCTACCTGAATTGGGGTGGCTACGCCTATGGTGGCGCCGACGAGGGCACCGCCGCCCGCGGGCAATTCGCCCAACGCCTGAGCCAGGTGCAGGCGGTGCTGCAAAACCAGGACAATCGCGAGCACGACCTGCTCGATTCCAACGATTACTACCAATTCCAGGGCGGCATGCTCGCCGCCGTGGAAACCCTGAGCGGCGACAAGGCTGCCAGCTACCATGGCGACCACAGCCAGCCGGACGTGCCGAAGATCCGCACCTTGAAGGAAGAGCTGAACCGGGTGATCCGTGCCCGCGCCGCCAACCCCAAGTGGATCGAAGGCGTGAAGCGTCATGGCTATAAAGGTGCGTTCGAGATGGCGGCAACCGTGGACAATCTGTTCGCCTTCGACGCCACCACCGCGCTGATCGACGATCACCAATACGCCTTGCTCGCCGACGCCTACCTGCTCGACCCCGACACCCGCGCCTTTGTGCAACAGCACAACCCTGATGCCCTGCGGGACATGACCGAGCGCCTGCTCGAAGCCCAGCAGCGTGGCATGTGGCAAGCGCCGGGGGCGTATCGCGAGGCGTTGGAAAACCTGTTGCTGGATATAGAAGAAGACAGCTGATGACTGAAATTCCCCATTTCCCGCTGTCGGCCGTGGTCGGTGCCGATGACCTGAAACTCGCGCTGTGCCTGACCGCCATCGACCCGAAGATCGGCGGCGTGCTGATCGAAGGCCCGCGCGGCATGGCCAAGTCCACCCTGGCACGTGGCCTGGCGGACCTGTTGGCCAGCGGTCAATTCGTCACCTTGCCGTTGGGCGCCACCGAGGAGCGCCTGGTCGGCACCCTGGACCTGGATGTGGCATTGGGCGAAGGCCGCGCGCAGTTTTCACCCGGCGTGCTGGCCAAGGCGGATGGTGGGGTGTTGTATGTCGACGAGGTCAACTTACTGCCCGATCATTTGGTGGACCTGCTGCTGGACGTGGCCGCCAGCGGCACCAACCTGATCGAGCGCGACGGTATCTCCCACCGGCATCCTGCGCGCTTTGTGCTGATCGGCACGATGAACCCGGAGGAGGGTGAGTTGCGTCCGCAGTTGCTCGACCGCTTCGGCTTCAATGTGGCCTTGAGCGGGCAAACCGTGCCGGCCGAGCGTGGGCAGATCATCCGCCGGCGCCTCGACTTCGACAGCGACCCCATGGCCTTCTGCGCGTTGTGGGCCGAACCGCAGGCCGCCCTGCGCGAGCGTTGCACCCGGGCGCGGGCCTGTCTCGAGGCCATTGCATTGGATGACGAGGCGCTGGCACAGATCACCCAACGCTGCTTTGCCGCGGGCGTGGATGGTTTGCGCGCCGACCTTGTCTGGTTGCGTGGCGCGAGAGCGCATGCAGCCTGGCGCGGCGCGACCGCCATCGCCGAGGAAGATATCGAAGCCGTGGCCGAGTTTGCCTTGCGCCATCGTCGCCAGGCGCAGTCCCCGCCGCCCAGCCCGCCCAACCATGAGGGCCAGGCGCCTCAAGCGTCCGACACTTCACCCGGCCAAGGCCAGTGGGGCGATATGCCCGCACCGGCCTTGCCCACGGGCGCTCGCCGAGACGTGCCCGCCTGGCCAAAAAAGCCTTAGGCATCTGCCCCCGACCTGACGCGGGGGCGGATGCCCGGCCCAAGGCGGGGCGACTGGATAAAGGCAGGCACGGCAAGTCGCGCGACGCGCAGCAGGGCTCTATCAATTGGCCGGGCACCTTGCTCGGCGGGCGGCCGCAGTCTCGTGAGGACCTGCGTTTCCACCTGCGCAGCCGCTCGGCCCAGGAGTTATGGTTGGTGATTGTCGACGCGTCGGCGTCGACGCGGCGGCATCGTGCATTGACCGATGCCAAAGGGTTATTGGCGCAACTGTTGGATGACGCCTACCGCCAGCGGGCGCGCATGGCATTGCTGACGGCGAGCGGGCAGTCGCCGAAGTGGCAGGTGCAGGGCCTGAAAGCCGCGAAAAGCCTGGCTGGCTGGCTGGATCAGCTCGGCGCGGGGGGCGGTACGCCACTGTTGGCCGCGCTGGGCGAGGCGACGCAATGGCTGGCGGCACGCAGAACGCGCTACCCCGCCGAACAGCAGCGGTTGCTGGTGGTGACCGATGGGCGACTCAAGGAGATTGCCGCGTTGCCATCGCTGGAGTGCCCGGGGTTATTGGTCGATATCGAGCGCGGGCCGATTCGGTTGGGGAGGGCGCGAGAACTGGCTCAGCGCCTGTGCTTGGATTATCGACATATCGATAGTTTTTAGGCTCTAAAACCAGATCGGGAAGTGTCGCTCTTGTAAAGTCGAATCTTCCGACATTAATCACCGATAACAAATCTTTACTCTCTGGGCTTTCGCGTCCAGGAGTAAAGGGAATGACTTCCAGCGTACTGCCGAGGGTTCTTTTCGATCATGGCCGGCACACCTTGAGTGTGCGCAACATCGAAGCCCGTCTCGACGTGTTGGCCTTTGAAGGCCACGAACACCTGAGTCAACCCTTCACCTATCGCGTGGAATTCACCAGCACCGAACGTGACCTCGC
>NZ_VJWO01000008.1:0-191463 GCF_014889455.1 Pseudomonas sp. K8
GGATCGGGTGCGCCCATGATACGCAACTTGGCTTTTCCGACCTCAACTGCGATCTCGGAATGACACTCCGCCTGTGGCTGGACGACGTGCGGCAGATCGATTGGCGCCTCCATCACCTGGACGGGCAAAAGCGTTGCGCTCTGGCTGACGGCGCCGAATACCCCTTCCTGATATTGATGCCGCCAGCGAAACACTAGGTTGGCATTGACGTCATGCTCACGAGCGATCAACGACACGGAGGCGCCAGGCTGGAGGGTCGCCTCGACGACTTGGCGTTTGAACGCCAGCGGGAAGTTGGGGCGGCGGCCGGTTCGACGGGCTAGGGCAACGGTATCCAAGATAGTGTCCACTAAAAAATGGTGTCCACTATCTTGGCTAATTTGGAGGGCTGTCAGGAGAGGGTGCTGGCCGGACGGTTACCATACAGCCATCAGCCTTGGAACAAGGGTAAGCTTGTCGGGCAGAAAGCCCCGCTCCGAGTCAGAGATATCTGGCAGGCTCCAGCTCGCGGAGAAGACACGGGATCTGGCCCTCTTCAACTTGGCCATCGACAGCAAGCTGCGCGCCTGTGACTTAACCAAGCTGCGAGTACGAGACATAGCCCATGGGGAACATGTGTCGTCACGGGCCATCGTGATGCAGCAGAAAACTCAGCACCCAGTCCAGTTTGAAATCACTGAGCAAACCCGAACGGTTCTGGAGGCTTGGATGCATCAGGCCCTCCTCCGCAGTGAGGACTTCTTGTTTCCGACCCGGTTGCACGGCTCAGATCATCTCTCCACGGGGTTATGCCGAGATAAAGGAAAATCAGGACATTCGCTCTGTAATATTATGATATTGCTATGATTTAAATTTTTTCTGCGTTTCCTTTCCTCGTCCCAAGTTTAGCCGTCTATGCTGAAGGTTTTGCTTTTCCTTGAGGGACGAACTCCATGGCCTCTCTGGAGCGGACAGCCTATCCGAAGCTGCCGGCGAATCTGTCGTCGAAAGAGCTTCATCAGAGCTATTCGCTCTCAGAGTCTGAGCTCCAATGCGTGCGAAACAGATGCCCAATAGCAAAGTTGAGGAGGCGAACTAATGCACATCCCGCCGGTTTCGTTTCGAGTGACACCCTATGGGGACGTCGATGCCAAGGCACTCGATTCTCTGCGCGCGAGCTACGACATCTCTCAATTACTTAACTTGGTGGACCGGCTAGATGCCTGTCTTGCTGAAATTGGTGGGATCGGCTGCATTAAGGACGACTTTTTACATCTACATGCCATGGCCATGACGATATTGGAAGGCTCCCCTCTCGCCGTAGCTACCGCTGATGTTGACAGTATTTGGGAGAAGGCGATCGCCCTTCAAGGGGATATTTCTGCCTTATGTTTTTGCTTGCAAACAGGCTCTAAACACTTGGCTCCTTTGGTAGCACTTGCTCCTGACTATTAGCGGCAAGGGTGCGGATTTTACCCCCCGGAGTCAACATGCTGGTGACAAACGAGTTGTGGCTTGAGAACCGTAGCGTTACGACAACATGGACGTTTGGCTCAACGCTCACAAAATTTGCGTTTGGAGCGTAGGCGCTCCAGGTAGCTGTGGACATTATGCGGATTATTAATGCTGCACCGTGCTCATATCCATCCCCGGGCTCAGGGTTCCTAGCCAAGCGACAAGGCATACTATGACTATTGCAACGGAGAATTCAAGGATCATACTACGTCGTAAAGCATTGACGGCGACGGCATGGTCCCCTTCCTTGATTGAGCGTTCTAACAGTGGACTCAAATGGAATCGATTTAGCGTCGCTAATATAATCATCCCTGCGAAGAGCAAGACTTTCAAAAATAGCAGAGTGCCATAAGTAGTCATCATCACTTCGTCCAGGGTTGGGCCCACGATAAAGAGATAATTCACTACGCCAGTAATGCTTAAAGTCACAACAATTAGCGCGCCAGCTGATTCAAACCCAGTCAGGACTCGGGAGAGAACCCGTATTTCTTGTCCGCCATTTAGTCTTTTCGCACGCAGCAGTAAAGCGAATGCGGCCAGAGCTCCCATCCAACCGCCGGCTGCCAGAAGGTGAAGAATATCGCTAATGAAATGTATATAACGACGATTGCCTTCGTCCATTGCGCCATGCCCTGTCCACGCTAGGGTAGCGAGAGCAATAGCACCGAAGACGGTAACCGCCCAAAGACTGAGGGTTGGGAGGCGCTTGTTAAGTGGGATGGCGATACCTGCCAGCACCAGGGCTGCTATTCGGACCATCCAGGTGAGCCCGACGTCGGTACCAGTTAGAACCATTTCGAAGATGTGATGGTGAAGCTCCATAAATTCTGAAACGCCGCTCATTGCTTTCGCAAGTAACAACATAGCGGCAAGAGACAGAAGTACACCAACAACTGCGGTGCCGAAAAGGAGCGACTCAAAGTTTAAGACAGCGCCGGACACTCGCTCTTTCCCCCGTAGGCTATACAAACCAAAAATGGCCAATCCAAACAGCAGCATGAGGTCCATATAAAGAGCGAAACGAACGGCGATGTTGATTGAGTCGCTCATGGATCATTTCACTTTAAAAGAAAAATTGCCGGTAATGGGATGAGTGTCGGAAGAGACTGCCCGCCATTCGACCTTATAAGTACCTGTGGTTAGCGGAGCGGCGGGCGTGATAACCATCATTTTCGGATCGTCGCCGCCGGCGACACCAGCCTTAACACCCATAGGTGAATTCGGCATACCCGGCATGTCAGTCATGATCAGTTTCGCTCCCGAGAACTGAGTCGTGAGGTTCTCCGAGAAGTGCAGCTCGATCTTGGAAGGTGCCGCAGACGTCGAGCCTTCCACTGGGGTAGAAGACACCAGTTTTGGATGCGCCTGGGCGATAGCGCTCACGAGCAAACCGACGGTAAGTGCAACAGCTACGGTAGTAGTTTTAAAGAATGACATGCAAGACTCCTCACAGCATAAGCTGTTGGTTCGAGGTTGGGTTGGGGAGATCTAGTTTTTACTTCTCAATTCCGATTAAAACCACAGGCAAATACCAAGCGTATGCCGCGTACTTAACCCAGGTTCTGGATCAGAATGATCCGCGTTATAGAGCTAGGACACGATGCCACATGACTGCCGACCATTCGATTACATTTCAGTAAGCTTTACGCATGCCCTCTGGTCCATAATTGAGGGTTGTCGTCGTGGCTTTTTATTTTCCCGATGTGCACTACATTGGCTTTCTCTCTGAAGCCTGTCGGTCAATCCGTCTTGGAGCAAAGGCCGCGCCCCTTGCTCCAAGACGGCGCCTCAGCGAGGCTAGGCCCGTTTCGATCCGGCATTAGGAAATTCCATATGGAAGGCTGTTTTTCGATTGGATGAGGTACACCAGATCTTGCCTTCATGGGCTTCTACGATCGACCGCGTAATTGAGAGCCCCAGTCCAGCATTGCTGGGGCTCCCTTCACGCCGTGCCGGATCCGCGCGATAAAATCGATCGAAGAGCTTTTCAAGGTGCTCGGGTGCAATGGTTTCTCCTGGATTTTCCACGACCACAAATGTCGAGGTATTTCTCTGTTGGATATCGACATTGATGGTCCTCCCCTCCGGGGTGTACCGCAGCGCATTAGAAAGCAGATTCGAGACAGCTCTGTGCAGCATTAGTACGTCGCCCCGAACACTCCCTCCCCCTGAAACCGTCAGGTTGATGCCGCGCTCATCTGCCAGCAGGCGGTAGTATTCGAGCAGTTTCTCCACGACCTCCAATAGGTCTATCGGTTTGTTCTCATGGGGGATCAGGCCGTTGTCAGATTTAGCCAGAAAGAGCATGTCGTCGATCATCCGAGACATACGCTTCAAGTCATCCAGATTCGAATACAGATTGTCTTCGTAGTCCTCAATATCCCTTTTTCTAGAGAGCACCACTTCGGTATGGATCATCAGATTACTGACCGGTGTGCGCAGTTCGTGAGCAATGTCCGCAGAGAAATTTGATAACCGGACAAAAGCATCATCCAGACGTGACAACATCGCGTTGAACGACGACACCATCTGTTGAAGCTCTTTTGGAACAGACGCTAATGGAATGCGCTCTTTAAGTGATTTGGCCGACATCGACGCAGCGACCATGGTCACCTGCCGAATCGGACGCATGCCACTGCGGGCAACCAACCAACCCAGCCCCACACTGACGAGCGCGCTGATCACCAGCCCTATCCAGAACCATCGCTGGAGCGTCTCGAAGAAAAACATGTGCTCAGTAACATCAAAAACCAAGATCACGGTCAGCGGCTTGTCCCGACCGGTCACCATCGCTTGAGCAGTCAAACCACGGAACATCTGCTCTTGGTTCTGCCATTCCCAAAAATTATTGTTGGTGGTCGTGAGGAACTCCTCCGGAACATTGACTGGCCCTGGGTCAGCGAAAAGTAGCCTCCCGTCATCGCCTAGGATGACGGCTGTCAAATTACGGTGAGCCCCGAGCAGAGCCTGTAACTCGGGCTTTAACTCGCCGAATTGATCGGTGCTCTTCAGCTCCCCCAGGATTCTCTGGGTCGAGTGGAGTTTTTCGTTTAGAGCCTCTTGATCCAACATTTTGAAATGATGCTGGCTGAGGTGGTTAAAGCTGACTCCGGCGACGGTGAGCACAGCTGTTACCGCAAGCATGAACATCAGACTCATGCGTGTAGTCAGGGACAGACGGTTCATTTTGACTCCGAATCCGGTGCATCAAGCATGTAGCCCATACCACGTGCGGTGTGGATCAGCTTGACCTCAAAGCTGTCATCAATCTTCGCCCTGAGCCTGCGCACCGCAACCTCGATTACGTTGGTATCGCTGTCGAAATTCATGTCCCAAACTTGCGAGGCGATGAGCGACTTCGGCAGCACTTCGCCCCGGCGACGGAGCAGCAACTCCAGCAGCGCAAACTCTTTGGCCGTCAGGCCTATGCGTTTCCCCCCCCGAATGGCCCTGCGTTTGAGCAGGTCAACCTCTAGGTCGGCCAGTTTCAAATTGGTTGGCGAGGGTGCGCCATTACCGCGACGCAGCAGTGTTCTGACGCGGGCCAGCAATTCAGAAAATGCGAAGGGCTTGATCAGGTAATCATCCGCTCCGAGCTCAAGCCCCTTAACGCGATCTTCAACACGGTCTCGCGCAGTCAGAAATAACACCGGTACATCTTTCCCTGCCAAACGCACCTTCTGAAGCACTTCCCACCCATCCAGACCGGGCATCATGACGTCCAGAATCAGCAGGTCATACGCTTCGCTCAAGGCGTGTTGCAGGGCCTCAGTACCATTGGTGAAACGATCAACGTTGAACCCAGCCTCAGTAAGGCCCTGTTGCAAGTAGATACCTATTTTCGGTTCGTCTTCCGCAACCAACAGTCTCATGGGAGTGGCTCTCAAAGTGATGATGGGGCTGAGTTTGCAACGAATTAGCTCAGCCAACCAGAAACTGACAGAAATGTAATTCTGGCTTCAGGTTGATGTCAGCAAGCGTTGTCTAGGGTTTGCCCATGAACACCGTCAAGTGCTCATCCGACTCTCCAGAGAGAAAAACCCTCAGGAGTCGGACACCATTCCTATCAAGGAGCTGCCCCATGAGCTATCTCAAAACCGTGTTTCTGGCTGGCTCGATCCTGCTCTCGGCCTCGGCATGGGCTGAGGGCGGCGGAGACCGAGTGATGGAGCGCATGGAAAGTATGCGTAATAAAGCGGAAACCGTTCTGATTCAAGCCGAAAAAGCCCCTGCAGGCCAACGCCATGTGCACATGGCAGAGCACATGAAAATGCTTGGCGAGATCATGAGCCAACTCCATCAAGACCATCCCGATGCATCAATGTCGCCCCAACAGCATCTCGCCTGGATGGAGAAGCACGACAAAATCGTCGATGACGTTTTGAACCAAATGCAACGCGAACACAAACTAATGCTTTCAGAAAACCATCAGTAAATATCCTGCTTTCAAGGCTTTTCGCAATTAATTGCGATTACAAACGACGTCGCTTAGACGCCGTTGTTTATTTTAAAAACTGACAGAAATGTAGTGCTCAGGTCAGTTAACTGGTAGCTCAGTCACTTTAATATAGCGAGTGTTTTTCTCGCTCATCCTTGAGGTCACTATGAACGCTAAATTTTTTACCCCTGTTATCGCGACAATGGCTCTATTTTTCGGTGCTACAGCCATGGCTAGTGTGGGGCATGGCAAAGATGACATTGGTCAACCTGGAACCGCTGCCGAGGTTACCCGCACCGTTGAGGTGAAAATGGGCGACATTTTCTTCGCGTCCAAAAACATCAATGTCAAACCCGGAGAGACGGTTCGATTCGTCCTGCGCAACGAAGGTTCGCTGCTGCATGAATTCAATATTGGTAACGCAGCTGCACATGCTGCTCACCAAAAAGAGATGGCAGCCATGTTCCAGAACGGCACGCTCACGCCTATTGGGTCCGGGCAAGCCATGAGCAATATGGGGCATAGCATGGGGGAAATGAAGATGGTCGGGATGGAGCACAACGATCCGAACAGCGTCTTGATCGAACCTGGCGCAACCAAAGAGCTCATCTGGACGTTCGCCAAGAGCACGGGGCTGGAGTTTGCCTGCAACGTACCTGGTCATTACCAATCAGGAATGGTTGGTCAGTTTGAAGTGAAGTAAACGTGGCTTGATCGATATCACCGCCTCAAAGCGAGCGTTGACTACTCTCAGTCGCAGACGTCACCGCAACTTTTGCGAGGACAGTGGGGACTACATCATGACTAACCATCATCATTCGGTTGAAAACGCTCCTTCGTCTTTCTGGAGGAGCAAAACGGGCGTTGTACTGATCATGCTGGTTGCGATTGGTGTCTTTTACCTGGTTCGGGAGCACTTCAGCCATGTTTCGCCTTATTTACCCTATCTGATCCTGTTGATCTGTCCTTTGATGCATTTTTTTGGACATGGCCATGGAGGGCATGGTCGAAATGCTGATCAGGCAGAAACCAACAAGAATGAGGACGGAAAATAATCATGGCCACCAACACGAGCCACCACGACCATAGTCACTCCCATCCATTAAACCCCCAAGGTGAAGGTCTACGTGATCTGGTGTGCGGCATGACCGTCACGGAGCAGTCTGTTCACAAGTTAACGCACGAGGGCCGGCCTTATTACTTCTGCAGCGCCAAGTGTCAGGGCAAGTTTGCGGCAAATCCGCTGCAATACCTCACGCCGGCACCACCGGCGGAGACCGCGCCAGCGGCCGTCGGCACCATCTACACCTGCCCGATGCACCCCGAGATACGTCAGGACCATCCGGGCAACTGCCCCAAATGCGGCATGTCGCTGGAGCCCTTGCTGCCGGAACTCGACGACGATGAGAACCCCGAATTGCGCGATTTTCAGCGCCGCTTCTGGTGGACCTTGCCGCTGACAGGCATGGTCTTTGTTCTCGCCATGTTCGGCCACCGTTTCCAGTGGATGGACATGACCGTGCAGAGCTGGGTCGAACTGGTGCTGTCGATCCCCATCGTCCTATGGGCCGGATGGCCGTTCTTTACGCGCGGGTGGCAGTCCGTGGAGAACCTCAGTCCGAACATGTGGACCTTGATTAGTCTGGGCACCGGTGCGGCTTTCGTCTATAGCGTGGTCGCCACGGTCACGCCGCAGGTGTTCCCGGCCTCGTTCATCTCCATGGGCCGCGTCGCTGTGTACTTTGAAGCGGCCGCCGTGATCATCTCGCTCACGTTGCTGGGCCAGGTGCTCGAACTCAAGGCCCGGTCGCAGACCTCGGCGGCCATCAAGTCGCTGCTGGGCCTGGCGCCCAAGACCGCCCGCCGCATCCGGGAGGACGGCACCGAAGAGGATATCCCGCTGAACCATGTACATGTGGGCGACTTACTGCGCGTTCGCCCTGGGGAGAAGGTGCCAGTGGACGGCGTGGTGACTGAAGGCGGCAGCTCGGTCGATGAATCCATGCTCACGGGCGAGCCGATACCGGTCACCAAGCGCGTGGGCGACAAAGTGATCGGCGCCACGCTCAACACCAGCGGCGCACTGGTGATGCGCTCTGAACATGTAGGCGCGACCACAATGCTGGCCCAGATCGTGCAAATGGTGGCGCAGGCCCAGCGTTCCCGTGCGCCGATGCAGCGCATGGCCGACGTCGTGGCGGGCTACTTTGTCGTCACCGTGATGGGGATCGCCCTGCTGGCCTTCCTCGGCTGGGGCCTGTTCGGTCCCGAGCCGCGCTGGGTGTTCGGCCTGATCAACGCGGTGTCGGTGCTGATCATTGCCTGCCCCTGCGCGCTGGGCCTGGCCACGCCGATGTCCATCATGGTCGCCACCGGTCGCGGTGCAACGCACGGCGTGCTGTTCCGTGATGCTGCAGCGATCGAAAACATGCGCAAAATCGACACCCTCATCATCGACAAGACCGGCACCCTGACCGAGGGGCGTCCGACGTTCGAGCGCGCCGTGCCTGCGCCCGGCTTTGATGCCGACGAGGTGCTGCGCCTGGCCGCCAGCCTGGACCAGGGCAGCGAGCACCCGCTGGCCGAAACCATCGTGCGCGCCGCCCGCGAGCGCGGCATGCTGTTCGACAAGCCCGAGAATTTCGAGTCCGGCTCGGGCATCGGCGTGCGTGGGCAGGTGGCAGGGCGTCAACTGGCGCTGGGCAACACCACGCTGATGGAGCAGATCGGCGTCTCGGTCGCTGCCCTGGTGCCGCAGGCCGAGGCCTTGCGTGCAGAAGGCGCCAGTGTGATGCACCTGGCAGTCGATGGCCAACTTATGGGCCTGCTGGCCGTGTCCGACCCGATCAAAGCCAGCACGCCGGAAGCCTTGGCGACGCTCAAGGCTTCGGGGCTGCGCATCGTGATGGCGACCGGCGACGGCCTGACCACGGCCAAGGCTGTTGCAGCCCGCCTGGGCATCGACGAGGTGCATGGCGAGGTCAAGCCGGCCGACAAGCTGCTGCTGGTGGAAAGGTTGCAAAAGGAAGGCCGCGTGGTGGCCATGGCGGGCGATGGCATCAACGACGCGCCGGCGCTGGCCAAGGCCGATGTCGGCGTGGCCATGGGCACCGGAACCGACGTGGCGATGAACAGCGCCCAGATCACGCTGGTCAAGGGCGATCTACGCGGGATTGCGATTGCGCGCGCATTGTCGGAAGCCACGGTGGGCAACATGAAGCAAAACCTGATGTTTGCCTTTTTGTACAACGCGCTGGGCATCCCGATTGCGGCCGGCGTGCTGTATCCGCTGACCGGCTGGCTGCTGTCGCCGCTGATTGCCGCGCTGGCCATGAGCTTGAGTTCGGTGTCGGTGATCGGCAACGCTTTGCGGCTGCGAAACAGACGCGTATGACTCCGCTGTTTTGGTGGTATCGACGGCGGCGGCTGTCACGGTTAAGGAGGTGAATCACAAGATTCGAGGCGACGTGGCCGGTAATGGCATCCAAGACGGGCCGCCGCAGGCTGAGGCCTGACGATAGAAGTTTTATTTTCTCAATAAGGATTAATCATGATGACAAGTAAAGGTAAGTGGTTTTTAACGGCAATACAGGTCGGGCTGCTGGCCTGGTCCGGCACTACATGGGCCGCTGACAAGGTGTATGTGGCCAATGAGGGCGCTGACACGGTCAGCGTGCTCGATGCCGCGTCGTTCAAGACACTGGCAAGCGTGCGCGTCGGCAAGACACCGCACAACGTGCAGGTATCGCCTGACGGAAAGGTCGTATGGGTGACCAATAACGGCGAGCCTGATCAGGCGGCTGGCTCTGCGCATAAGGAAATGGCCAAAGGTGAACACAGCACGATGGCGACGGTAGGAGCCGTTTGGGCCATTGATACCAGTAGTGACGCGGTAATCGCCAAGGTGCCGGTCGGCATGCACCCGGCCCATGTGGTGGTGTCGCCAGATGGCCGCCTTGCCTACGTCACCAACGGCGGCGACGACATGGTGAGTGTGATTGACACATCGGAGCAGCGTGTTGTCGCCACGATTCCTGTCGGTAAGTTCCCCCACGGTCTTCGCATCAGTCCGGACGGCAAGCAGGCCTACGTCGCCAACCTCAAGGGCGGCACGGTGTCGGTCATTGATACCGCCAGCCAAAAGGAGATCGCGCAGGTGCAGGTAGGCAAGGGTCCGGCTCAAGTCGGCTTCACGCCGGACGGTCGTCTTGTCTTGGTGTCGCTGTCGGAAGAAAACGCCGTCGCCGTGATAGACCCGGCCACGCGCCAGGTGATTCGCAAGGTTGCCGTCGGAACGGTGCCTATCCAGCTGTACGTCACGCCGGATTCGCGCACGCTGCTGGTGGCCAACCAGGGCACGCCGAAGAAGCCTGGCAAAACCGTCAGCCTGATCGACCTGGAGAGTTTCAAGGTCGCCAAGACAGTCGTGACTGGCGCCGGTGCTCATGGCGTGGTCGTCGACCGTGACGGACGGTACGCATACGTTACCAACACCTACGCCAACTCGGTCTCCGTGCTCGACGTGAAGGACCGCAAGGTCACGAAGACCGTACCGGTCGGCAAGGCCCCCAACGGCATCAGCGTGACGCCTTGACGGTTTGACCGTCGCGTGCAGCCCAGGGAGCGAGACCCAAGCCCTGGAAAAAATCCGCGAAGCCTGCAACGACGCCTGCGAGCAGGCGTTTAGCCTGCTGTTTCAGAACCTCGTCATGTTCGACACATAGCGATCGCTCACGAAGTGAATCGGGTAACTGACTATTTATCTCTGATCGCTGAAGGCAAGGGCATCGTTTGGGAAGTGACCGGAGATGCAAAAATCTTGGGAGGTCGTTTGCTGGTGCAGCGTGCAATCACCAATCTGGTGTCTAACGCTGTCCGTCATGCCGCTTTCAATTCAACGGTCACCTTAGCCATCGCTGCAGAAGGCCCAAACGTTACCTTGGCGGTGACCAACTTGGGTGAGTCGCCCCGGCCCATCTGGAGCGGGTCCTTGATCGCTTTTACCGCGTTGATTCCGGCCGTGCGCGCTCCGGTGGGCGGTACCGAGCTCGGCCTGGCCATTGTGTGTTTCATCATGTTGTCCCATGGCGGACAAGTCCGGATGTGCAGCCAAAAGGATGGCGAAACGCCTTTCACATTGGTATTTCCGGCTTTAAAGCAGTCCGGCAAGCCTCGACCAGGAAAAGTTAGAGCAGCTGGGAAATCTCCATTAACGGTTTGATACTGGGGCCGAATCGCCCAATCGTTTCCCTATGCTCTTTAAGTTGGTTGTAGGGAAGATATCGGATGCCCAGCTCGGATACTCGCGAGAAAACGGGTCTCTTGAGTTGCTGTGCAGTATGCGTCCGGGCAACACGTCTTGCGTGATTAAACCGGCTGCCACTTATGCGGAAGCAGCTGCTCGATTTCACTCGCCCGCTGCGTCGGTAGACGCGTGAGAACATCCTTTAGATAGGCGTACGGATCATGGCCATTCAGCCGCGCAGACTGGATCAAGCTCATGATCGCCGCCGCCCTTTTTCCGCTGCGTAACGACCCGGCGAAGAGCCAGTTCTTGCGTCCAAGGGCCCATGGTCGGATCTGGTTGTCGGGTAGTCAGACGCGGTTGCCCGCGTCCAACCCCCTAAGAACCGTGCATGCGAGTTTCCCAGCACACGGCTCAAGCCTCTGCTAAGGCGCCATTGGGCACCCGGTTATACATCGTCGACATTGGCAAATTGCACATCTCGTGGGCAACGCAGGTGGTAAATCTCAAGATTAGCCGCAGCGTCCGTCCCGCCATGACCTAGCTTCACAATATGGCGACTGTGCCACGGTGTGTCTTTGGTCACCGGCTTGAAGCAGGCGCAGCACCTGCCGCCCTGTTGCACCCATACCCGATACAGCTTGGCTCGACCTTTAACGGAAGTGAGCATCTTCTTGCCCCAGCGGGACTCGAAGTACTCATCCCATGCAGGGTCGTGAGGGTTGGCAGCAGCCTTAATCTTGATATGTCGCACAATCGGTGTGTCTGAGGCGTCTACTAGCGTGTACTGACGCTTCCGACCATCGGCGGATTTTTCAGTACACGAGAACACCCAACGGCGCGCCCCTTGTACTTTGAAATACCGATCCTTCACCCATCGGCGTGTCTTGCGAGGGTGGCGACGTACCGCCCATCGCCAGAGCATTTCCCACACTGCGCTGTCCACCTGGTTGAAGACCTTCTTGGCGACGACATGACTGTGATAGTTCGCCCAGCCCCGTAGAACCGGGTTGAGCAAACCTATCAAGTTAGCCTGTCGTATCGTTTTGTTGGTCTTGATCAACTCTCGCAGCTTGGCAAGTAGAGCCCCGATGTTCGCCTTGGACGGCTTGATCAGGAGCTTGCCGTTGTACTTGCGCAGGTTCCATCCGAGGAAGTCGAACCCGTCCCCTATGTGCGTTATCTTGGTTTTTTCCGGAGAGAGGACAAGTCCACGCTCTGCCAGAAATTCAACCACGGCGGGCCTGACTTCATTCTCCAGCCATTCTTTCGAACAACCAGTGATGATGAAATCATCTGCATAACGCACCACGCGCATTTTTCGGGCTGTCCACTTCGCGTTGGGAAATCTCTTCGCCAGCATCGCTTCCAACCCATCCAGCGTCATGTTCGCCAACCCCGGGGATATGATGCCTCCCTGCGGGGTTCCGGCGTGGCTGGGGAATAGCTGCTTTTGGTAGACATAACCAGCCCGGAGCCATTTCTGCAAAATCGCCTTGTCCATGGGAATGTTGGCGATCAACCAGTCATGGCTGATATTGTCGAAACAGCCTTGAATGTCGCCCTCTAACACCCATTCCGCGTTTGCTTTTCGTGACAGCACACCAAAGCACTGTGCGACGGCATCCGCAGTTGAGCGTTCCGGCCTGAACCCATAAGAGTTCGGGTCGCCGGTAGTTTCCGCTATCGGTTCCAGAGCCAGCAGATGAAGCGCCTGCATGGCCCGGCATTTCATCGCGGGAATTCCAAGAGGTCTCGTTTTGCCGTTTTTCTTCGGAATAAGCACTCTCCGAAGCGGGAGCGGCGAGTAACCTCGCCGCGTCAACGACTCTATCGCGCCGAGCTTGGCCCTAGGCGTATTCCAAGTAACCTTGTCCACGCCGGGGGTATTTTTGCCTTTGTTTTCAGACACCCGTTTCACAGCAAATGCCTTGCCACTGAACGAGTGAGTCAGCAGCCATTGCAGGGCTTTCACCTTGTTATGTCTGCCATCTTGTACAGCCTTCACAATACGCGCTTGCAGCCCTCTGACACGACGTTGTACGGCGATCCAATCGATGCTGTCCCACGACGTGCCGGAAGGTGCACACGCCAATGCTGCTGCGTTCATTTGCTCTCCTTCCGTTGAAAGGGTTCTACCTACTCTCGTGTGAAGAGAGACCATGAGGACGTCTGCCCGCTTTCGCGTGAAGTGATGTTTCAACCTCTATCCAACCCATTACAGGACGGCGTTCGCTTTTTCCTCGTTCCTTCGCCCGCACCGCCATGGGCAATTTTTACAAACGGCTTTCCCTGACGGGAGCGATACGGGATTTCCACGTTCCGCTTACTGAAGTGCGTCGGGTTAGGTGCCTGCTATCGACCGGGAGGCATGTGGGTCACGAATGCGTAGTAGAAAGACGCAGTTCCCACCTCCATTACCATTTTGGTTCGAGCGTGTAAGCCATTTCCGCTCGCTTAATTTAACGATCGTTGCGCAGATTCACGTGTGTTCACCATACCAACTATCTAGCACTTGTCCGGCCATGGCTGCCAGAAGGGTACGCCTCTCACGATTGGTACCCCGCACCTTGCGGCGCCTCGTAACATTGTCGAAGGCGCTCTTGATTCAGCCTTCTAGATTCACCCGGTGACACGGGTGGTTCCCACCAAGGGGGAACAACTTCATTAAGCGACTTCGTGTCGCACTTCCGCCCAATTATTATCAATAGGTACGGCCCCGTCATTGAGGTAGCGCGACAGCGCTGCCCAGCGTTTGAGGCTGTAATCAAATGCTCTGCTGATGGCTGAACCTTCGGGCACAAGATCACGCTGGGCGATCATCCAGGCATGCAGCCTATCCATCACTGGCGCGGCTTTTTCTTGCCGTATTCGGCGCCGTAATTCCGACTCCAGGTCACGCACTTCGCTCTCGATTTCGTACAACAACTGGATGTAACGCAGGGCCTGCTCGGCGAGCTGGCTCTTGTTGGTGGCATGCAATTCGAAAAACTTGCGCCGGGCGTGGGCCATGCAGCCGATCTCGGTCACGCCGAGTTCGAAGCTGGCCTTGTAACCGCCAAAATCATCGCAGACCAACTTGCCTTTCCAGCCTTGCAGGAAGTTGCGAGCATGCTCACCGGCGCGGCTGGGGCTGAAGTCGTAGACGACAGCGGCTGTTTCGCAGAACTGGCTGGTGGCGTAAGCCCAAACATAAGAGCGGTGGGTTTTCTTCGTGCCCGGAGCGAGCATCTGTACGGGTGTTTCATCCGCGTGCACGACCTGCTGCCCGATCACTACGTCACGCAGGGCATCGACCAGTGGCTGCAACTGCACGCCCGTAACGCCGACCCATTGAGCCAAAGTGGAGCGTGGAATCGACAAGCCAGCTCGACCAAAAATCGATTCCTGACGGTAAAGCGGAAGATGATCAGCGAACTTCGCGATCATGACGTGGGCAAGTAATCCGGCAGTCGGGATGCCCTTGTCGATAACTTGCGCAGGTACCGGCGCCTGGATCAGCGTTTCACAGTCATCACAAATCCACTTGCCACGAACATGGCGCTCAACGGTAAACACGCCCGGCGTGTAGTCCAGCTTTTCGCTGACATCTTCACCGATGCGTTTAAGCGCACAGCCGCATGGGCAGTGAGTGTTGTCCGGTTCGTGATGGATCAAGGTGCGTGGGAATTCTGCCGGCAACGCAGTGCGCTTGGGCTTTTGCTTTTTCTCAGTTGTCGCTGGCGCGATTTGCAAGGCCTGAAGCTCGGCCTCAATCGCCGCGATATCGGTATCGATCAGGTCATCCAGCAGGCTGGCCTGCTGAGGATTCATCTGCTCGCTACGCTTGGCAAACTTCAAACGCTTGAGCTGTGCGATCTCGTGGGTCAGCTTTTCGATCACCGTTTGATCGCGGTTGATCTTCTTGCCCATGGTTTCGACCGTTCTGCCCATGGTCTCTACCGTCTTGCCCATGGTCTCCACTTGCGACAGCAACTGCGCAGCGAATGCACGCAGTTGGTCGGGAGTCATTTGATCGAGATTGGGCGAGGAAGTCATGCCGTGGATTTTACCAAAGCAGACCGCCTGCGACAGCAAACCAAGACGCTAATTAAAGTTTTTTAAAGCAGTGTAATTACACCGCCGACGCCAACACGTTGCCAAGGTAGGCCGAGCACCAAGGCCTGAAGTTGCTCAGTATCCAACTGCATTTCGCTGCCTTGTCGAAGGCCTGGCCAGTGAAACTTGCCTTGGTTCAAGCGACGTGCAGCCAGCCAAACGCCGATCCCATCATGTACCAACACTTTCATCCGAGTCGCGCGGCGATTGGCAAACAGATAAGCACAGTGCGGCTTCGCCGCACCGAAGACCTCGATCACCCTGGCCAGCGCAGTCTCGGTACCGGCGCGCATGTCCATGGGCTCGGTGGCGAGCCAAATGGCGTCGATACGGATCATCGCAACACGTCTCGAAGGAAAGCGGCGCAGGCAGCAGCACTATCGGTCGGCCAGTTCACTTTGACGGTGCCGCGTGGGTGCAGAATCTCAATGCTGATATTCGATGAAGGTGGGTGTGCCGTTATCTGCATGGGCAATGGGATAAATGCTGGTTGAAGCGCTGAGCTTTTGTGCGCGTGCACTCGAATCCATTTGTGGACGAGGTTGGCGTTGAGGCTATGGCTGAGGGCGACGCCGGCAATCGAAGCGCCGGGTTGGGCACACTCTTGAATGACCTGGGCCTTGAAGGATTTGGAATAGGAACGGCGTGTTGGCTGCATGACATACCCGCTTAAAAGGCTAGAACTGGTGCCCACTTAAATTAAGTGCACACCATGTCCAAGCGTTGCGGGGTTGGGTAGATGACTTGGCCGGACGCATACGCTGTGCAACCTCATCACGGCGATTGTCGGGGGCGACCAGAAACAAGGTGCTGGCGGCTCCTACCTGCGTACCCAGTGCAAGGTCTAGCATGCGTACGATCCCCGACCCTGACGGGTGACGCCTGATTGAGGTGTGCTCGGGGTCATGCCGAGATAAGGGAAAATTAGGACATTAGACCTGTAACTGAATGATTCACTTAGCTTTTTTCAGAAGGATTCGAATCTTGCGTTTTGTTTGTGTGAAATGACGATCCTGTCGGCTTTCCGGCCTCAGTCAGCCCTTGGGTTGCGCGCTCCAGGTAGACGGTGTTCCACAGCGCTACCGGGCCAGCGGCCTCAGCCTGGTAACCGCCGCGATTGTGCTGTGGAACACCGAAGACGGCATCACTCACTGATTTTAATTGTTATGCCATAACATCCTGTTCGGCCTGTATGTTGACGGCAATCCGTGAATTCTGCTTTTAGCGAGCCTTTCATCGAATGTCGGGAACAATCCCAGCTATCCCTGTGTTTTCTTCAATCCTTTCAGACGCATGTTCGCCCTTTGGACAGCAGCCATCTTTTCGGGCCGCTTCATTCGTTTCCATTTCCTAATGTCTTCCTTGCTTCGCCCGCAGCTCACACAAAGATCGCCACTTAGCTGGCAAACTGAAATGCATGGACTTTCGATTTCTTTAGCCATCGTCAATAACCCTTTGTCACGCGTGATTGCGCCAACCGCTTCTGCCAATCGCCACCATGACTTCGTTGGCACTCCTCCTCAGAGTCGAACCGTACATTGTGGTCTGATGGGCGCAGATCAATGTTTGCGCCGTTCAGCGCCATGGCAGTCAGCTCAAAGATGCGCACCTTCTGCGCGCTAGACTGGGCAAGCTTTTTGTCTGCTAACGTTTCGAAAACCCAGATCACTTTTAGAGTTTCAGGAAGCGCGTTTAAGTCAGCTTCGTGGGTGAGCCAGGAAAAGCCTTTGATTTCAGATTTTGCCGTTTCGCAAGCTTCGGTGAGAGTTGCAATTAAACCGCGTTCGATCCGCGCAAGTTCACGTTTGCCTAAGGGCATTGCGGGCTCCTTTGGAGGCAATAGATGGGGGGCGCCCTGCAACGGGCGGGTTCAACAAAGCGAGTTAGCGAAGGGGCTCAATTAGAGCCCCTTACCAGAGGAATCAGACTGAATCAGACAGGTCGAAATTCGACAGTCAGATGGCTGACCTCGTGAACAGGCTTGAGACGTTCACGAATGATTTCGGCGTTCGCAGTGGCTTCGCCAAGGACGCTTACGATAGCCGCATGCGCTTCTGGTCCAACCCGCCAGACATGCAAGTCTGTAATGGTTGCATCGCCTGGCTTCTCAACCAGCTCACGGATTTCCTCTGCAACGTGCTCATCAGTTTGATCTAGCAGTACAGCAGAGGTCACACCCATCAAGCTCCACGCCCAACGCGCGATAACGATGGCACCAACAATACCCATTACCGGATCCAGCCATACCCACCCGAGATACCGGCCAGCGAGCAATGCAGCAATTGCCAGCACGGAGGTCAGTGCGTCCGCTATTACATGGACGTACGCTGATTTCAGGTTGTTATCCCCGTGATGTCCATGATCATGATCATGACTGTGGCCGTGGCCAAGCAGAAGCGCGCTCACAATGTTTACGATCAAGCCAACAATCGCAATGAGCGTAGCGGTCCCGAATTGAACCTCCGTTGGCTGGAGGAGGCGCATTACTGACTCTACGCCGATTACCAGGGACACCATGCCGAGTATGAGCGCCGATGCAAACCCACCCAGATCTCCAACCTTACCGGTACCGAAGCTGTAACGATTACTGGACGCGTGGCGTTTTGCGTATCCGTAAGCAGCCGCTGCGATGCCCAAAGCGCCCGCATGGGTCGCCATGTGAAAACCATCGGCAAGTAAAGCCATCGAGCCAGTGATATAACCGGCGGTGATTTCGCCAACCATCATCACCACCGTAAGCGCCACGACCCAAAGGGTACGTTTGGCATTTTCTTCGTGCGCTGACCCAAGGAATACGTGGTCGTGTATGTGATTAATTTCGATATTGGTGCTGCTACTCATGAACTTGTACCTGGTTTCTTCACTTTGAATAGCGGCGAATGGCTTCAATAAGTTCTTCGACACCCTTGTTGCGCTCTTCATCGCTGAGCGCTGGGTTCGCTACATGCTCCCTGGCGTGGTCCTCAATAATTTCGTCCATTAATCCATTGATGGCCCCGCGTGTGGCGGCGACAAGATGCAATGTTTTTGCGCAATCGAGATCCGATTCCAAAGCACGTTCAACTGCCTGGATTTGTCCTGCGATGCGTTTAACTCGTTTGAGAAGAGCGTCTTTGTTTGAAGCTGTGTGACCCATGGTATACCCCTCCTACCTATGCAAGTCGCATGATAGGCATACCTAGTACCCCTATGCAAGCGTCGTATGACGGAGAGGCCGCCCGCAGTGCCTTGCTGGAAAGCGATGCTTCAAGTGTGGAGGGTCAGGCCGAAGGGGGTAATCGCAGAAAACGGAGATGTTTGTACGCTAAGCCATGCTGCTCTGCTGCAAGCATTGTTCGGCACTGTTGCGTCCGGTTGAAGTACGCCTCAACCCGGCGTCAGGCCGACCAACAGGGATCTCAAAACGCATGCCTCCTCATTTCTTAACTACAATGATGGGAGCTGAAGGATCAGCTCCCATCAACAAAAATCCCGTCAGTCATGACGGTTTTTTTGTTTTCAGTCCGCATCGCTGAACAGATGACCAGTAAATTGCGTTCGTACAGATCATGGTGAGCTGATGCGGGTAGGTGTTGTTATGGTGGTTTGATCGCACTCCATGTTCAGTCTTTCGCATTCCGCATCTGCTTCTATCCGTGTCGAGTAGGTGAACTGCAATCGCTGCTTACCTTGATTGTCATAAATATCAAAACCAGCCGGAACTGTAGTGGAGTGAAAGCGAGCTCCATTGCGAACCGATCCTGTTTCGGTGGGGATCGCAGGAACAACAACGAATCTCTGGATCATCTTCGCGTCCTTGTGTTGAGTGAACCTTAACTAATAGCGACAGCCCGCCACTTCTTCAAGTTTTGAGAAGTCCTATGACAACCAAACAACCCGAGGCGGTGGCCTGTCAGGTTGAGCTCATAGAGGTTTGTAGGGAAACGTCAGGAAAAGCCGAAATAGACCCTACCTTGACGTACCTCCGTCGTCCGGCCTGACGCCGGGTTGAGGCGTACTCCATTCGGACACAGACTGCACAACGCAAGGGCTTACAGACTGTCAGCAGGGGCTTATCGTACGATTTTTTCCGTTTTCTCTATGCACCCCAGACAACGCGATAGGCGTGCGCGGATTGTCCGAAGTCGCCAGCCATTCAGGAGGACTTGAGGTGGATTGCACGCAAGCCTTTATAGAACAACCGCATGCGAAGCAAATGTCCTAATTTTCCCTTATCTCGGCATGACCCCTGCTCCAACCGGACATAGGCCGTGTCACAAAGGCTGAAGCCGGTCGGTTGTCGCTTAGTGTGCGGAACTCCTTTTTTTGCGATCTCCCCAAACCAGGGTGCAGGCAAGACTTGACCTTGCCATCATGTCAACGTTTATGCTGTGTTTGCGGCTAAAGAAGCCGCTCAATACGAGAGGAATAACTATGTTCGTCTTAGATGTGTCCGGCATTGGTTGCGGCAGCTGCATTAGCAAAATCACCAAAGCTATTCACGCGTTGGATAGCGAGGCAAGGGTTTTGGTGGATCGTGCTGCCGGCAAGGTCAACGTTGAAAGTAGCGAAAACCCTGAGCGAGTCCGCGCAGCTGTGGAAACATTGGGTTTTCCTTCCAAAATCAGCGCCTGATGGTGCTGATCCGCTCCAGCTTTAACGCTCCCATATACAGGCTCTCCCTGGGCTCATTTCAGATATGAGCCCAGGGCCGAGATAAGCTGATCAAAGTCTTCTTAGCGCTTTCCTGGAGTAATAGCTTCAGCACCTATCCAGCCCGCCTCAATGGTTCAATGAGCACAATGTGGTAGGCAATGGGTCGAAGTCTGCTGACATTGACTTTAGGGCAACCAGGGCAGAGATAACCGGCCTGTTCTATAGTGCAAGTACTTGTTTTTTGGCAATTACTCCCCACGAAGAGCCTTAATCAGGCCTTTAAATGAACCATTGAGTCGGGTGAACGCTGCCTCGAAATGAATTTCATTTTCCGTATACTTCGCAAGCTCGACTTGCTGATCCACGGTATTTTGGTCCAGGGACGGTTGATTTGGAATTCTGTAAAGTAAAGCTCTCTCATCAATTTCGGCTGCTGATCCGTTCCCAGCAATGTGCTTTAGGTTTGTTGTTTGTAAAGAAAACTGAGCATCCGTCATTCGCTTTGACTGGCTTGCAAGCAAGGCAGGAAAGTCCAAGTCGCGGGCCTTGAAATTTGGCGTATCGGCGTTAGCTATATTATTGCTCAGCACCTCCGCTCTTTGGCTGCGATAAATTAACGCTCTTTCCGCAGAACCAACGGCTTTTTCAAAATTAATACTCACGTCTAATCACCTTTGTGGAATTACCAGTCCCGACGCAATACGCATATCGAACACTCAAGGTTAAATACAATGCATCAGCGTCGGCGAATTTCAGATCCTGTTCAGCTGTTCAAAAACCGTCGAATCTCTTTAAAAATGACAGGAAGCTTACAAAATTGTCATATATAAATTTTAATCGGTTAAATACGATGCAGTGTTACTTGGATGAGTGAGAGCTTACGAATTAATCCGCCTGCTATTCAATAGAAAAGTGGCAGCCTGACACAACTGTAATATTCACCTAAGGTTTCTGACAGGGGATGAGTCCTAAAGTTATATCGAGCCTTGAGCTCAGCCCCCAAGAATCATTTTTCAATGTGGATTCAACGGGATGACCAAAACTTATTCGAGGATACCCCCATGAAATCCATTAAAACCCTGTTTGTCATAGCCGCTTTGACCGTCTCTTCTCTGGCGATGGCCGAAGGTGGCGGTGACCGGACGTTCGCGCGCATGGAGGCTGCAATGAAGAGGTCAATGGACGCGTACCAAATTGCCCAAAAGCAAGGCACTCAACCCCCAGTAGCCGAGAGCAAAGCCAACGCTGTCGACCAAGCCAAATATTGAACGGCTCGATGCACTCCCAAGCTGACAGAAATGTAATCACCTCGGTGGTTAAAATGTGGCAATTTCTGAGCTCGCCTGCCCTATGAGTTTAGTCCTTTGCGGCGGCGGGCAAGGTTCATAGAGATTCGAGACGAGCTCCTGAGAGCCCGCTAACCTATAAGCATAATCCACAGCGTGTTTCACACGGTTTCCCTTTCGACTGACTGGATATAAACGGCATGCATTCCAAAACCTCTAGGCGGACATTCGTTAAAGGCTTGGCCGCTGGTGGCATTCTCGGCGGCTTTGGCCTTTGGCGCACTCCTGTATGGGCAGTGACCAGTCCTGGTCTGCCGAGCGTACTCACCGGCAACGAATTTGATCTGTTTATTGGTGAAACCCCGGTAAACATCACCGGCTCGCCACGCACGGCCATGACCATCAATGGCTCCTTGCCGGGACCATTGCTGCGCTGGCGCGAAGGGGAAACGGTCACGCTGCGGGTAAAAAACCGCCTGGATCAGGACACTTCAATCCATTGGCACGGGATCATCTTGCCGGCCAACATGGATGGAGTGCCGGGCTTGAGTTTCCACGGCATCGCCCCCGATGGCATGTACGAGTATAAATTCAAGGTGCATCAGAACGGTACGTACTGGTACCACAGCCACTCGGGCTTTCAGGAACAAGCTGGCGTATATGGCCCCATCGTGATCGATTCAAAAGAGCCGGAGCCTTTTCAGTACGACCGCGATTACGTGGTGATGCTGACCGACTGGACCGATGAAGATCCTGCTCGCGTCATGGCCAAGCTCAAGAAACAATCGGACTACTACAACCACCACAAGCGTACCGTGGGCGACTTCATCGACGATGTCAGCGAGAAAGGCTGGTCCGCGACAGTGGCGGATCGGAAGATGTGGGCCGAAATGAAAATGAACCCCACCGATCTCGCGGACGTCAGTGGGGATACTTACACCTACCTCATGAACGGCCAGGCCCCCAACGGTAACTGGACAGGTATTTTTAAGCCGGGAGAGAAGCTGCGCCTACGCTTCATTAACGGCTCGGGTATGAGCTATTTCGACGTCCGTATCCCAGGCTTGAAAATGACCGTTGTGGCCGCCGACGGCCAGCACGTCAACCCGGTCAGCGTCGACGAATTCCGCATCGCCGTGGCAGAGACCTATGACGTGATCGTCGAGCCTGCCAGTCAAGAGGCGTATACCATTTTTGCCCAGTCCATGGATCGAACCGGTTATGCGCGCGGAACCTTGGCCGTGCGCGAAGGATTGAAGGCGCCGATACCGGCGATTGATCCTCGCCCTCTTGTGACCATGGATGACATGGGGATGGGCGGTATGGCCGGTATGGACCATGGCAGCATGGCGGGCATGGATGGCGGCGCTACGAAGCAAGGTGGCATGTCCGGTATGGCCGGCATGGATCACAGCAAAATGACCGGCATGGGCCAGGATGACATGTCCAATATGACCGGTATGGACCACAGCAATATGGCAGGTATGGACCAGGGTGACATGTCCGGTATGGCAGGTATGGGCGGCATGGGCGGCATGGGCGGAGAGATGCAGACTCACCCCGCCTCCGAAACCAATAACCCCCTGGTTGACATGCAAGCCATGACCCCTACGCCGAAGCTCAACGATCCGGGTATTGGCTTGCGCAACAATGGCCGTCGCGTGCTTACCTACTCTGACCTTAAGAGCACTTTCCAGGATCCGGATGGCCGCGAGCCCAATCGCACCATTGAGCTGCACCTGACCGGTCATATGGAAAAGTTCGCCTGGTCATTCAACGGCATCAAATTCTCTGACGCCGAACCATTGCGCCTCAAGTATGGCGAGCGTCTGCGCATTACGCTGGTGAACGACACCATGATGACTCACCCCATCCACCTCCACGGTATGTGGAGTGACCTTGAGGATGAGAACGGGAAATTCATGGTGCGCAAACACACGATCGACATGCCACCAGGAACCAAACGCAGCTATCGAGTCACCGCTGATGCGTTGGGTCGCTGGGCCTATCACTGCCACCTGCTATTCCATATGGAAATGGGCATGTTCCGTGAAGTACGGGTTGATGAGTAAAGGAGACGGGTTATGAACACATATCTGAATCGTAAGTCGCTGATCGGTTGCGCCCTCGTCATTGGCCTATTAGGGGGAGTGCCCGTTGCACTGGCAGGAGAAAGCGGTGGCGATCATTCCCATCCAACTCCTGCATCATCAACGGACAAGCCAGAGTCAACCCAAAAACCCAAGACCAATGAATCCAAAACCGATCACAGTTCCATGGACCATGGCTCGATGGATCACAGCAAAATGAGCGATGAGTCGATGGATCATGACCAAAAAACTAAAAAAGCGGATTGAGATCATGACCAGTAATTTTTTACGCCCAACCCTGCTGGCACTGACCGTCTCCATCAGCCCCGCTTTTTTTGGCTTGGCGAACGCCGCTGAGGCAATGGATCCGTCGATGACCATGCCCTCGAGTTCGGACTCGAAACCCTCGGGGGTTCAAAAGTCGATCCCCGCCAAAGACAGCCAGATGGACCATTCCAAGATGGATCATGGTTCGATGGAGCCTATGGACCACAGTAAAATGAACATGGGCCAAGGCCAAGAAAAGCCGATGGACCATAGCAAAATGAATCATGGGCAAATGGATCAAGGCCAGATGGAAGGCATGGACCACAGCAAAATGAGTATGGATGCAAGGGCGACTACCACGAGCCGAACCCCTATTCCGGTACTGACCGACGCTGATCGTGAAGCCGCCTTTCCTCCGGTGGCTGGTCATGGCCTCTCTGACAAAAGCCTCAACACGTTCTTTCTCCTCGATCAGTTCGAGTATCAGGACGCTGACAACGGCAGTGCCCTGAGCTGGGACGCTACGGGATGGATCGGTGGGGACGTTGATCGTCTGTGGCTGCGTTCGGAAGGTGAACGTACCAACGGTGTAACCGAGAGCGCCGAACTCACAGCACTGTGGGGGCACTCGATCAGTCCGTGGTGGGACGTTGTTACCGGGGTGCGTCAAGATTTTAAACCAGGCTCGCCACAGACTTGGGGCGCTTTGGGTATCCAAGGGATGGCTCTCTACAACTTTGAAGCGGAAGCCACCGCATTCATTGGTGAGAACGGGCAGACCGCGGCTCGGTTAGAGGGCGATTACGACATTCTGCTTACCAATCGCTTGATCTTGCAGCCCACAGCCGAAATGAATTTTTACGGGAAAAACGACCCGCAACGCGGCATTGGTTCTGGTTTGGCCAATACCGAAGTAGGTTTGCGGTTGCGCTACGAGCTTGTCCGCGAGTTTGCCCCCTACATCGGCGTTACCTGGAGTCGCTCCTATGGCAAGACCGCAGACCTCGCTAGCGATGAAGGAGAGGATACGAACGAGGCGCGATTTGTCGTAGGTATTCGGATGTGGTTTTGAGAACCTTATATGAAAAGAACAATAAAAACGTTGGCTGCTGCCGGTGTGGTTGCAGTCATCATGGGGGCCGGCGTCGTGCATTTTGGTGTGTTCAACGTTGGGGCCGATGAACCCCACTCCGATCCCGTTTACGCACTTCTGTCCACTGCTCGGGATCGCTCGATTGCAGTGCGTTCACGCGACATTAAAGTCCCCGACCTAGGCTCTGTACGTAAAGTATTGTCGCAAGCACCGCATAGCGCAGGCCAATGAGACCATCGCCGCAAAACTTGTTGCGAGCTTGTCGAAGTGCGTCACGATGCGACGGTTCTCCTTCAGCCAGCCAAACATGCGTTCGATGATGTTGCGCTGCCGATATTTGGGGCGATCAAAAAGTCGAGGCAATCCTGGCTTGGTTTTGCGCTTCATGCTTCGCAACGGAATGACTGGCTGCATGCGATAACGATCACAATACTGGCGCAGCGCTTCAGCGTCGTAACCCTTGTCAGCCAGCAACCAGCGGCAACGCTTGCGTGGGCGACCGCGCAGGCTGGGTATGCAAGCCTGATCGAGTAGCGGTTGGGCATAGGCTATATCGCTGGCTTGTCCGCCTGACAACAGGAAACGCAGAGGCACACCATTGGCGTCGCACAGCATGTGAATCTTGGTCGTCAGGCCACCCCGGCTGCGCCCGAGCGCGTGGTCTTGCGGTTCTTCAAATCCCCTTTTTTCCCGGCACCTGATGAGGCCCGGGTTGCTCGTACGGCAGTGGAGTCGATCATCCATGTTTCCAAGTCAATCAAACCCTGCTCATTCAATCGGATATGAAGACGCTTGAGCATCTGATCAAAAGCTCCGCAATCACGCCATCCTCGGAACCGTTGATAGATCGTTGACCAAGGGCCGAATCGTTCGGGCATGTCTCGCCAGGCTGCGCCAGAGCAAAGCACCCAGAGAATACCGTTTAGCATCAGGCGATCATCGGCCCGAGGGCGCCCGGTGCGCTGATTTTTGGTGAAGATATCTGCAACCAGATCCCAGGCTGCGTCGGGGAGTTCATACCGCTTTGCCATCTTGGCCTCCTGGCTTTAATGGCGGTGTATTTTACAGAAAATCGTATTTCTTGGGTTTACGTACAGAGCCTAAGCGATGAAGCTCTCATTCGTGCAGGTGCAGGCAATTACAACTCAATGTGCATTGGCTGCCACCTCGCTCCGAGTGTCGCTGGAACCGAGTTGAGTAAAAGTCTTTACCCGGCACCTCCAAATCTTTCAAAACTGGGCGTTGATGGAAATCCAGCTGCCGCCTTCTGGATCATCAAGCACGGTATCAAGTCCACAGGCATGCCAGCCTGGGGCAAAAGCATGGCCGACCCCTACATCTGGGGGATGGTTGCTTTTCTTCAGCAGCTTCCCGCCTTGGATGCAGAGCAATATAAGGCCCTGACAGCAAGCAGCGATGGCCACCAACACGGTGGCGGCGAGACCAAAATGCATAACCATGAAGGACAGCATGACGGTCAAAAAGAGGCTGCCGCTGGACATCATGATGCAGGCGGCGCTGAAGAAGTAGCTGAGTCCGACGATCATCATGACGACAAAAATAGTGCGCATCTTCATGATGAAGACGCAGCACCCTCTCAGGATGAAAGTACTGAGCATGCTCATACTGAGGGTGCAGATGCTCCTGCGGATCAGCCAAAAACTCATACCCATGCTGATGGGAAGGAGCATACCCATGCGAAATAACTTTCTTCGTCCTGGCCGGGCACTTCGCCTCGCTGCATTCGCGGCTCTGTTTATCAGTTCCGCTGGTCATGCAGCAGAATCGATGACGATCGACGTCCATCGTGACGCTAACTGTGGATGCTGCAAGAAGTGGATGCAGCACCTTGAAGCTAACGGCTTCACCGTCGTTGATCATGTAGAAACCAACATGAGCGCGGTCAAGCAGGGCCTGGGTGTTGCTCCGCGTCTCTCGTCATGCCACACCGCGGTGATCAACGGCAAGTTTGTTGAAGGCCACGTGCCTGCCGAGCAAATAGTTGCTTTGAGCAAACGCGACGACCTTATCGGGATAGCTGTGCCGGGCATGCCGGCAGGCTCGCCTGGCATGGAGGTCGGTGGGAAGCAGGATGTTTATCAGGTCATCGGCCTGAGCAAAGCAGGTACTGACCAAGTGATTGCCGAGTACATGGCAAACTAAGTTTCAAACTTTCCTTGATTCTTGCATGATCACTGCCCGTGATCATGCAAGCGATGTGTGCTCTTGCTACGTTGTGCTATCAGCAGTATGAGCGCTATCGCAGAAAAAACCGCGCCGGCATAAAATGTCATTGCTGAGCCATACGTTTGCCAAAATAACCCCGCAATCCCGCTTGCCAGCAACATGGATACACCACTCACCAGGTTGAAAATCCCGAAAGCGGTTCCTTTCAATTCTGCCGGTGTCGTGTCAGCGACAAGCGCAGCCAGTAGCCCCTGACTAAATCCCATATGAAGTCCCCATAGGGCGACGCCGAGTATCAACATTGAGACGGACTCGGCACTGGCTAGAACCAGATCGGACAAGATCAGCAATATCAACCCGACCCTGAGGAGACTTGTGCGACTTACACGGTCAGAGAGCTTCCCCACAGGGTAGGCCGAGAGCGTGTAGAACAAGGCCATCACCACCATTACTATCGGCACCCAGGTTGCAGACAACCCTGCTTGCTGAGCGCGCAAGCCCAGGAAGGCCTCACTAAAACGTGCCAGGGTGAACGAAAGCGCTGAGCTGAATGCTCGTGTTCGGACTCATCGACGCCAATAAAAATCAGACTGACCGCTACCAACGCCGGTATCACCGCGATCCATAACACCAGTGGAATGTTTTCACTGAAGGCATACATCAGGCGGATGGCTACTGCTGGCCCGAGGAAGGCCCCTATCGTATCCATGGATTGACGTAAGCCGAAGCAAGCGACGGATATGCGGTGGCGATACATCAGCGACCAGGGCATCACGTGGAGCGCCGCGAATACCTTTGCCGATCCGATCCAGAAAGCGTGCGGTGAACACCATTTCTGCAGAGTGAGCCAATGGAAAGAGCGGCTTGGTGAGTGCCGCAAGACCCTAGCCAACCAGCAGCAAGCCCTTGAGACGACCGACGTAGTCGCTGATCGCCCCTGAAAACACTTTCACTATCAGGGCCGTCGCCTCCGCAATGCCCTCGATCAGACCCAGAGTGATTATGCTGATGCCTAGAGTGCCCACCAGAAAGATAGGCAGCAAGCTATGAACCATTTCTGAAGAAAAGTCCATGAACAGGCTGACGAAACCTAGCGCCCAGACCGTACGGGGAATGCTATGTGTAGCTATTGTCTCGGACATATTCCAGTTTCCTTGGCTGTCGTCCGCAAGTGTATCTACAGCGTCCAGTGATTCTGTTGCGGCGAGCTCATATTGAGCTATCTGCTCAACAAACTTATAGGCGGTAGGATAGTAGGTGTTTGGCGGGTATCTATCTGTTGTTGAGCGCTGTTCTCGGCACGGTCCACTGGTTCTACCCATTTCGGTGATCCTTATCGTGGCATTACCGACTCACGAGACAATCATTTACGAAGCCTGACCTATCAGCATGCGTATAGACAGGCCGCTAAATTAAGGAGCGCCGTTGCTGCTGGTTCTACCTGACAGATTCGTAATGGTATCGCCCGTCGCCAGCGACTAAACTTCCTCGCATGAAACGCTATCTGCGGTTGTTCCTCATTTTTCTGATCAGCTTGGCGCTTCCCCTGAGCGGGATGGCGGGCATTCAGTCACCGACAGAACCTTGCCCGACGAACACGACGGGTATGACCATGATGGATGATATGAACCAGGACTGTTGCGGTGATATGAGCAGCTCCGCCGATCATGGCAAACCCTGCAAACCTGGTCAGGAATGCAGGAGCGCCAGTCTGCTACAAGTGTTGTTGGGGAAACCTGCCACCCGTTTGTCCAGTCCGCAAATACTAACAATCTTCAGCGACTCCCTGTCTACTCAGGCTCCCTCCGGGGTGTGGCGACCGCCTCGCGCTTGATTCCTGTACCCCACTGAGCCTCATCCCGCCCTGGCGCGGGATGGCATATCTGCGCGCGAGCCCAAGACACGCGCAGTGGATCATCACAGGAATCGTGAACATGAATCCCAAGTGCTACTGCACCGGTTGGCCCCTCGTGGCTGCCCTGGCGGCAAGCGTGCTGGCATTGCCAAGCCTTGCTGCACCCCTGACACTCGACGAAGCCTTACGGTTGGCTGAAAACAATGCACCATCGCTGACCGCCCAAGCGGCCAAACTGCAAGCGGCCAGCAGCGCCGCCATTCCAGCTGGAGAACTACCCGACCCGAAGCTCCTGCTGGGCATACAAGACTATCCCATCGGTGGCCCTGACCGCTGGCGCCTCGAGCAGGACGGTATGACCATGCAGATGGTCGGCGTCATGCAGGAGGTGCCCAATCGTGACAAGCGTAGGGCGCGTATCGAAGTTGCCGAGGCGGCCGTAGATCGAGCCGCGGCCGAAGGCCGTGTCGAGCGGCTGAACGTTCGTCAGGCCACGGCATTGGCCTGGATCAGCAGCTACTCCGTCGAGCGTAAAGAGGTGCTGTTTCAGGATTTTTACCGGGAGAACCGTCTGTTGGCCGATACCGTCCGGGCGCAGATCGCCGGTGGTCGTGCCCAACCTGCCGATGCAGTAACGCCGAAACAGGAGGCGGCTCAGTTGGCGGAACAACAGGACGAGTTAATTCGCCTGCGTGCGCAAGCCCGAGCGGCCCTCAAACGCTGGATTGGCCCAGCGGCCAATGACCAGCCCGTCGGCAGCTTGCCCGAGTGGCCCATCGATACCTCAGGTTATTCCCATAAGCTGCAATATCACCCCGCATTGGCGGCATACGCGCCAATGACTCGCGAAGCGCAGGCCAAGGTCCGTGAAGCAGAGTCCGAAAAGCAGTCCGACTGGAGTTGGGAGCTTGATTACCAGCGCCGCAACCGTCAGTTCGGCGACATGGTCAGCGTGCAGTTCACGTTCGACTTGCCACTGTTCCCCGAGTCCCGACAGAACCCGAAGATCGCCGCCAAACACGCTGAACTGAATCAGTTGGAGGCCGAGCGCGAAGCTCTCGTACGTGAACACACCCAGCAACTGGAGGACGATCTGGCCGAATACGAGCGTCTGAACCGTGCCGTGTACCGCAGCCAGGACAGTCTGTTACCCCTGGCCAAGGAAAAAGTCGGGATGACCATGGCCAGCTACCGGGCCGGTAAAAGCGACCTGGCACCTGTCATCACTGCCCGACGTGAACTCATCGAGGCCCGCCTCAAACAGATCGACTTCGAAGAACAGCGAGCCCTCACCAGTGCTCGCCTGTATTTCGCCTATGGGGACACCAATCAATGAGTACTCGAATCTGGAAAGGGGCTTTGCTGGCAGGTCTCTCGATTACCTTGGGCGCTGCCGGCGGTTACTGGTTCGCTCAACAGCGCATGCCTGATAGCGCAGCCGAACAGGCCCCTAAAGCCCAAGACGAACGCAAAGTACTGTATTGGTACGACCCGATGTCCCCGCAGCAGAAGTTCGATAAACCAGGCAAGTCTCCCTTTATGGATATGGAGTTGAAGCCCCGCTACGCGGATGCTGCAGCGGACAGTGCGGCCATCAGTATCGACCCCAGCCTGACCCAGAATCTCGGTTTGCGAGTGGCCACAGTCACTCGCGGCGTGCTTACTTCCAACTTGGACGTGGTCGGTGTGTTGGCATTCAACGAGCGGGATGTTGCAGTGATTCAATCGCGTACTGCTGGCTTTGTGGAGCGAGTGTACGCCCGTGCTCCAGGCGATGTGCTCAAAGCCCATGCGGCTTTGGCCGATATCCTGGTACCGGAATGGGCCGCTGCTCAGGAAGAGTTTCTCGCACTCAAACGCAGTGGCGATGCCGACTTGCTGGCGGCAGCACGCCAGCGCTTGCGCTTGACCGGGATGCCAGCACCGCTGATTGCTCAAGTGGAGCGAAGCGGCAAGACCCAGCCGGTCCTGACGCTCACCAGCCCCATTAGCGGTGTACTGCAAGAGTTGGATGTACGCTCGGGTATGACCGTGGCGGCCGGCGAGACTCTGGCTCGAGTCAATGGATTGAGCAGCGTCTGGCTGGCAGTGGCCGTACCAGAGTCGGAGACTGGATCGATCATCATGGGGCAAGCGGTAGAAGCACGTTTGCCAGCCTTTCCGGGAACAGTGCTCAAGGGCACAGTCAGTGCGATTCTGCCCGAAACCAACCCCGACAGCCGAACTGTGCGTGTCCGGGTCGAACTGCCCAACCCTGATGGGCGACTCAGGCCGGGCATGACGGCCCAGGTGCACCTAAAACGCTCTACCGAACAAAGCGTGCTGTGGGTGCCGAGCGAGGCAATCATTCGCACCGGCCGACGCGTCCTGGTGATGCTCGCCGAAGACGCGGGTCGCTACCGCCCCCTAGAAGTGCAACTCGGGCAGGAAAACGAAGGCAAAACGGTGGTATTGAAGGGGTTGGAAGAAGGTCAGCAGGTAGTCAGCTCTGGACAGTTCCTGCTCGACTCTGAGGCCAGTCTCAAGGGCATTGTTGCGAGCACGCTGGAAATGTCACCACCCAGCGCAGCAGCCTCCAGCTTTCATGAGGCGGATGGGCAGATCGTCGAGATCAATAACCAAGACGTAACAATCGCCCTTGGTCCGTTCAAGACGCTGGGCATGCCTGGTATGACCATGACCTTCCCATTGACTGACCCTGCTCTCGTTCAAGGTCTCAAGACGGGAGACAAGGTTAGGGTATCGGTTAGCCAAACCGATGATGGTTTACGCATTGAACGCCTGGAAAAACTAAGGGGTCAGCCATGATCGCCGCCCTGATTCGCTGGTCAGTGGCCAACCGATTTCTAGTGCTGCTGGCGACGATCTTCGTCACGGTCTGGGGCGTCTGGTCGGTTCAGAGCACGCCGATCGATGCACTTCCGGATCTCTCCGATGCTCAGGTAATCATCCGCACCCCTTATGCGGGACAAGCGCCGCAGATCGTTGAGAACCAGGTGACCTACCCGTTGGCCACCACCATGCTCTCGGTGCCAGGGGCCAAGACCGTACGCGGCTATTCCTTTTTCGGCGACAGCTTCGTTTACGTGCTGTTCGAAGACGGTACCGATTTGTATTGGGCCCGCTCCCGGGTGCTGGAATACTTGAGTCAGGTCCAAAGCCGACTGCCGACTTCCGCCAAACCGTCCTTGGGGCCAGACGCCACAGGCGTGGGCTGGATCTATCAGTACGCACTAGTGGACCGCAGTGGCGGACACGACCTGGCGCAACTGCGCGCCTTGCAGGACTGGTTCCTCAAGTTCGAACTCAAGACCCTGCCCAACGTTGCGGAGGTGGCCACCGTGGGTGGCATGGTCAAGCAGTATCAGGTCCAACTCGATCCACTCAAGCTGGCCAGCCTCGGTATCACTCAGGCTGAGGTAACCGACGCTATTGGCAAGGCCAATCAGGAAACCGGTGGTGCGTTGCTGGAGATGGCGGAGACCGAGTTCATGGTGCGCGCCTCCGGATACCTGAAGACGCTGAATGACTTTCGTGCCATTCCGCTCAAGCTCGGTGCTGGCGGGGTGCCAGTGTCCCTAGGCGACGTGGCGACGATCCAGCTGGGGCCGGAGATGCGCCGCGGCATCACTGAACTCGACGGCGAAGGCGAAACCGTCGGCGGCGTGGTGATTCTGCGCAGCGGCAAGAACGCTCGCGAAACCATTGCGGCGGTCAAGGCCAAACTGGACGACCTGAAAAGCAGTCTGCCGGCCGGGGTGGAAATCGTCACCACCTACGACCGCAGCAAACTGATCGACCGCGCAGTGGAAAACCTCAGCTACAAACTGCTTGAGGAGTTCATCGTCGTCGCGTTGGTCTGTGGGATATTTCTCTGGCACCTACGTTCATCCCTAGTGGCCATTATCTCTTTGCCGGTGGGGGTGCTCATTGCCTTCATCGTCATGCGGCATCAAGGAATCAACGCCAACATCATGTCCCTTGGCGGGATTGCTATTGCCATCGGCGCCATGGTCGACGCCGCCGTGGTAATGATCGAGAACGCTCACAAGAAGATCGAGGCTTGGCATGTGGCCCATCCTGGGGAGGAGTTGAAGGGCGAACGTCACTGGCATGTGATAACCGAAGCGGCGGCGGAGGTGGGGCCGGCGCTGTTTTTCTGCCTGCTGATCATCACCCTATCGTTCATCCCGGTGTTCACCCTGGAGGCTCAAGAGGGTCGTCTGTTTGGTCCATTGGCCTTCACCAAGACCTATGCCATGGCGGCGGCGGCCGGACTCTCGGTAACCCTGGTGCCGGTACTGATGGGTTACTGGATTCGTGGTCGGATCCCCAAAGAGGACCAGAACCCGCTAAACCGCTGGTTGATCAGGATCTATCAGCCGGCCCTTGATGCGGTGTTACATCGACCCAAAGTCACCCTATTAATCGCGTTAATGGTTTTCCTCAGCGCGTTGTGGCCGATCTCTCGTTTGGGTGGCGAGTTCCTTCCTGCAATGGACGAGGGCGATTTGCTCTATATGCCTTCGGCTCTGCCGGGGTTGTCGGCACAGAAAGCGGCGCAGCTGCTGCAACAGACCGACCGCTTGATCAAGACGGTACCCGAAGTCGAACACGTTTTTGGTAAGGCTGGTCGTGCCGAAACCGCTACCGACCCGGCGCCGCTGGAGATGTTCGAGACCACTATCCAGTTCAAACCACGCGAACAGTGGCGTCCTGGTATGACCCAGGAAAAATTGGTGGAAGAGTTGGATCGAGTGGTGCGCGTCCCTGGGCTGACTAATATTTGGATACCACCGATCCGCAACCGCATGGACATGCTCGCCACTGGGATCAAGAGTCCGATTGGAGTGAAAATTGCCGGCACAAACTTGACGGAAATCGACGCGGCGACTCAGGCGGTCGAGCGCGTAGCCAAAAACGTGCCCGGGGTCAGTTCGGCTCTGGCTGAACGATTGACGGGCGGCCGCTACATCGATGTGGATATCGACCGCAAAGCCGCTGCCCGCTACGGGTTGAATATCGCTGATGTGCAGTCGATCGTCGCCGGTGCTATTGGTGGTGAGAATGTTGGCGAGACCATTGAAGGGCTCGCCCGTTTTCCGATCAATGTGCGCTATCCCCGAGAGTGGCGTGATTCGCTTGGCGCCCTAGAGCAACTGCCGATCTACACTCCGCTAGGGAGCCAGATCACCCTTGGCACGGTGGCGAAGGTCAAGGTCAGTGAAGGCCCGCCGATGCTCAAGAGCGAGAACGCCCGACCTTCCGGGTGGGTGTATATCGACGTACGTGGCCGGGACATTGCCTCAGTGGTTGCCGATCTGCGTCGTGTTGTCAATGAGCAGGTCAAGCTGCAGCCAGGCATGAGCCTGAGTTACTCGGGGCAGTTCGAGTTTCTTGAACGAGCCAACGCACGGCTCAAGCTGGTAGTGCCGGCCACGCTGATGATCATTTTCGTGCTGCTGTACCTGACGTTTTCCCGATTCGACGAGGCTTTGCTGATCATGGCCACCTTGCCGTTCGCCCTTACTGGTGGGGCATGGTTCCTCTACCTACTCGGCTTTAGCCTGTCGGTGGCTACCGGCGTCGGATTCATTGCTCTGGCGGGTGTGTCTGCCGAATTCGGCGTGATCATGCTGCTCTACTTGAAAAACGCCTGGGCCGAACGTGTAGAGGCCGGCGACAGTACCGAGCGAGGGCTAATAGCAGCAATTAGCGAAGGAGCCGTGCAGCGGGTTCGACCCAAGGCCATGACGGTGGCGGTCATCATTGCTGGCCTATTACCGATCCTATTGGGCAGCGGTTCCGGTAGCGAAATAATGAGCCGCATCGCTGCGCCCATGGTCGGTGGTATGGTTACCGCGCCCTTACTGTCCCTATTTGTCATCCCGGCAGCTTACCGATTGATGCGCCGACGACGCCTCGCGGTTGAATCCATACCCTCGGAAGGAAGCAGGCCATGAAGTGATTGTGTCCGCCACTGCACGCCCCATGATTGTTTGTGCAACGTCATCCAGCAGTCTGATTTTTTGGTCTGGCAGGGGGCGACCTTTATAATCAATCGGTGATCGAACTCTATCGGAACTGCGTCAAAACACGGCTGATAGAGATCGACGCTGGTGGCAGTGCGTTGGGCTGAACCTGATCATGGCGACTCCAAGGGCGTGGGTACAACGGCTACAGAGTGCGCTACCTGCGCCTGCCACACCTGCTGGAAGACCTCTTCGCGAAACTGATGGACAGCTACGCCAAGACCGATCTGCTGATCCTCGACTGGGGGCTTGTGCCGCTTACCGCCGAGCAACGGCGCGACATGCTGGAGTTGCTGGATGACCGCTCTATGCCGGTGGACAAATGGCATGAGCTTATCGTCGATCCGACCTTGGCCGATGCCATTTTGGATCGGCTGGTGCACAACGCTTCCTGCCTACTGACAAACAGCGTCAGCGAGTTTGGTTCCGTTGATGTGTCGCCTGCGGTATCTAAGCGCCCAGACCGGCCCTCGGAGCTTCCGGCTCCTACCTCCTGATGGTCTCGACCCCCGCTACGCGGAGTTTCTGCTTTACGCTCTGCAGAGATCACACCCGACTATCCACTCATGGCAGGTTCAGCCCTTCATTGCTCCGGTTTCGAGCAGCTACTACGGCCTCTGTTGACTTCTGTCGCCCATCCCGTCATCTCGCGATGCCGGTAGCACATGGCAGGCTAAACAGATCTCCCAGGGTAATTCGCGCGACCTTCCTGCTTATGCCTGTCGGATTTACGTCACAGCGCTCCGTGCAAGTATTGGGCTTGGGCAATTATGGCTACCTTACCCCGCTGTGCCGCCTAATCCGCTTCCTGTTCGTCAGGCCAGCATTTTGCCTCGGGCTTCCTTCAGATTCGCGGTCACCCGCGACACCCTTGCCTCTGGCTAACACTTCCCCTTGCCGGGTGTGTAGAGGACTTTCACCTCCAAGTCACCAGTGTGGCCACCACAGCCAAACTGGTTGCGCTTGCGCGCAACGCGCCATGCCTGGCGCACCATAAAAAAAGGCGCCACAAGGGCGCCTAAGCCGCCTCCCAACCAAAGGAGTAACAAAGAGACGGGTTGTACCTGGTGAGCTAGGTAGCTAATGCTCGATTTAGAGAATTTGCAGCGGGTACTCCACAATCAGACGAATCTCATCCAAATCTGATTCGAAGGCGGTAGCCCGAGTCGTCGCTTGGCGCACACGGAAGGACATGTCTTTCAGGGAGCCGGCTTGAATGATGTACTTAGCCTCGATGTCTCGCTCCCAACGCTTCTGGTCCTGCAGTGGAGCGCCATCAGCTCCTCGGCGCATATAGACGCTGTTCGCATTCGAGTAGTCAGCATCCCAGCCCTTCGCGTAACGAGTCATGAAGCTCAGGCCAGGAATGCCAAAGGACTGCATATTCAAGTCATAGCGTAGCTGCAAGGATTGCTCTTTCGGGGAGTTGAAGTCGCTGTATTGGATAGAGTTATCCAGGAAAATAGAATCAGATTGGCGCAGGTAATCAAAATCGTCATCCCCATTGCTGCGCTGGTAGCCAACGGTCAGCGTGTGGGCACCAAACTGGATACCGGTCTTACCGCTCCAGATGTTGTTATCGAAGCTGCCCAGCAGTTTTTTTCCCTCGTCGACTGCTCGGTAGTAGTTCAGGCCACCAATCAGCGCGACAGTCTCGGAAAGTGGGTAGCTTAACGTGGTGCCAGCGTAATACTGGTTCCACACATCTTTGAAGCGGCTGGTATAGAGACTCACACCGATATGTTCGTTAACGGTGTAATCGCCACCCAAGTAGGCGATCCAAGGCGCGTCTACAGATCCTGCATAGAACGTAGCGAAACCATCGCGCATGCTGCTTGAATTCGGTTGGCTCATCGCATGCAGGCGACCACCCTGCAAGGTCAGGCCTTCAATGCTGGTGTTGGCAAACGTGGCGCCACGAAAGCTCTCAGGCAGCAGTCGTGAGTCCCCATACGCCACAACAGGCGTGGAAGGAAATACGTCCCCAACCTTGACGACCGTATCTAGCAAGCGAAGCTTGGCTGCTCCACCGACTTTTGAATAGGTATCCTCAGGCTGACCCTTGCTGTTGTAGGGCATGATGTCTACTGTGCCACCGGCTCCAGAACGGCCATCACCCGAGTCAAGCTTGATCCCCTGCATTGCGAATGCATCAATGCCGAAGCCCACAGTGCCCTGTGTGAAGCCTGACTCAAAACGTCCGATAATTCCGTGAGCCCACTCTTCGGAGTAACCGTTCCCCGTTCGACTGGACTGACCGTTGCGAAAGTCGCGATTGAAGTAGAGATTTCGGTTGAGAATGTTAAAACTGCTCCCCTCAATGAACCCCTCTGGCTTTTGCTCAACGGCCACTGCAACCTGCCCCAGACTCATGCCAAGGGCAATGAGGGAAAGACCATAAAAGTTATTATTATTATTCATGTAATACCCCAGGCTTTTGCTTGGCAGAGTTTTAATGTGAAATATTTATGATTATAAGCATGCAGGTGAACACCCTGCGTGCAGCAGCATAGTTTCACATCTAAAATAACGCTAGCATGACCTAAAAATTACTTTTTTGTCAGCGGAATGTAATTATCCACTTGGTGCTCCATAAATAAACCTTAGTTTCTCTAATGCACTTGGACCGTAAGCGATCAGCCACCATGAGGGCAATTACTGACCAGCACTTGGTACTCGAGGGTATTCAACTTGCCACTCGAGTCTTCGTAGGTCATACGCGAAGGGGCCAACCCACAGTATCTAGATCCTGTGGTTGGGGTCATACTGATAACTTTTGCGATATCAAGGTTCAAACCATACTGGTAATGAACAACCTCAGGTATGGCCTTACCATTTTTGATGGCATATTGCTCCATCGCCTGCTGATTTTCTTGCATCATCCGACCAAAGACGCGATCCCCTCCACCCTCAGCTATGGCAAAGGACGAAACTGCCAATACCGCAATAGCGATGACTGCCTTCAATGATTTCATGACCCTCTCCTAACTCTAATTCACTGATGGTTAGAGAGTAGCTAATGATACCTGTCAGAAAGCTGCCGTTAACATTACATATCTGTCAGGCAAGGTCTTTACTCAATTAATGGCATGCTTAACAGCGCGCCTATAATTTGTGTTTCGACCGTTATTAGGTGACGTTCGGTACTAAACTCAATTCGCAACGAAGTGTTAACCAACCAAGAGCTGACAGAAATGTAATTTTAATTTCAGTCGACTGTCCGCCGAGCGTGGTCTAGGGTGAAATATGAGCCCTTGGCCCTTGGGTATGCACTTACTTGAATGCTATTTAACAGCATCTTGCTCGCGTTACGCTTGGTGCTTGTCTGCAGTATCACTCATCCGCGATCAGTCTGAAATGATCAGTTGTTTTTAATAGAAATTATCGAATGCCGCTGGTCTCAGCACCACTGCTAGTGTTGTCTTTCCTTGGATGCAATGGAGAACATAGCTATGAGCGACACCCCGGTTACCTCTCACAGAAACACTCACCAATACCTGCGGCCTTGCGTTGAGGCGTGTAGCGACTGCCACAAAACCTGTCTGAATACAGCGATGACCCATTGCCTTGAGGCGGGGGGTAAACACCTTGAGGCCGAACATTTTCGCCTAATGATCAACTGCGCCGAGATCTGTCAGACGTCGGCCAATTTCTTGTTGAGTGGTTCCACCTTTCACCACCACGTTTGTGGGGTTTGCGCCGAGATCTGTGATGCTTGCGTGAAGAGCTGCGAACAGGTCGGTGGTATGGAAGATTGCGTCAGGGCCTGCCGTGAATGCGCAGAGATCTGCCGAAAAATGGCTGGCGAACAGAGTTAGTCAAGCCCCATGCAGTACAGAAATAGCAATTTCCGTGTTCGGGGGCCATGGCATGCATGTGCCAACCCTTCGGCGCTAATAGGAGATTCACAATGTCACAGCATATCAAGCACAACAGCTCTAGCCGGTTCACTTTGTCGATGAGGGTGGTAGCGATGGCTGTCGCGGTAATGGCAGCAGCGCCGACGTGGACTAATGCCGCAGAACCCACGAAAAGCGAAGCGATGCAGATGCCTTCCGAGCAGAAGGATCATTCGAAGATGATGAAACAAATGGGCGGCATGTCCATGACTGGTGACGTGGATTATGACTTCGCGGCCAACATGCGCATGCACCACCAAATGGCAGTCGAGATGGCGCAAGCCGAACTCCAGAACGGAAAAAATCCAGAGATGCTCCGTATGGCCAAGGACATAATTGCCGCACAGAAGAAGGAAATCGCCGTATTCGATCAGTGGATTAAAGCGAATAAAAAGCCATGACTATGGTGATGCCGAAGTCGATCTGTGCGCCGTATCTTTGAAGGAAATAACCGCGCCGGTTTGGACGGTAATTCGCTGCCGGCGCATATCACGGTGAACTGGTACTGGACGAAAACTATGCTGCGCTTGGTCCATGGATTTCCAAAACCATTCGAGATAGGCCAAAGACCTGCAAGCAAAGGCACTATTTGAGTCCGAGATGATCTTCTTCCTCTGTCACTGCGCGTTGAGAAGCAAAATCGTTTGAGAGCAGTAGAGACATTGCGAGACCAGAACATGGGCCAAAGCGTTCTGTTCGAGCTAATTTCGATAACTGCATGATGGCCGGTATTGTCCTGCTCGTGGCGCGGATGAGCCGCGTGGTCGGCGGAGCGATTATACCCCGTGCAATGTGTTGGATATGACCGCTCCGCGCTTTGGTACCGCCAGATACGGTCTGATCGGGGCGCCGCGCAAGTACGCTGGCTGGGCGTCTCGAAAATGGCCAACTTTAGAGGGACCGAGGCTGCGCTTACGCCAAAGTGATCGTACGCGGTCAAAAAGGACTAATCGGTTGCCGGAAACGACGGTTTTACAGTCGTCCGGCGACCCGTTCGTGGTCGTGGCGCGAGACGGCGAGATGCTTGCGTCTGCCGAGGCCAACACCGTTAATTATCAGTTTCGGACAACGCTACGCAGTGACTTAGACAGCGTTTCAGCTCGGTAAATGAATGATAGATACCAAGTTGGCCGGTGGTCTGACCGCCTGAAACAGTAGTTTTTGGAGTTAGAACTGGGCGCCTCAATTCACTGCCAAATGACTCTGGCTCCGGCAGCGTCGGCAATAGAAGGAAAGCCGGATGACAAGCAAGCAGGCTCAATATCATGTGGTGGATTGCCTTATCGTCGGTGCAGGCCCTGCCGGGCTGACGGCGGCTATCTATTTGGCGCGCTATCGCCGACAGGTTCTCCTGGTTGATGCCGGCCAGAGCCGTGCGGAGCTGATCCCGATCACGCACAACTATCCCGGTTTTCCTCAAGGTGTTTCGGGCGCCGAGTTGTTGGCTCGGCTGCGCAATCAGGCAGAGCGCTACAATGTTTATGTCCGACGAGCCACCGTGAAAGCACTATCAAAGCGAGGAGACGACTTCATCGCCGACATCGACGATGACCGCGTTGTTGCGTCAACTGTGATTCTTGCCACCGGCGTTATTGATAAGCCTCCTGAGATACCCAATCTACGTGAGGCCACTCTCGGTGGCTATGTGCGTTGGTGCCCGATTTGCGACGGATACGATGTCATCGACCAGGACATTGCTCTTCTCGCCTCCGCCGAGGAAGGTTTCAAGCATGCGCTATTTCTCCGTACCTACACCCGCCAGCTCACACTTATTGTGCAACCGGGCGGCAGAGAACTAGACAACGACGAACGTCTCAAAATTGCACAGGCAGGCGTCCGTCTCATCGAGGAACCGATCGAGCAAATCCGCAAGATCAAAGGGCATCGTGTGGCGCTACGCTTGGCTAACGGCGACGAACTCAGTTTCGACACCTTATACCCGATGCTTGGCTCCAACGCACGGACCGAATTGGCCAAAAGCCTCGGCGTAACTTTTGAGAGCGATGGCGAGTTGGTGGTGGACACCGACCAGCGCACGTCAGTCCTAGGGTTGTACGCGGCGGGCGATGTAGTCAACGCGCTCAATCAGATGAGTGTTGGAGTCGCCCATGCGGCGACTGCGGCGACCGCGATACACAACGCCCTCAAGGACAACTATCGCTGATAAGTTAATCTCGAAGAACGGTCTGCTTCGGCCATACACTGATAGCAGCCCACGACATTACGTGCTGGTGAGAGGCAGCTCGGACTGAGCAGCGACCTTTATTTCTGCTCATTAGCAGTAGGGATTTAGTCGGTAATGCTGCGCTGCATGGGGATAGCGTTAATACCACCCAGGCGACACGAGCCTGAGAGGCAAGGCTACGGGAGATGAGCACAGCCACAGCCTTCGCCGCGGGTCGGCTACGAGCGCTTACCGTGCCGGAGCAGACTTTCTCGAGATCAAGCGTCAGGTGGCTGGCGGCGCGATGGCACCGTATACGGCTATATCGAGGGGCCGAGGTACCGGCGCTGCTCGATGAAGCAGAACCGAAGACCCCAATCTGCCGCGCTATACGGAGATCGTGGTTATTGTGCATACATCGGTAGGGAATACTCGGAGTCAGACGATGCCGTTGATCAAAGCAAGTACGCTCTTATCCGCCTTTTTTGTATTCACGACGACGGGCTGCCAACCCCCCAGCGTTCAGCCATTATCAATCACTGGGGATGCCGTAGCGCGACCTCAATCGGCGTGTCAAAAGGAGGACTTCATCTGGAAAAACAAGATTGTGCCTTCCCTCTACGGCTCTGAACTCCCAGCGCTGACTGCGCCAGGCATCGGCGATACCTTAACCTTGGCAATGCCGAGTTTTACGGTTAAGTCGCTGACTGCGCAAGGCGATGAGCTGGAGCAAGGGCGGCGCAAATTGGTGCATGCATTTGGTGCAGAGGCGCGCTTCCGGTTTGTGGCAAACCGTGGAGTGGCGAGTCGCTATACCGGCATCTTCCAAAGTGGCGCCGACTGCGTGATCGGCCGTCTTTCGGTGGCGACTAAGCCGACGGATACGCACTCTGTGCCGGCCTTAGCTTTGAAGTTTTTCATTGACGATAATCACCCGTCGGTCAATCTACAGGTTATGAACTCCATCGACGGCCAAGAGGGATACAACTTCTTCGAAAAGACTTTCAGCAACATCATTCCACCCGCAACCTCTTTTGCGACGCGCTTACTAGCCGGTTTCTTTGAATGGGCAGCCATACGTTTTGGGGCTAGAGATTCAGATCCTGGTCACTTGACCGTTGAGCACCTGGCCGGCATTAACATCGATGGCTCTAAAGTGGCTGCGCCAAGGGCGCCTTATCAACTTATTTTTAAGCCACGGCCGGCAGCTGTTGCTCGCTTCAACGGGGTGACAATGCAGGATGACTTTCGGATAAAGCTGACTGACTTCCCTGTCGGAGAGGTGCTGTACGACGTTTACGCCTTGGATAAAGGCGAGACGGTCGAGCAGGCTAAACTTTTAGGCCAGCTGGTTCTAAATTCCAAGATCGTGGCATCTCGGTATGGCGACGAAAAGCTCTACTTTCAACACAATATGCAAAGATAGTTCGACTGGACTGACCGTTGCGAAAGTCGCGATTGAAGTAGAGATTGCGGTTGAGAATGTTAAAGTTGCTCCCTTCAATGAACCCCTCTGGTTTTTGCTCAACGGCCACTGCAAACTGCCCCATACTCATGCCAAGGGCAATGAGGGGAAGACCATAAAAGTTTTTATTATTCATGTAACACTCCAGGCTATAGCTTGGCAGAGTTTCTTTATGAAATATTTTATCGTTATAAAAACCCTCCGGCACGTGAGAGTTTCTTCTACGCGCCGGCAGACATGACTCCATACAAAAGATAACTCAAGTGCGGCCTGAAAATTACTTTTATGTCAGCTAGCCGTAAGCGCGATTAAACAATCAAACCAAATAATATGACGCAGACATGGCTCCTTTGGACTAGCCTCCGTGCTGGCATTTGGTACCCATAACTATGTACTCCAAGGTATTGAGTTTGCCAGCAGAGTCCTCATAGGTCATGCGCGAAGGCGCAACGTCACAGGATTTGTTGGCTTGGGTGACACTAACTACCTTCTGAACATCCAGGTTCATACCATATTCATAATGAACAATCTCAGGTATGGCTTTACTATTTTTGAGAGCGTATTGCTCCATCGCCTGTTGATTTTCTTGCATCATCCGACCATAAACACGATCTCCTCCGCCTTCAGCCATGGCAAAGGATGAAACTACCAATATCGAAATAGCGATGACTGCATTCAATGTTTTCATGATTCTACGAGCTCTAATTCACTGGTGACTAGATAGTAGCTAATGATACCTGTCAGAAAGCTGCCGTTAACATTACATGTCTGTCAGGCAAGGTCTTTGCTCCGTTAATGGCATACTTAAGAGAACTCTGAAAAAGACTTCCAGCTCTGGTGAAATAACGAACATGACGGTTTTACCCCATGAAACAGATGTCCTTCGCTGATGCCTAGTACGCCGGCAAACGTAAGCAGACCCGCCGCGAGCGCTTCCTGATTGAAATGGATCAGGTCGTGACCTAGAAGGGCTTGATTGCCTTGATCGAACCGCATTATCCGAAGGGCGAAGTCGGTCATCCAGCGTATCCGTTGATGGCGATGCTGCGGGTTCATCTGATGCCGAACTGGTTCGGCTCCAGCGATCCGGCGATGGAAGAGGCACTGTATGAGACCACGATCCTGCGCCAGTTTTCCGGCCTACATCTGGATCGAATTCCCGATGAAACCACGATCCTGAACTTCCGCCGCCTGCTAGAAAAACATGAACTGGCGGGCAGGATTTTGCAGATCATCAACGGTTATCTGGACGATCGTGGCTTGATACGGCGCCAAGGCACCGTGGTCGATGCGACGATCAGTCATGCCCGAGCCCGAGCCCGAGCTCGACCAAGAACAAGGACGGCAAGCGCGATCCGGAAAGGCATCAGATGAAGAAGGAGAATATGTATTTCTTCGGGATGAAAGCGCACATTGGCGTCGATACCGAGTCCGGTTTAATGCATAGCCGACGAGGGCTGTTGACAAATAGCGATCTTGAAAGAGTTCAACGGCGGGCTTCCTGAGGAGCTCATCACCAATTATTTTTGACCGTAAAAAATAAGAAATTAATAAATAACAGTAGGTTATTGACGAATCGAATGACCCCCCTTATCTAGGCATATCTCTCACTTGGCCTTTGACTCCGAAAGTTGACTGGAGAGCACCGCGTTATCTTGCAGGAGGAGCTGCTTGTCTGTGGTCAACTCGGTCAGTTGGGTTTTAGCTCGGGTTAAATGTTCCGTCAGCAGGGCACGCTCCCGTTCGCTTACGGCCAGGTTCGTCTGCGTCTCTGCCAAAGACTGCGCGCCATGCCCATGGCGCTGTTCCAGAGCAAGATGGTGTTGGCGCCGATGCCGAATTGATCCACGCGCCGACTAAAGACTGACCCAAGTCCAATCTAACGAAATGCAGCACTGGCATTGGTTCGCAAGAATTCAGAGGGGCTCAGTAAAATCTCGGCACGTGGGTCAATTCGGCATCGGCGCAAACACCCAAGTTCAGGCTTGAATGACCAGCGATTGTTGCCGAGATTTACCAGCCTGCTAGCGTCGTATTGGCCGAGCGGCGCCGTGATCGCCAGGCTGGCGCCGATTATCACATCCTGTTGATAGCTGGGGAACTCCGTCAGGGACATCGCCGGGGCGCCATATAAGTTGACCGAGAAGCGGAATCTTGGATCGATCAACCCTGTAACATTACGATCCTTGGGTTCACCGGCGAGCAGAGCCCGTCAATCTTGCCTCAGGCACCACGATATCGAACTTCCCGGAGCGGCCCCAGACGTCCAGAGATTTGGCAAAAGCAAGCACGACAGTCTTTATATTGAGCTTGGCATCTTGGAGCGGGATTGAGGGGTGGGCCGTCACGCTGCCGTTGAGATCGCTGTAGCCCATGAGCAGGAAATTGATACCGACCGGCGTATTGGCGTAGGACCTGGGTTCGAGATCCTCTGCGACTGCACCGGGGCTACTATGATGAGCGAAGCGGATGCGAACCGAACCAACCTGACGACGCAGAGTTTGTATTTCATTCACATTCGCTCGCTTCCTGTGAGGACCCCAGAGTTCTATGTATTGTTGTAGCGCATCAGCATTCGTTTGGCACTGACAGCTGCCACCAGCACTGTGTGGCCGCACTTCGATCGGATACTCTTGGCCGATCCTCGATTGACCAAAGCATCACGCACTTCCTTGAACCGCTTCCGGATGATGCCGGCGGCCTGGCATTGCAGTTTCCAGTCCTCATACAGGACTAGCACCTCATGATCTGCACGCCCCTATCGCGCCAGCACCAATAGCGCCTGCCCCCCATCACCAAGGTGACAGTCAGCCAAGCGGCAGGCACTATCAGCATCAACAAGGCTGCATTCGACTTGAGCACTTGAAGTGCTGGACGACGGAAACGTCTGAGCAGATACCGGTGCAGTGGGGGGTGTAGTGGTCAACTGCCGTGCAAATAATTTTTTTAAACGATAAATCGAGAGATTAATGCCGCAGATAGCAACGACGCTCCGTGAGTTTAAAACGGGTCTGGCCCCGGCTCTACACCAGTGAAGGTGATCTCAACGGGGTCACTTTCGCGCTGCCACGCTAGCTGATAGACCAGCCACTGGTGCTTTCCTTCTTTACGATCAGCCACCAACAACAGCGTCCATCCTGCCCTCAGCAACTGGTTGGCGTTTTCCTCGCTGCGAGTGCTGATCAACCTCTTCGTTTGGTCTATCGCCATTGCCAATTTCCGTAATGTGCCATCGTTATAGAGGCGTAAAGGCTAGCAGGCCATTTGATGATGAGCCCCTATGCGCAATCCCTTCAATGCGTATGTATTGGTAGCAGAGCTTAGGCGACAACTGGGCGGATTGTGTTGCCATGACGTTTTCTTATAGATCAAAACTAATCAGCTGAAGGTGGTCAAATCGAATGCAAATGTGGTGGTCAATTAGCATGCAATTTCCAATCTCTAGTTTTGTACCAAGCTCAACCGTTAGAAAATCATCAGCCAAGTCGCGTCCTGCAAGCCGGTTTTAGGTTTGAACAATAGACAAGTTTCTGATCAGAGCAAACCTACCGAAATATGTTGACTAGACATTTATTGACTTAAATTTACACATCTAAACATATGAGCGCTGCATACAACCACCACTCAAGCCTTGAGCTTTCATAGTCGACATATGTTCCCCATTATAAAACGGTCGCCGGGGACGGAAACCCGGCAGGCACTCGAAACGAACACAGGGGCAGCTTCAAGCCACCCTCAGCAATAGGGCCTAGAATTGAAAAGCTCATGACGCACCGATCCAAAAATACTGTACGAACATACAGTTAACTTTGTACAAGGTTCGCGGTCAATTCTGTATAGGAAAAATCTGACAGGCGGGACAGCTCATGTGCGGGAGATTCGTGCAGTACGAGGGGATGGCGGTGTTTATGGAGGAGCTAGGCCTCCAGCTGCCATTGTTCGGCGGGTACGACGCGGAGCCGATCAGCCGGTACAACGTGGCTCCGACGACCCGCGTGCAGATCCTGCACAGCACAGAGGCAGGCGTTCATGTCACGCCAGTGAGGTGGGGATGGGCGCCCTTCTGGGCGAAGGGGAAGCGTCCGGACCCTATCAATGCCAGGATCGAGACCGTTACGACGGGAAAGTTTTTCAAACAGCTTTGGCCGGCCGGGCGCGCACTGGTGCCCAGCGAGGGCTGGTATGAGTGGGTTAAAGACCCAAATGATCCAAAGAAAAAGCAGCCGTATTTCATTCGCCTGAAAAGTCAGAAGCCGATGTTCTACGGGGCGCTCGCACAGGCCAGTCCAGGTCTCGACGAGCGCGACGGCGACGGCTTCGTGATCATTACCTCGTCTTGCGAACAGGGCATGGTGGATATCCATGATCGCAGACCTCTGGTGTTATCACCTGAACAAGCGCGGGATTGGCTTGATCCAGATCTCAGCGCAAGGCAAGCAGAGGAAATTGCAAGAGACCGTTCCCGGTCGGAAGCCCACTTCGAATGGTATACCGTAGGCAAAGAGGTGGGGAACGTGAAAAACCAGGGAGCACAATTGCTGCTTCCCTGGCGCTCAGAAGAAAACTAAGCTTCGATAGAACGGCTCTAGCCCAAATTACAGTACGCTTTTGATATACGCCGCTATTTGTGAAAATAATGCCTTAATAGCTTCGAACGCGTTATTAATCCAACTTTGTAACGTCTCGATTGCGTTTAATATGAAACTATTGATTTTCGAATAAATATTCGAAAGGACTCCTCCAATGTTATCCATAAGATTAACGACAGCATTTTGGTCTGAAGGACTCATGTTAGAGACAAGCTCTATAGCTGTATCGTAGGCTTTATCGATTGCCTGATTCGCGTTAACTTTGGCAGTTTGTCCGCTTCTCCTCATGCTTTCCCTAAATTTCTCAACAGCACTACCATCTTTCGCACTCTGCATAAAATTAGAGACGCTGGTGCTAATCTCATTCTGAGCTTGGTTAGCGGTGTGGGTGGCGCCAGCATTGGCTACCGCCTTGATTTGCTGCAAAGCATCACCGAGCGCATCGCTGTTCGCTACCGGAAGCGATCCCGACTCTTCACGTACAGCGAGAGACTCCACTAACGGAGCGGAGGGATTCTGGGACGCGTTCTCGATGTAACTTTTTGCCCGTGTGCACCGCTCTTGCATGACAACTAGGAAATCGTTTGAGGTAACAACTGCAGAAGTCATATCCATTTATCCTTGTGAGAGTTAAAGGTCCCATTTTTTCCTTACAGCGTCGTCACTGTAGCAGAGCCAAAACGAATGGCTAGAACAGGCCTCCTAACGCTTCCGGCTCCCAGTTCATGATCACCAGTTCGCCGCTGACCTCGGCCGTGCCCTTTCGCTGGTTCGTGTTGCTGTACCGAATGTCCAACGTCTCGAAGTGAAAGCCTTCAAACACGCGACGGATGTCCGGGTGGTCGTTGATGCTGACCATGACCTTGCCCTTGCAGCGACGCATAAAGTCAGCCATCCGCTCGTAATTCTCGAACGGGAAGTCCACGCCATATCCAGCGGTCTGCCAGTACGGTGGGTCCATGTAGTGGAACGTATGAGCGCGGTCGTAGCGCTCAGCACAATCAAGCCAGGGGGGATTTTCGACGTAGGTGCCGGACAGTCGCTGCCATGCGGCCGAGAGGTTCTCCTCGATCCGCAGCAGGTTGATGGCCGGGCCAGTGGTCGCGGTGCCAAACGTCTGTCCGCTGACCTTGCCGGCGAAGGCATGGTGCTGCAGGTAGAAGAATCGGGCGGCGCGCTGGATGTCGGTGAGGGTTTCGGGACGGGTCATTTTCTGCCATTCAAACACCTGGCGGGAGCTGAGCGCCCATTTGAACTGGCGCACGAATTCTTCCAGGTGGTTCTGCACGACACGATAGAGCGTTACCAAGTCGCCGTTGATGTCGTTCAGGACTTCAACCGGAGCGGCCTGGGGTCGCATGAAGTAAAGCGCGGCACCGCTGACGAAGACTTCGACATAGCATTCGTGAGGCGGAAAAAGCGGAATGAGGCGGTCGGCTAGGCGGCGTTTGCCGCCCATCCAAGGGATGATGGGTGAACTCATTGAAAGCAAGACATTACTGTATGGATAAACAGGTGCTAGACTCGCCGCGCTTTGTGCACGGAGCAGGAGCCTTGGCTGGACTTGCAGGGACATCTGCAGGGACGGCGACCGGACCGGATGTTGGCGCATCCGGCCCGGTCGCTCCTTTTCACTTCGGTGTTGAAACTTCTTTGGCGTAGGCCTGGCAGGCCGCCAGGGCTATCAGCCCCCGGTCGCCGACATCGGTGATGCCGATAATTCGTTGAGCATGCGCCGGGTCAAGTCGGGCGCGTGTGGCTCCATGAACCACGCCGCCGGCGCTGGTGGTGGCTGGCACTGCACAGCCGTTGGTGGAATCGGTGGCGTCGAGTAGGACTGACAGCCGGACATCAGCAGTAGCGAGGCGATCACGCAGGCGATCCTGATCACGTTGGGCATCGGTTAGGGCTCGATAGTGGGTTTGGTCTTTGGCGGCCAGCTGCTGTTCCAGGGTCAGGCGCTTGTCCTGCTCGGCGCGCTGCAGCGCGGCCGAGGCCAGGGTGATCTGGTTGAGGGTTTCGGTGTGGAGCCGGGCTTGTTTTTCCAGCTGCTGACCGTATCGCCAGCCTTGGACCGTCCAGGCGATGGCCGCCGAAGTAGCGACCAAAGCGAGCAGTAAAAGGCCGGCGACCAGCACGCGGTATTGCAAGGGGATCAGGTCGACGAGACGCATAACACCGCCGGCAGGCCTCGACTACAGTTCCTTGCCAAGCAGTACTCAAGCAAGCGGTGACACCCATTGTCACCGCGCTAGGACAGCAACTCAGCTTGGGCTCAGGGCGCTGCAAACGATCCGCGCAGTCATGTCGAAGTTCTCCGGAGTGAGCACATCGATTGGCGAACGCCCCTTCAGTCGCTCGTGGGGCTCACAGACCGCCCGATAAAGCCTCCAGGCATCGACATCCGGAAACCGCGCTAACGCAGCAAGTACCAACTTGTGCCGCAGTGGATCAAGCTGCCAATCGGGAATGCGCTGACCGCGATTCCCCAGGCTCAGCGACAGCAGGCGCCGAGCCTTGATATCGCGATTGATCTGATCTCTAGATTTGCCTGCCAATTTGGCGAAGACAAGCAGCGGTAAATTATTCGGAGCTTCAAAAATGGCTAGCATCTCGGCGCGTACGCGCTGGATGTCAGACACGCGAGATTGATGCGGCTTTTCAGTCGGGACCGAATGAGGTACGACAGGCGACTGGTGCGACACGATAAGAGCTGGTTCGTTGCTAACCGAAGCCTTGGGCACCGAGACGGTTGTCGCTGGAAAGGTGCCGTTGAACTGAATGGAATCTGCGCTCGCGTTTTCAAGCGATGGCAGCGAAGCGGCCCCTTCCAAACGGATGGTAAGCGGAGAGCTTGCCGCTTTCAGCTGGCCCTGCCCCCACAGATCCAGGCGGTTCGCCCAATCCTGCATCATCGTCCGGCGCTGCTCCACGTATTCCGCGTGATTGTAGGCCGCACTCACCTTATCTGGATCAGCATGAGAAAGCTGAGCATCCACCCAAACCTTCGGGTATCCGATCTCGTTCAGCGCCGTCGAGATCGTCGCCCTCATCCCATGACCAGTGAGTTGATCTGCGTACCCCATCCGACGTAACGCGCCATTCAGCGTGTTCTCACTGATACGCTTGCTCAGGTCGCTTCGATGCGCAAACAAGTAGCGCTGTGCCGGAACAACCTGGTCCAGCAAGTGACGCACGATCTCGAGCGCCTGCACCGACAGCGGCACGATGTAGGGCGGTACGTTTTGGATCTGCTTACTCGGCTTTCGCATCGCTAACTGGAGCTGCTTCACCACCTCCGCCGGTATGACCCACAAACGCTTCTCCAGATCGAACTGGTCGGGCGTCGCCAACCGCAATTCGCCCGTGCGGACACCGGTCAGCAGCAACAACCGAAGGCCAAGCCGAGTTTGGTTGGCGCCACCGTAATTTCGAAGAGCAGCCATCAATCCCGGAAGCTCGTCCATACGAAGAAATGGGTTGTGCGTAACAGGCGGTTTGGGGAGTGCGACAACGTCGAGGTCTGAAGCTGGGTTGTGTTCCAGCCCCTCGATTTTCACCAACGCATAGCGGAACAACTGGTTGAACCAGGTCCGACATTTCTCGGCTGTCGTTAAGGCCTTGCGCTGTTCGATCCTGCCCAACAAATCCAGCAGATCGTGACGATTGATATCGTAGATAGACCGCCCGCCAAGGCTGGGCAGGACGTCTTTATTGAAAATTCTCAAGATCTGCGAGAGCGTGCTCTGGCGTCCTTCCTTCAGGCTCAGCCTGCGGAACTCCACCCACTGATTGAACACGGCCTCGAAGGTATGCTCCGCCGCAAAACGAACAGCACGACGCTGCTGCTTACGGTGCTCATAGGGATTGATGCCTTGGGCGACCAAGGCACGCGCTTCGTCACGTCGGGCACGGGCTTCTTTAAGGCTGATTTGCGGATAACTACCGAGGGACATGCGCTTCTGCACGCCCGCCCAGTAATATCTGAAACGCCAGATTTTCCCGCCGCGTGCGGTCACGTTGAGCGCGAGCCCATCCGTGTCGCCTATCGTGTAGTCATTGCCGGTGATTCGGGCTTGCCGAACGGTGGTATCTGAGAGTGCCATAGCGAGCTCCTGAACAGAGTCAGGGCCAGATGCTCGTTTCGCTATCCAAGCTGCTCCAGCAAAAAACCGATTCAGTGCACATCCAAATCCAAGATCCTCATTCGGGACTTAAATCGGGACTTAAAAGCACTGGATGGAGCTGGATTTCAGTGGTTCCCGCTGGAACGAAAAAAGGGCCTAAAGGCCCTGATTTCAATCACTTACAGAATTCAGTGGAACTCTGTAGCGCAATATTTGGAGCGGGAAACGAGACTCGAACTCGCGACCCCGACCTTGGCAAGGTCGTGCTCTACCAACTGAGCTATTCCCGCGTCTTGGTGAGGCGCATTCTATAGAATCCTCAGCACCCGTCAACCCCTTGATTCAAAAAAGTTTTATTTTTTTTCAACAGTGGTGCGCAGATGAGGCCAGGCAGCGCGTAAATACTGGAGCATGGACCACAGCGTCAGGCCGGCAGCGATGAGCAGCAAGGCGTAGCCCAGCAAGACCCAGAAGGAAAAGTCCGACGGGTTGGCCAGCAGGATCACCAACGCGAGCATTTGCGCGGCGGTTTTCCATTTGCCCATGTTCGACACGGCGACGTGGGCGCGGGCGCCGATTTCGGCCATCCATTCGCGCAGGGCCGAAACGACGATCTCGCGGCCGATGATCACCGCAGCCGGCAAGGTCAGCCACAGGTTGCCGTGTTCCTGCACCAGCAGCACCAGGGCCACGGCCACCATCAATTTGTCGGCCACCGGGTCGAGGAACGCGCCGAACGGCGTGCTCTGTTCCAGGCGCCGGGCCAGGTAGCCGTCGAGCCAATCGGTGGCGGCCGCAACGGCGAACACCGAACTGGAGGCCATGTAGCTCCATTCGTAAGGCAAATAGAACAACAAAATGAAAATCGGAATAAGCAGGACGCGTAGAACGGTGATCAGATTAGGGATATTCATCGGCACAACTGGCTGCGAGGTGAGAAGGCATTCTACTCGCTGTGCAGATTTGCATAAATCAACTCAGCGAGCTTTTTACTGATACCGGGTGCTTTAGCTATTTCGTCAATGCTGGCACGGGAGAGCTCTTGCAAGCCACCAAAATGTTTAAGCAGATCGCGTCGGCGTGTCGGGCCTACTCCGGCCACGCCTTCCAGGGTTGAGGTTCGCCGGGTTTTGCCGCGACGGGCGCGATGGCCGGTAATGGCGAAACGGTGGGCTTCGTCGCGGATCTGTTGGATCAGGTGCAGCGCAGGCGAGTCGCCCTTCAACGTGAACTCATGGGCGGCATCATTCAAGTACAACGTCTCGAAGCCGGCCTTGCGCGTGGCGCCCTTGGCCACGCCGAGCAGGATCAGGTCGGGCACCGCCAGTTCGTTGAGCACGTCGCGAGCCATGGACAACTGGCCCTTGCCGCCGTCCACCAGCAGGATATCGGGGAGCTTGCCCTCCCCCTCCTTCAATTTGCTGAAGCGGCGCGTCAAGGCCTGGTGCATGGCGGCGTAGTCGTCGCCGGCGGTGACGCCTTCGATGTTGTAGCGCCGGTAATCGGACTTGATCGGCCCCTCCGGCCCGAACACCACGCAGGACGCCACCGTGGCTTCGCCGCTGGAGTGGCTGATGTCGTAACACTCCAGGCGCTGGGGCGGTTCGTCCAGGTTGAGGACTTCGGCCAGGGCCTCGAAGCGCGCGGCCACGTGCTGTCGATTTGCCAGGCGTGCGCTCAGGGCCTGCTCGGCGTTGGTCACGGCCAGTTGCTGCCAGCGCGCCCGCGTGCCGCGCACGCGGTGGCTGATGTCCAGTTCACGGCCACGCAACGCGTGGATGGCCTCGATCAACGTCGGGAAGTCTTCATGTACCACGTTGACGATCAGTTCCGACGGCAAGTCGCGCTCGGGGCTGCTGACGTAATACTGGCCCAGGAACGCGGCCATGACTTCAGCGACCTCCTCGTCGATCCCGGTCTGCGGGAAGAAGTTCTTGCTGCCCAACACCCGACCGCCACGCACACTGATCAGGTGGACACAGGCACCACCCGGGTTGACGAACGCAGCGATCACATCGACGTCGCCGGTTCCGCCCTCCATGCTTTGCTGGTCCTGCACACGCCGCAGCAGGGAGATCTGGTCGCGCAACTCGGCGGCTCGCTCGAAATCCAGGGTGCTCGCGGCTTGTTCCATGGCGCCGGAGAGTTCGTCGGTGAGGGCGTTGCTGCGCCCTTCGAGGAACATCACCGAATGGCGCACATCCTCGGCGTACTCCGCCGGTTCAACCAGGCCGACACAGGGTGCCTTGCAACGCTTGATCTGATATTGCAGGCACGGCCGGGTGCGGTTCTTGTAGAAGCTGTCTTCGCACTGCCGCACGAAAAAGGTCTTTTGCAGCAGGCTCAGGCTTTCGCGGATCGCACCGGCGCTGGGGTAAGGTCCGAAGTATTTGCCCTTCTGCTTCTTCGCGCCCCGATGAATACTCAGGCGTGGGAAGTCGCCGTCAGATAAAAACACGTAGGGGTAGGATTTATCGTCACGCAGCAGGATGTTGTAAGGCGGCCGCCATTCCTTGATCAGCGTCTGCTCAAGCAGCAGCGCCTCGGTTTCGTTGGCGGTGATGGTGGTTTCGACCTGGGCGATACGCGCCACCAGGGCCGCGGTTTTCGGCGCGAGGCCGGTCTTGCGGAAGTAGCTCGCCAGGCGGTTTTTCAGGTTCTTGGCTTTGCCCACATACAGCAGGCGCGCCTCGCTGTCGAACATGCGGTACACGCCGGGGCGGCCGCTGCAGGTCGAGAGAAAGGCACTCGGATCAAACGGTGTGGTCATGTCAGGCGCTGGCGTCCACCATGCCGTGGCGCACCGCGAGCAGGGTCAATTCAACATCACTGCTGATGGCGAGCTTCTCGAAAATGCGATAGCGGTAGGTGTTGACGGTCTTGGGGGACAGGCACAGCTTGTCGGAGATGGCCTGCACCTTCTGGCAGCCGACAATCATCAAGGCGATCTGGATTTCACGCTCCGACAGCACGTCAAACGGCGAATCGCTGGTGGGCTGGAAGGACTTGATCGCCAACTGCTGCGCGATCTGCGGGCTGATGTAGCGCTGGCCGGCAAATACCAGGCGAATGGCTTGTACCATCTCCGCCAGGCCTGCGCCCTTGGTCAGGTATCCCGCCGCCCCCGCCTGCAGCAGACGTGTAGGAAACGGGTCTTCTTCGCACACGGTGACCACCACGACTTTGATGTCCGGGTGGCTGCGCAACAATTTGGTAGTGGCGCCAAGACCGCCGATCCCAGGCATCTTGACGTCCATCAACACCACATCGGGTTTCAACTCCCGGGCCTTGATCAGGGACTCTTCACCCGATTCAGCCTGGCCGACTACTTGCAGGCCATCGATGTCAGCCAGCATTCGTGTAATGCCTGTACGAACGAGATCATGGTCATCGACTACTAGCACCCTAATCAAGCAGACACCTCGCGATATGGTCTTATAGGTTGCTGAACACCTTAGCAAAAAACCAAGGCGCAGACCTAGTTGCAAGTGTCATATATATAGCGCTTGAGCGCGAAGAGCGTGCCCGTCGAACGACGAGCAGCGCTGTTTCCTGGGGGAAAGGTCAGGAATCCTGGGCTACAGCTTTAATTTGCCGTTCACTTTCATCGTCAGCGAATGCTCGGCCAGGGTAGAGGTCAACCGCCTGATTGCATCCTGGTCCTCTTTGAACATGGCCCGGTAGTTGCCCAGCACTTTTTCTTCGATCTGACTCAAGTTATCCATTTGCGCCGGCGTGGGAGCGCCTGTTAATACGTACAGAAGATCCACGCCTCTTTCGGCCACACGCGATAAATAATCGGCCTTCGGCGCCCGCCCGCCGTTTTCGTATTTGCCTTGTGCGTTCGCTTCAACGCCTCCAATTTCACCAAACACTTTTTGCGACAACCCAAGCCGCTCTCTTTCCTGCCTTAGACGCAAACCGATTCCACTCATTTGGATGTATGATCCTAAATTGGCACACCCCAAGAGGTGATACGCTGATCCCTTGGTTACACAAACTTGAACGGTTTTGAACTATGCCCGGAATTCGTACTGCTGCACAAGCCAAGGCTTGGCTTGAACACCAAGGTAAGTCGGTTCAAGCGTTCGCCCGGGAACACGGTGTCGACCCGGCAACCACGTATCAGGTGCTCGCTGGGCGCAAGAAAGGACGGCGGGGAGAGGCCCATAAGGTAGCGGTCCTTCTGGGCATGAAAGAAGGCATCATCCTTGCCGAGAATGAGCCTCTGAGGCAGGAACAAGAAATATTGCCCTAGGTTCAGTATGCGCTTATTAAGCCGTTGTGCCTGTTTTGCGCAAATGAGTCACTTATTAGTCTGCGGACATGGACCGACAATCGCGTTCCATGCACCAGAAGCACGCTTCCTCACCCGCAACTTGCAAACCCTTGCGCTGATAAAGCCTTTTTGCCGGATTGGTTTTAAACACGGTCAACCGTAAAAGACCGCGACCTTGACCGCACGCCTTAAGCGCCATTTGCTCCAGTACCCAGCTGCCTGCTCCACGGCCACGGAACGGTTCGAGAATATGCAACTCGCGAATGTACAGCGCCTGGCTGTCGCGACTCAGGCTGATAAAGCCCACCACGGTATCGTCGCTGCAGATCAGCCAATTCTCGCGCCCCGCCCAGGCCACGTCGAAACCATCGTTGGACCACAGCAAACGGTATTGCGCGTAGTAGCCGCGCATGGCTTCGTAGGTCAACGTCCGGGCAAATGAGCGGTCCTGGTCAGTCGCCGCGCGCAGGTGAAACGTCATGTCATCGCGCCCCTTCAGCCCGCAGTGCTACCGCTTGACCGGTCCAGCGCCCGCCATCGCGACGGGCAATGACCAGCGCGTCGCCCACCCCCGGCGCGGCGGCAAGCACCTGCCCATCGGCGCCCCAGATAGCACTGCGCCCCGCGCACGCCCAGCCCCCCGAGGGGCCACCGTGATTGGCCATCAATACCACCAGGCCATGCTCGGCGGCGTAGCTCTGGAGCAACGCACTGTCCGTTGCGTAGCCGCCTTCACTGATCAGCACGCCGGCGGCGTATACAGTGGCACCCGCTTGCGCAGCCTGACGTGCATGGCTGGCGTGGGAAAAGTCGGCGCAGACCGCCAGCGCGATCCGATCATCCCGCCACTCAAGCACGTCACCGCCCTGCCCCGCGACAAACGCCACCTCTTCGCCGGGATGCAGATGCTGCTTGGTGTAAACCGCAAGCGAACCGTCTGCTCCCAGCACCAACGCGGCGATCGACACGCCCGCCCCTGGCGCCAAGCGGATCGGCATGCCCACCACCGCCGTCAAGCGCAGCTCCCGCGCCATCTCGCGCAGCGGCGTCAACAGCGCGTCCTCGGGGGCGATTGCCAGCTCAGCCGCCAAGGACGGCTCATACCCGCTCAACGACAGCTCCGGAAACACCAGCACTTGCACGCCCTGCTCAGCCGCGGCGCGCATGAACGCCAGGTGCCGTTGGATATTGGCCGGTACGTCGCCGGCGATGGAAACGGATTGAGCAGCGGCAAGGGTCAAGGCAGTCATGGTCGCGTCCCGGCAAGCATTATTGAGTGGCCACCAGCATATCGACACTCACCCCATAGTCGTAAGTACCTCCACGCAATAGAAATTACCGATTGAATCCACCCGTGCGCCTCTAGTAAGCTGCCACCATCATTTGGAGAGCCACCATGTTGCAACTCACCCACACCCAGGTTTGCCCTGCTGCCAGCGCCTCGCGCTCGGTATCGGCTACCCGTGTGAACGGTTTGAGCGCACTGGTCAGCTTTTATTTTGGGTATTGGTTTAGCCACTGGCGCGCCTGATACCTGAAATCGGCGCCCACTGCTCAAGGGGTCGCCTACCAGAGAAATCTAACCCCCGGTCGGCTCCCCGATCGGGGGTTTTGTTTTTTCAGCCCTGAACACTTTGTTTGATCAAGACCATTTAAAGGAATCACGACATGAACTACGCCACCTATTACCGCTACGACACCAGCACTGCATGGCGATTTAGCAAGCTCCGCTCGGGACAGCCTGCCGCCTCCGATCGGTCACCTATCGGTGGCAAGCCAACACACGTAGCCACTACGGCCAATTGTCGAACACCCCAGTAGGGCAGAGCGTGCGGGAATCGCCCGCCGCTTGCCCAGGAAGCCTTGAAGATGAACTCCTCCGTCGCCGCTCTGCCCGTCTCTACCCTGACCAGCGCCAATGAAGCGCTGACCCTGCGCTTGCCCAGCTCCCTTGAACTCAAGCACCAGCTACCTCTCAGCCCATTCCTCAATGAGCAAATCCACGCCCATCGCCAAGCCGTGCGCGCCATTCTCAATGGCGAAGATTCACGTTTGCTGGTGATCGTCGGTCCGTGTTCGATCCACGACCCGGAATCGGCCATGGAATACGCACGCAACCTGAAGAAACTGGCGTTGGACGTCAGCGACCAGATGCTGCTGGTAATCCGCGCCTACGTCGAAAAACCGCGCACCACCATTGGCTGGAAAGGCCTGGCCTACGACCCGCACCTGGATGGCAGCGATGACATGGCCGCCGGCCTCAGCCTGTCCCGCGAACTGATGCGTGAGATGCTGCGCCTGGGCCTGCCGGTCGCCACCGAGTTGCTGCAACCGATGGCCGCCGGCTACTTCGACGACCTGCTCAGTTGGGTCGCCATCGGCGCACGCACCACCGAGTCGCAGATCCACCGCGAAATGGCCAGCGGCCTGGGCATGCCCGTCGGCTTCAAGAACGGCACCGACGGCGGCGTCGCCATTGCCTGCGATGCGATGCGCTCGGCGTCCCACCCGCACCGGCACTTCGGCGTCGACAGCCAGGGCCACCCGGCGATCATCCAGACCCCGGGCAACCCCGACACCCACCTGGTGTTGCGCGGCGGTCACCGTGGGCCGAACTACGATGCGCAGAGCGTGGCCCAGGTGAAACAGGACCTGGCCAAGTCCAAGGTGACCGCGCGGATCATGGTCGATTGCAGCCATGCCAACAGTGGCAAAGACCCGCTGCGTCAGCCGGCAGTGTTCAATGAAGTGCTGGAGCAACGCCTGCAGGGCGACACTTCGCTGATCGGCATGATGCTCGAAAGCCACGTGTTCGAAGGCTGCCAACCATTGGGCCCGGCGATGAAATACGGCGTGTCGGTGACCGACGGTTGCCTGGGTTGGGACAGCACCGAGCAGCTGTTGCGCAGCGCAGCTCAACGCTTGCGCGAACACGCCATCGGCTGAGCAATGGACACCGGCTTGCCTGCAAAGCGCGGGCAAGCCGGACGGCCGCCAACCTGGAGAGCAACCTCAAGGCCCTGCAACTGACCTTGAGCGCTGCCGACAAGCTGCAGATTGCTGGCCGCGACGGAGCCAGCGCCTGACAGCCCCAATGGCATCGCGCCGACGCGGAACTAAACCCCGGCCACCGGCGTGCGCGATAATTCCCGCAGCCAGGGCAATACGCGCAAGCCCGCGGCGGCCTCGGGTGGGTCGATGATGTCCATGAAGTGCTCAAGGTTGATGTTATCCGGTACGCCGGGCAAGCGGACCAGTACCTGCGGTGTCAAGCCGACGGGTACGCCCAGGTCCAAGTGATCGTAGACCAGCACGTGGCGCACCTGGGCCTGCGGCCCACCGGCGTGGGCCGCCAAGCCTGCATTGACGATCAGCACATCAAAGGGTTCGGCCGGGATCGCCGTGAGGATCTGGACCTCTTCAAAGGTTTGCACCGGCACAATCCGGTGATACCCCAACCGGTTGAGCATTTTTTCGATATACAACCGTTGCAGGTGCTGTTCATCGGCAATCAGGATGGTCAGTGCTTTGTTCGGCATGGCAAACCCCTGGCAGGCTGTGCTCGTTGAGTGAGAGCAGCCCATTTTCCAGACATATCCCGCAGACAAAATCAGGCATGTTCCCCCTTCATGTAGGAGTTGTCCCAAATCCACCGAATAACCACCCAACCGCGTCAAGGTTGATTGCAATAAACGCTCAAGCTGTGATGCAAATCATCGATCGCCTGCTCGACGCCCTCAACCGCTGCCCCCAACGCCTGGAGGTCCTGCCGTTCGCACACGGCCTCCAAGGTTTCGCAACAAGCGATCAGCGCGTGCGCCTTGACCATCCGCGCGCCGCCTTTGGCGCGGTGTGCCAGGTCATGCAACTGGGCAAAGTCGGCCTGACGTCGCAATGACGGCAATAGCCGTTGAGCGGCTTCCAGACTGTCGAGCAGCGGCATCAACAATTCGTTGAGCGCTGCATGATCGTCCCCCGTCAGCATGATCAGCGCTCCCAGATCGAACGCCGGTTCGGCTTGCGGCTCGCATAGGCTCGCCATGCGCGGCGCCAGGGCCGATCGCAAGTCTTCGAGCCCGGTGGGCTTGAACAGGCACCCGTCCATGCCCGCCTGGCGACAGCGCTCGGCTTCTTCGGGTTGGGCATTGGCGGTAAACCCCAGCAGCAGGCACGGCACCAGGCCTCGTTCGTGCTCTTGAGTACGAATATCCCGCGCCAATGTGTAACCGTCCTTCAGAGGCATATTGCAATCGGTGATCACGCCATCGAAGTGCCCGGCCTGCCACAGCGCGAGCCCCTGTACACCGTCCTCGGCCGTGGTAATGCGATGCCCCAGGAAGCTCAACTGCCGGGCCAGCAGCAAACGGTTGGCCGGGTAGTCATCCACCACCAGGATACTCAACGCGCGTGTCGGTGGGCTGTGCGGAGCAGGCGCCGAAGCCGGCACCGGCAGCGCGGCCGCCAGGCTCAGCGCCACACTCACGTCCACCCGGGTGCCCTGCCCCAGCACGCTGCTCAGGTGCAACTGACCGCCCATCATTTCGCACAGACTGCGACTGATCACCAGCCCCAGGCCGGAACCGCTGCGCGCCGATTGTTCAGCGTTGCTGCCCTGGCTGAACGGGTTGAACAGCCGCTGCTGGTCCTGAGCACTGATGCCCATACCGGTGTCTTGCACCCACAACCTGAGCCGCAGTTGATCCTCGGCGACATCGCCCTGGGCACCCAGTTGCACCTGGCCTTTGCTGGTGAACTTGATGGCATTGCTGAGCAGGTTCGAAACCACCTGCTTGAAGCGCAGCGGGTCGATCAGCACCGGGCGATCGAGCGCCGGATCGAGCGTCACGCGCAGCGCCAGCCCTTTGGCCCGCGCGAGGCCTTCGAAAACCCGCACCACCGAGGCCAGCAGCTCACGCAGGTTGGCGGGCTCCTGGGCCAGGGACAGGTGGCCGGATTCGATCCGGGCGATGTCCAGGATGTCGCCGATCAATTCCAGCATGCCGCGCGAGGCCACCGACGCCACTTCCAGCGCATCGCGATCCGCTCGACCTTGCTCGGCGCTTTTGAGCGCCAGCTCGATCATGCCGATCACCGCGTTCATCGGCGTCCGGATCTCGTGGCTCATGGTGGCCAGGAACGTCGTCTTGGCGCGGTTGGCGGCGTCGGCGTCGTCCTTGGCTTCCTGCAACTGGCCCAGCAAGCGGTGGCGCTCACTCACATCCACCCAGCCGGCAATCATGCCCACGACCTTCTCGTCGCCGTCGCGGTACGGCAGCATCCAATGGTAAATCGTGAGGACTTCACCGCCCGGCACCCTGAGGATCCGGTCATGAATCTGCGGCTCGCCCCGCGCCATCAACTTCAGGTAGTCGTCATGGTACGACTGGGCTTGCGGCGGGTTACCGGTGTCGGTTTCCACCACGGTCTTGCCGATCACGTCTTCGAGCTTGAAACCGAACACGTCGAGGTAGGCATTGTTGCAGGCCATCAACCGCCCCTGGCGATCGCGCACGTAAATCGGGTGAGGCGTGCCGTCGATCAACACGCTCATAAAGCGCATCTGATCGCTCAACGCCCGCTCGGCCTGGGCGCGCTTGCGAATCAGGCTGCGCAGGTAAAAGGCCCAGCACAGGGTGATCAACAACAGCACCGCGGCGAGACTGAAACCCTGGATGATTGCGTTGCGATGGCGCAGCCAGTAGCTGTCTTCAATGATGATCTCGCTGCGCCAGTGATTGGTCAGCTCATCCAGCTCCTCAGGTGTGATGCTCAACAATGCCTTGTCGAGGATCGAATACAGCTCCAGTTGGCTGCGGTTGACGCCAAACGTGATCCGCGCCGGCTCCGTGCCGACGGTGCTGGTCATACGCAAGCGGTCGCGGTAATGACGCGCAATCATGTAGCGCGCACTGATGAGCGAAATCACGGTCGCATCGGCCCCGCCATTGGCCACCAACTCCATGGCGGCTTCGGGGTTTGCGCTGTCGATAAACTCAATACCGGGGTAATCCCGCGTGATTTGCTCACCCAGGCTGTTGCTGCGAATGAACGCCAGGCGCTTTCCGGGCAAGTCTTCCAGGGTAACCAGCCGCTCGTCTTCGGCGCGCACCACCAGCACATACGGGTTGGACAGGTAAGGCCGGGTGAAGCGCAACTTCTCGGCCCGCTCGACGCTGGGGGTAATCACCGCCAGCATGTCCGCCTGGCCAGCATTGACTTCATCGATTTGTCGAGGCAACGAACTGCCCTTCACCACATCGAACTTCAGGCCCGTGCGCAAGCTGATCCGCGCCAGCACCTCCGCGCTAAGCCCTTCGAATTGCCCTTGCTCATTGAAAAACGACAATGGCACGAACTTGTCGCGCACCGCCACTTTCACCCGCGGGTGTTTCTCCAGCCAGCGCTGCTCGCTGTCACTCAGGCGCAGCCGTTCGGCTTCCATGAAACCGCTGCCGCCAGCACTCCAGCGGCGCAGAATATCCATCTGCTGGTTGACCGGCACGATGGCCAACGCGGCGTTGATGATATTGCGCAGGCGAATATTGTCCTTGGTGAACGCAAACCCGAAAGGGTTGACCTCCAGGCCGGAAAAATCCGCCACGCGCACGTTATTGAGGTGGTTCTTGTTGATCAGGTACCGGGTGCTGATGGCATCGCCCAGGTACGCATCGGCCCGGCCGAACGCCACCGCACCGATGGCTTCGAAGGTCGAGGCAAACAGTTGCAACTGCGCGTGGGGGTAGAACTGCTGCACGGCATCGGGCTGCATGTAGTGATACAGCATGGCCACGCGTTTGCCGGCCAAGTCCGCGCTCAGGGCCTGGGTGTCTCCGATGCGGGTGACCAGGGTGGGTTGATCGTTGGCGTAAGAGCGTGATAGCTCCAACTCAGGGTCTGCGGCTTCATAGCCGTTGGCCGAGCCAACGAAATCCACCGCGCCCTGCTTGAGCGCTTCAATCACTTCATCGCGGGTATCGTAGCGTCGCACCTCGATGATGATATTCAACGCCTGCGCCACCAGCGCCGCATAATCGGCGGTAATGCCCTCAAGCTCGTCGTTGTTGTTGCTCAGGTCGAATGGCGCGTAATCCGGCGCCGACACCCCCATCACCAACGTGCGCCGCTCACGTAGCCAGCGCCAGTCGGTTTCATCCAGCGTCAGGCTGGGGTTTTCGAGCTGAGAGTGCCCCAACAGGAACAGTGCATGTGGCTGATCGACGGCCACTGCGATCATGGGCAACAGGCCCATCAACAAGATCGCGGCGAGCCGCTTAAACACAGTGGCAGTCATTTCAGATCAGATGATTGCGCTGGGCGAACTTGGATAAATGCACGACGGAGGACATGCGCAACTTCTCCTTCAGGCGGGTTTTGTACGTGCTGATGGTCTTGTGGCTCAGCAGCATGTCCTCGGCGATTTCCTTGTTGCCCAGGCCCAGGGCCAGCTTCTGCAGCACCGTCAACTCGCGGTCCGAAAGAGCTTCCACCAACTCGTGCTCGGAGGTCTGCAAATCATCGCGGCGCACCGAACTGGTGGGCAGGCTGGGAAAGCAGCTGTAGTTGCACATCACAGCCTTGATTGCTTTTTGCAGCTCGTCCAACTCGCCGGTCTTGGCGACAAACCCCATGGCACCGGCCCGCATGCACCGGGTCGAAAAAAACACCGCCAAGTAGGACGTGAGCACCAGGATCTTGCACGGCAGGCCCAAGGCCTTGATCCGACTGATGACCTCCAGGCCACCCAACTTGGGCATCGCCAGGTCGAGAATCACCAGGTCCGGACGCCCTTCTCTGGCCTTCTGCACGGCATCCGCGCCATTACCCGCTTCATCAATTTCAGTAAAACCTTCCTGTTTCAACAGAAATTTGACAGTGGCACGAATAAACGGGTGGTCATCCACTACTAACGCTTTGCTCATAAAACACCCCTGAGAGGACAAAGTACGCTGACACATCACACGGGACGCAGCCACCTGTGAGAATTGACAGTCCCGACGAACGGTACGGTCCCTCAGAGCGCCAACAGACGGGTGCCTGGTCCCTTCCCTTGAAAATCACCACGAACATATGAAGCCATATCATTGCTGCCGGCCAGCCGCAGCGATCAACCTTAGCAATGGGGTGATGTTTCTTACGAAGGGATAATCCTGACTGCGTGTAGGACTTTTCCTTACAAAAGCATAGCCAATCCTGGGTTTACCTAGGCTTGACCAGGATGGATCAGTCGGTGGTACTTGGGCTCCAGAAAGCCTGCACCACCAGGCTCGACATGGAAATGCGCGTCACCAGGGCGTCCAGTTCATCACCGTCCACGGAAGTGGCCGCCAGGGTCGCCTCGATCTCCACTTCTTCGCTGCCAAACGGGCGCACATCGACATCGCTGGCGGGGTAGTTGCAACGTGCCAGCTCGGCTTCCAGCAACACCATGACCGCCTGTTGCTGGCTACGCCGTGCAATCACATAGAGGATGTTGGTCACCTCCGCCGACACCACATCCAGCGGCTGGCGGTTGATGTTATTGACGATCGGCCGCAGCAGCGTATTGGCCGCCAGTACGAACAGCGTGCCCAGCAGCGCTTCGAGGATCAGGTCGGCACCGGCACAGGCGCCCACCGCGGCCGAGGCCCAGAGGGTGGCGGCGGTGTTGAGCCCGCGCACGTTGCCTTCTTCGCGCATGATCACGCCGGCCCCCAGAAAGCCGATGCCCGACACCACATAGGCGACCACCCGCACAGCACCGTCTGCACCGCCCAGGCGGTTGGCCATGTCGACGAAAATCGCCGCGCCCACTGCGACCAGCACGTTGGTGCGCAAGCCCGCCGTGCGCTGGCGGTACTGGCGCTCGAAGCCGATCAAGCCGCCGAGGATAAACGCGGCGGTCAGGCTGACCACGGTATCGATCAGGGAATCGAGGTTGATGTTGTTGATTGCCTGCATAAAAACTCCATGAATGCGGCGGCAGCCCCACTGCCATCGCGGGCAAGCCTGGCTCCCACCGGGTCCAGGGGCGTTCGATACAACTGTTATTGCCAGCCAAACTTACGGATGTAGTAGCCCTTTACCGCCTGGGTCAACGCCATGTACCCCAACAGAATCACGGGCAGGAACACAAAGTACAGCGACGGCAACGCCTGCAGTTTGAAGTAGTGCGCCAACGGCCCCATCGGCAGGAAAATCCCTACGGCCATGATCACCCCCGTCATCACCATCAGCGGCATTGCCGCACGGCTTTGCAGAAACGGGATTTTCGGGGTGCGGATCATATGTACGATCAGCGTCTGGGTCAGCAACCCCACCACGAACCAACCCGACTGGAACAGGGTCTGGTGGTCCGGGGTGTTGGCATCGAACACATACCACATGAGTGCGAACGTGGTGATGTCAAAGATCGAACTGATCGGCCCGAAAAACAGCATGAAACGGCCCACATCCCCCGGTTGCCAGCGTTGCGGCTTGGCGAGCATTTCTTCATCGACGTTATCGAATGGAATCGCGATCTGCGAAATGTCGTACAGCAGGTTCTGCACCAGCAAATGCATGGGCAGCATCGGCAGGAACGGAATGAACGCACTGGCGACCAGCACCGAAAACACGTTGCCGAAGTTGGAGCTGGCGGTCATCTTGATGTACTTGAGCATGTTGGCGAAGGTGCGCCGGCCTTCGAGCACGCCCTCCTCCAGGATCATCAGGCTCTTTTCCAGCAGGATGATGTCAGCCGCTTCCTTGGCGATGTCCACCGCGCTGTCCACCGAAATACCGATATCGGCCGTGCGCAGCGCCGGTGCGTCGTTGATCCCATCGCCCATGAAGCCCACCACATGGCCGTTGGCCTTGAGCAGGCGCACGATGCGTTCCTTGTGCGACGGCGTCAGCCTGGCGAATACGTTGGTGGTTTCCACGGCCTTGGCCAGTTCGGCGTCGGTCATGTCCTCGATGTCATTGCCCATCAGCAGGCCTTGCTGCTCCAGGCCCACTTCGCGGCAGATCTTGGCGGTGACCAGTTCGTTATCGCCCGTCAGCACTTTGACGGCCACGCCGTGGGCTTTAAGGGCCTTGAGGGCAGGCGCGGTGCTTTCCTTGGGCGGATCGAGGAAGGCCACATAACCGATCAACGTCAGGTTTTTTTCATCCGCCAGGTTGTAGGTATCGCGCCCCGCTGACATCGGCTGCGCGGCGACCGCGACCACCCGCAAGCCTTCTTCGTTGAATGCCGCGGTCACTTGGCGGATGCGCGCCAGCAACTCATCGGTCAGCGCTTCGTTGGAGTCGCCGTGGCGCACCCGGTTGCACACCGACAGAATCTCTTCCACCGCGCCTTTGCAGATCAACAGGTGCGGCTGGCCTTGCTCGGCCACCACCACCGACATCCGGCGCCGGTTGAAGTCGAACGGGATCTCATCGACCTTCTGGAACGCGGTGGCGACTTTCAGCTCGCGATGCACTTCCACGTGTTCCAGCACCGCCACGTCCAGCAGGTTTTTCAGACCGGTCTGGTAGTAACTGTTGAGGTAGGCCATTTCCAGCACGTCGTCGGACTCTTCGCCCCACACGTCCACATGGCGCGCCAGGAAAATCTTGTCCTGGGTCAGCGTGCCGGTTTTGTCCGTACACAGTACGTCCATGGCGCCGAAGTTCTGGATCGCGTCCAGGCGCTTGACGATGACCTTCTTGCGCGACAGAAACACCGCGCCCTTGGCCAACGTCGAGGTGACGATCATCGGCAGCATTTCCGGGGTCAGGCCCACGGCAATCGACAGCGCGAACAGCAGCGCTTCGGTCCAGTCGCCCTTGGTGAAACCGTTGATGAACAACACCAGCGGCGCCATCACGAACATGAAGCGGATCAGCAGCCAACTGACTTTGTTGACGCCCTGCTGGAACGAGGTGGTCGCGCGATCCGTGGCGGTGACGCGCTGGGCCAACGCGCCGAAATAGGTGCTGTTGCCAGTGGTCAGAATCACCGCCGTCGCCGCGCCGGACACCACGTTGGTGCCCATGAACAGGATGTTTTCCAGGTCCAGCGGGTTGCGCGTCTTGGCATCCTTCTGCTGGGCGAACTTCTCCACCGGCATCGATTCGCCGGTCATCGCCGCCTGGCTGACGAACAGGTCCTTGGCATTGAGCACGCGGCAGTCGGCGGGGATCATATCGCCGGCCGACAGCACGATCAGGTCGCCCGGCACCAGTTGCTTGATCGGCAGCTCGATGGGTTTGGCCGCCTCGCGGCGCAACACCGTCGCGGTATTGCTCACCATGTCCTTGAGTGCGTCGGCAGCCTTGTTCGACTTGGCCTCCTGCCAGAAACGCAGCAGGGTCGACAGCACCACCATGGAAAAAATCACCGTGGCGGCCTTCATGTCTTCGGTCAGCCAGGAGATCACCGCCAGCAAGGTCAGTAGCAGGTTGAAGGGGTTCTTGTAGCAATGCCACAGGTGGACCCACCAGGGCAGCGGCTGTTCGTGTTCGACTTCATTGAGGCCGTATTGCTCCCGCAACGCGTCGGCTTCCTGGGCGTCCAAGCCTTCGGCGTGACTGCCCAGGGTGCCCAGCAATTGTTCCGCGCCGCTGTTGGCCGCAGCCACCAGGGTTTGCGCCAGGCTCGGCGGGACTTCGCGGCTGACGCTGGCGTCGGTGACGCTGTCGAGCAGTGCCAGGCGACGGAAATGCCGAGCGATATGCCGGGTCCGCAGGAAGCCGGCAAAGAACTCTTTCAACAGAGTGAAGTTCATGGTGTTACTCCTGCGCGAGGAAACCATCGTGCAGGTACGACCAACTGCGCCGCGCCCGATCAAAAAGGCACAGCCAGCCTGGCCCGCCCGCCGCAAAAAGGCAGGCGCGTCCGTAGCAACCTGAGGTGAATCAGGTGCTGGTCAGCGTCGATGAGAGTGGATCGAGGCAGGCGCCAGGACTGGTCGCTGCCGGGATGCCGCTTCTCGCTGTTTGGCGAGACAACGGCATCGGAAGAATGCGCGTTACCTTGCCAAGTCTGTGCCGGTTACCGAAACCGGCCGACGACTGTCACTTGAACAAGTACCCACTGAGGGTCTCCGCTATTGATGAAAACGCGCGAAGCTTACGCCCCGATTACAGGAGAGTAAACCGTAGGAAAGTACCTGCATGATGAATAAGAGGATTCTTCAGGATGGGTTCAGGAACCCCTATCTTGAAGCCCTCCAAGGATTAAATGTGGGAGGGAGCTTGCTCCCGATGGCGATGGTGCAACTAGAGATAAGCTAACTGCCCCACCGCCATCGGGAGCAAGTCGAGTCGTCGCACCGCCCCTCCCACAGGTTGAATGTGTCTATCCGCAGCTAAGGTGCAACAGGTCGATCTCGCGGCACCCGTATCAGGTAATCATCCACCTGCCCACCCACCAGCGCCTTGACCTGAATCGACACCGTATTCAGCTGTCGCCCCATCCTGACCCCCTCGCGAATACGCACCGGCACATACCCCAGTTTCGGCCAGAAACGCTCGGCCTTGCGATTACCGACCACCACCGTCAGGCGCAGCCACTCGGCCCCCTGCGTGACGGCCCATGCTTCGAGGTCGGCGTGTAACCGCCGCCCTCAATCATCGCGCGTCAGTACTTCCAGCAATTCAATTTCAAAGCGCAAAGGGCTGTTCGGCTTGATATGCGCGCCCATCGAACGTTCGCCATACGCCAGGTGCGCCGGTACGAACAATGTGCGTACACCGCCGACTTGCATGCCCATCAACCCCTGGTCCCAGCCCTTGATCACCCGGCCCGTTCCAATCACACACTGAAACGGCTTGCCCCGTTCCCACGACGAATCGAACACCGTGCCATCTTCCAGGGTGCCGGTGTATTGAGTGGTGATCAACGCGCCCTTGACCACGGCCTTGCCGGTGCCGGGGCGGATGTCGGTGATCTGGAGTTGTTCGTCGCTCATGGGGGGCTCTCGTTGACTGCGCAAAGGCTGGGGTTTTCCCAGAATTGGGTGGGTTTGGCAAGTGGAGGAAGCGTCGGTTCAATGACATTTCTCTTTAACCTGCGGGGCGTTTCCGCCGGCTGGGCGGCACCTCGCGCACAGGCGCTATTTCGAGATCGCACTCGGTGAACATAATCGGAGGGGGGGCGGTGAATTGGTCGCTGGAGTGCATGCTGCCGAGCTGAACCGGCGGCACGCGTTGTGATGAGGGACGATTGCCTCACCACAACAAAAGCAATCACCGCCTCAAAGCTCAAGACCGGATAGTAAGGTTTTGTCGCGAGAGAGCAGACCTAGTGTCTGCAACACGTCATTGACGGCGCCGACAACGCCCACATTTTTAGGCTGGGGCTTCCCATCGACAACATCCTTCAACGCTGTCAAAAACTCCACCCGGCCCGAATCGACCTTATCGGACTTGCTGTCCTTGGATGAGATACGGCCCTGGGCAGTATTAATCTCTTTATCAAGGTAAGCGTTAAATTCAGACTTTTTCATTGTCAGTTTCCTTCTTCAACAATGCGTGAGGGCAGACGCAGCAGCTTAAGAAGCTCACTGCATCCTGCCTACTGTCAGAGTTCACAGGTCTGTACCAGTTGCCGGGTGTCGTTCTCACAACCAACGCTAGTGCATGTCGATCCAATTTCGCTGGGACCAAAAGACCTGACCTCTCTCCACGAATATGGGCAGCGAACTATCAAGAGCCCACTGACACCTCAACCGGAAGCGCCCGATTTTCTCCCGCCCGTCAGATCACCTCTTATGGAGCGCCAGCCACTTCGGCGGTAACCATCCAAAGAGATCACCCACAATGAACCAAGCCACAAGCCCTGTACGTGTTTCTGTTGTGCAATTCGATCCCCAGGTCGGTGTGGACCACCGTACCGCAAACCTGCGACGTAGCCTGGAGCTGGCAGCCGCAGCAGCGAACGGCGGCGCCAATCTGATCGTGCTGCCGGAGCTTTCCAACTGCGGTTACTTTTTTTCCAGCCGCAAAGATGCGTTCGATCACGCCGAAGCGGTGCCAGACGGTCCGAGTCTGCGGGCATGGATCGACTTTGCCGGCCGGTACCAGGTCTATCTGGTGGCGGGCCTGAACGAAATCGACGGAGCGCAATTATTCAATACAGCGGTGCTGCTCGGCCCGGACGGTTTTATCGGCAAGTACCGCAAGGCCCATCTATGGAACCTGGAGAAGCTGTGGTTCACCCCGGGAAACACGGGATTTCCAGTCTTCGAGACACCGATCGGGCGGATCGGCATGCTGATCTGTTGGGACATCTGGTTTCCCGAAGTCCCGCGCATTCTCAGCCAGCAGGGTGCCGATATCATTTGCAGCCTGAACAACTGGGTCTGGACGCCGCCCCCGCTGTTCGACGACGCCGGGCGGTGCATGGCGTCCTACCTGACGATGACGGCAGCACACGTCAATAACGTGTTTATTGCCGCCGCCAGTCGAATCGGCGAAGAGCGCGATGCCCGTTACCTGGGGTGTTCGCTGATTGCCGGGACCAATGGGTGGCCTATCGGCAAGGTGGCGTCGGCCAATCGCCAGGAAATCCTGTTCGCCGATATCGACCTGAGCAGCGCGCGCAGTGCGCCCATCTGGAACAGCCTCAATGATCTGCAAAGGGATCGGCGGGTTGACCTGTACGATCAGATGCTGGGCTATATGCAGCATCGAGCATTGCCGCGTTGAACACGAGCGGCCTCACAACCAATGCCAAAACCGGCTCCAGAACCCACGCCCCAAATCATTCTTGCAACCCGCATATTGCTGCGCATACAGCTGCGAGCGAGCCTGCACTTTGCTGGCCACGGGGGGTAGCCAGGCTTTGCTGGCGTAGGTGCGCTGGCGATAGCCGCCCCAGCCTTCGTGGTAGTTCAGGTATTGGCCGTAGGCGTCGTACTTGTAAACGCCGTTGATGGTGTAGGTCTTGTCCATGTACCAACCGACGAAGTCGATGGCGTCGTCGAAGTCCTGACGGCTGGCGCCGCTGCGGCCGGTGCTTTTGCGGTAGTCGTTCCACACTTCATCCTTGGCCTGGGCATAGCCGGCGGCGGTGGAGACGCGGCCCCAGGGGATGATCCACAACAGGTAGTTACGCGGAGCCTTGGCGTCCTGCCGGAAGGCCGATTCCTGGTACATGATGGCGAACGGCAACTGGATCGGCACGCCCCAGCGCTTTTGGGTGACTTGGGCGGCGTCGTACCAGTCGGCCTTTTCGCGAAAGATGCCGCAGAGGTCGTTGGGCGTGCGGGGTGGCGAGGTGCCGCAGGCCGCCAGCAGCGAAGTGAGTAATAACAAGCCGACGAATTTGCCTGCGTTCAAGATGCACCTTTGCGGGATACGCGTAAAAAGCCGGCATTTTACCCATTCAACGCGGCAGGTGAAGAAAGGAAACGCTCAGCGCCGTGCGCAACAGCAGCGTGCGCCAGATCGCACGGGGCAGTTGCGCTGCACTATCGCGCAGCCTGGGTGTCGTAACTCGCATGCGCCCATTCCCAGGAGAAACCATGAGCCAGGACGTCCTCGCCAAAGAAACCAACCGCCGCCAATTGCAGCAGATCATCTCCGGGTTGTCCGACGGGGTGATTTTGGCCGAGCTCGACCAGACCATCCTCTGGGCCAACGAGGCCGCACTGACCATGCACGGGGTCAGCGCGGTCGAACACCTGGGCGCCAACAATCAGGCCTATGCCGAGCGGTTCGCCTTGCGCTATCGCAATAACCACCCGCTGTTGCCGGACACTTACCCGCTCAGCCGGGTGGCGGCCGGCGAAGCGTTCAGCGACGTGATCGTGGAAGTCAGCCCCACCGGCGACGACGAGCGCAGTTGGGTCCATCGCCTGCGCAGCCTGGTGCTGACCGATTCACGCGGCGAACCGGAGCTTTTGGTGTTGATCCTCAGCGACGCCACCGAATGGGCGAGCGCCGAGCAGCGCTTCGAAAAAACCTTCACCGCCAACCCCGCGCCCGCCGTGATCTGCCGCCTCAGCGACCTGCGCTATATCAAGGTCAACCAGGGCTTTCTGGAGATGACTGGCTATAACCGCGACCAAGTGATCGGCCGCTCGGTGTATGAACTGGACGTGCTGGAACACGCCGAGCGCAAGGACCTGGCCATCCAGCGCCTGGCCGAAGGCGCGACCATCCCGCAGATGCAGGCCGAATTGAGATTGCCCGAGGGCGGCAGCAAGTTGGTGATCGTGGCCGGCCAGCCGTTGGACATGAACGAGGAAGACTGCATGTTGTTTTCCTTCACCGACCTGGAACCGCGGCGCAAGGCAGAAATCGCCCTGCGCCAGAGTGAGGAGCGCTTCGCCAAGTCGTTCCGCCTGACGCCGGTGCCAACCCTGGTGTGCAACGCCGACAACCGTCAGGTGGTGGATATCAACGAAGCCTTCATGAGCATTACCGGCTACACCAGTGAGGAACTGATCGGCAAAGCAATCGAAGACATCGACTTCATCGACAGCGCCCAAGCCTGCGCGCAGTTGTTCGCCACTCTGGAAAAAGCCGGCAACCTCGACGGGCTGGATCTGAAGGTGCGCAAGAAAGGCGATGAGGTGATCGACTGCGTGGTGTCCGCCGATACCGTGAGCATCCAGGACGTGCCCTGCTACCTGCTGGTGCTGATGAACATCACCGAACGCAAACGCTCGGAGCTGGAGCTGGTGGCGGCCATCGAAGAAGTGATGCAGGACGCCTCCTGGTTCAGCCAGACCCTGATCGAAAAGCTGGCCAACGCCAAAGGCGCCAACCGACCCAATGTGCCGGGCATTGCCTTCACTGACCTCACCACCCGCGAGCGCGATGTGCTGGGTTTGATTTGCGAAGGCCTGGCCGACAAAGAGATCGCCTCGCGCCTGAAGCTGGCGCCCAACACGGTGCGTAACCATGTGGCCACGGTGTATTCCAAACTGGGGGTGCATAGCCGTAGTGCAGCGATCGTCTGGGCCCGTGAGCGCGGGCTGTTCGCCGGTGAACTGCGTCTGAAAAACAAGCGCTGAAAGTGCAAATGCACTAGTGCGGCTAGTGCGAATTCGCCTTATTGCGCCTAGGTGTAATGCTTAACCTTCCTGGGGTGGGCACAGGCTTTCGATCCTGTGTCGTCGTATTCCACACCCGGAAGGAATTAGCATGTTTACCCTGTCTCAATTGCGAAATTGCATCGAAGAAGGCCTGTCGCCGCTGACGTGCGAATTCACCCTGTGCCGGGACGCGTCGCTGACCCTCAAAGTCTTCGACGCCGAAACCGGCCGGGTCGACCTGGTGGTCACCGGGATCAGCACCAATCGGCTGCAGACCCCGCAAGAAGTGGACAAGATGGTCGAAGAATTACGCTACGAGCTGCACAGCAACCACCTGGGCAAACTCACTCTGGATGACTTTCCTTCAGCCTCGCACCCATGAAATAGAACACCCCGCCACCGACGATAAACGCCCCCAGCATGTAGAACATGTAATGCGCCGGCAGGCTGGCCAACACCAACCCGCACAGCACCGGCCCCAGCGCGGCGCCGAGGTTGGACAGGTTTTGCGCGCCGTAATACATGCCGCGCAGGTGGTCCGGGGCAATACGGTCGATAAACATGTACTCGGCCGGGAACACGACGATTTCCCCCACGGTAAACACCGCCATCGCCAGCACCCACCACAGCACGCTGGTGGACAGCGCAAAGCCGATCAACCCCAGCATGAACATGCTCAAGCCGAAGATCAGCCACTGGCTCAGGTAACGGTGCGAGATGCGCCGGCCGATCACGTATTGCAGGGCAATCACCAACACGGCGTTCGTCGTAAGCACCGCGCTGATGACCTTGTAGGTGTATTCAGCAGTGGTGGTGGTCACCAGGTATTGCGACAGGTAAGCCGTGAACTGGCCGAACACCACCGCACTGAGCACGCCGCCAACGGTGAAGCACACCAGGCGCCGATCCTTTAACAGCACGCGGCCGACAGCCAGGAACGACACCGGCTTTTGCGTGGCATCGACAGTGGCCAGCGCACGATCGCCCCAGCGCCAGTACAGCAGGAAAAACCCCGCCCCCAACAGCGCCGACAGCATAAACGGCAAGCTGATATCCAGCCTAGCCACCATCGCACCAAAGAACGGCCCCACCGCATAGCCGATATTGGTCAGGGTGTACTTGATGGAAAACACCTCACTGCGCGCATCTTCCGGCAACAGGCTGGCAAAGCCGGCTTTGATCGCAATATCGATGACCGCGTAAGCCAGGTTGATCAGGATCAGGCAGCCATAGAACGCCCAGATAGTCTGCGCGAGCACCGTACCGATAAAGCCCACGACAAACAGCGCACTCAAGCCCAGCAGTAACCGATAGCTGCTGATGCGATCGACGAGAAACCCGCCATACACGCTGAGCAACGAACCGACGATCAGCGAACTGCCGATCACCAGGCCGACCTGAGTGATGTCCAGGGCAAAGTGCCGGGTGAGGTAGATAACCAGGTACGGAAAGGTGATCGCCTTGGCCAGCGTCAGCATCAACGTGGCGGACAGCAACAGCTTCACTGTGCGGGGGTAGTGTCTTAGGGTGGCAAGCATCCTGCTCTCATTCCATGAAGGTAACGCGGCCATTGCAGCCGGTCACCTTACCTCAGGAACCCGAAAAAAAGCAGGCGTTGCCAGCGGATTATTGCTTGACCGGAGTGATCTCGAGGATGGTGCCGTTAGTGGTTTTGAGCAGCACAAACCTATTGCTCTCGTGAAATTTATCCTGTAATTTTTCATGAAATTTAACGAAATAAATTTCATGAACCAACAAGAAGAACTCGAAGCCCTGGCAATCCTGATCCACGATCTGCGCAAGTACAAGAAACTCACCCTCGCGCAATTGGCGCAAAAGATCGAGCGTTCGGTGGGTTTCCTGTCTCAGGTCGAACGAGGCCTGTCACGCCCGACCGTGGCGGACCTGACCGCGATCAGCCACGCCCTTGACGTGCCCACCACCTATTTCTACAGCCTGAGCAAACCCAAGGCCATCAACTGGGTGACGCGCCCCAACGAGCGGCGCACGGTGTATTACGCCAATGGCATCACCGACATCCTGGTCTCCCCCAACATGAACGGTGCGTTTTCGATGCTCGACAGCCTGCTGGCCCCCGGAGCCAATAGCGGTGAGCAGACCATGAGCGACCGCGCCGAGCAGGCCGGGTTTGTGCTGGAGGGTGAGTTGACGCTGTGGGTGGAAGGGGAAGCCGACTCGGTCACCCTGCACCAAGGCGACAGCTTCCACCTGGCCAGTTTCGCCCGCTGCCGCTACGCCAACCTGACCGAACTGCCCGCCCGCGTGCTGTGGGTTTACAACTAGGAGCTACACCCGTGAAAAGCCATTCCTCCACGCTGCTGGCCGAAGTACGGAGCTTTCGCCAGAACCACCCCGACGTGCGTTATGTCGACCTGATCGCCCTGGACATCCCCGGGCATTTCTACGGCAAGCGCTACCCGGTGGAGATGCTGGAAAAAGTCGCCGCCGGCGGCCCCTTGAAGCTGCCGCAGAACGCCGTGCTGCTGGGGGTTCAGGGCGGTTTGTTCAAGATCGGTGATTACTGCTTCAACGACGGCGACCCCGACGCCAACCGCCGCCTGGTGCCGGGCACGCTCAAGCCGGTGAGCTGGGAGTCGCAGCCGCTGGGCCAGATGCTGATCACCTCAGACGGTACGCAAGCGCCGATCGAATTCGAGCCGCGGGAAGTATTGGCCAAGGTCCTGGAACGCCTGCACCACAAAGGCATTCACCCGGTGGTGGCCTTTGAACTGGAGTTGTACCTGTTCGACAAGCAGCTCGACAACGGCCTGCCGCAATTCGCCCGCGACCCGCTGAGTGACGACGCCGACGACCAGCCCAACCTGCATATCGAGCGACTGTCGCGCTTCAGCGAGGTGCTCGACGATATGGCGCAAACCGCCAAGGACCAAGGCATCGACATCACGGTGATCACCGCGGAACTCGGCCCTGGCCAGTTCGAGATCAACTTCGGCCACTTGGACGATGGCCTGCGCGCTGCCGACTGGGCCGCCCTGTTCTGCCGCAGCACCCGTGGCGTGGCGCTCAAGCACGGCTACCGCGCCAGCTTCATGGCCAAGCCCTACCTGCAATTCCCCGGCAGCGGCATGCATGTGCATGTCAGCCTGTACGACGGCGCCGGCAACAACATACTCGCGGCCCATCAACAGCAACCCCTGCGCCACGCCGTGGCCGGCTGCCTGGAGTTGCTGCCGCACTGCATGCCGATCTTCTCGCCGAACCACAACGCCTTCCGCCGCCTGGGCGGTACGGTCAACGCCGCCACCCGTGCCAGCTGGGGCTTCGAAGACCGCGATGCGTGCGTACGCATCCCCGAGTCCGACCCGCGCAACCTGCGTATCGAACACCGCCTGGCCAGCGCCGATGCCAACCCGTACCTGGTGTTGGCGGCGATTCTGGTTGGGTTGGAGCATGGGCTTGACGCCAAGCGCGAACCCATCGCCCCACTGAACGACGACCGCAACAGCGGCACCGACTTCCCCCTGGAAATGCTCGAGGCCGTGCGCGCCATGCAACATCAAGCGGTATTGCGCGATAAGCTGGGCGCGGAATTTGTCGACGTGTACTGCGAGAACAAACGCCAGGACCACTTGGCGTTTCAGCAGGAGATCAACACGCGGGAATACCGCTGGTTTCTCTAACCCCCCATGGAATCACCGATGACCGACCAAAGCGCCCCGGCCCTCAAGGAAATCTTCAACGCCGAACGCCTGCAACACATCGCCACCGAGATGACGGCGGTGTACCCGGCGTTCGACGCCAAGGGCTTTCTCCAGCACGCCAAGGCCGGGCTGGCCGAGTTGTCGGTGATGCAGCGCGTGGCACGGGTCAGCGACAGCCTGCATGCGGTGATCCCGCTGGATTACCCACAGACTCTCACGCGGCTCTATGCCCTCGCGCCGCGCTTGAACAGCGGGTTTGTCAGCCTGTTCCTGCCGCACTACGTGGCGAGTCATGGCCGGGATGACTTCGAGCGCTCCATGGCCGCGCTCAAATATTTCACCACCTTTGGCTCCGCCGAATTCGCGATCCGGCACTTCTTGCTGCACGACTTCCAACGCACCCTGGCGGTGATGCAACAGTGGTCGCTGGATGACAACGAACACGTGCGCCGCCTCGCCAGCGAAGGCTCGCGACCGCGCCTGCCGTGGTCATTCCGCCTGGCCGACGTGCAGGCCAACCCCGGGCTGTGCGCGTCGATCCTCGACAACCTCAAGGCCGACAGCAGCCTCTACGTGCGCAAGTCCGTGGCCAACCACCTCAACGACATCACCAAGGACCACCCCGATTGGGTCCTCAGCCTGATCGAAGGCTGGTCGCTGGATAACCCGCACACCGCCTGGATCGCCCGCCATGCACTGCGCAGCCTGATCAAGCAGGGCAACACCCGCGCGCTGACGATCATCGGCGCGGGAGCCAAGGCCGAGGTCAAGATTCATCACCTGCGCGTCACGCCGGCGGTGATCACACTGGGGGAGCGGATCAACCTGACCTTCAGCCTCGAATCCACCGCCGCCGCACCACAAAAACTGGTGGTGGACTACGCCATCGACTACGTAAAAAGCGCCGGCCACCGTGCGGCCAAAGTGTTCAAGCTCAAGGCCTTTACCCTTGGCGCAGGCGAGCAGCAGCACATCAGCCGCGAACAACATATCCGTGAACTGACCACGCGCAAGCACTACCCGGGCAAGCACGCGGTGCATGTGCTGGTGAATGGAGAACGGCTGGGCAGCGCGGAATTCGTCTTGCGCGATTGACTCAGTTCAAGCAACACCACAGGTCTAATGTGGGAGGGGGCTTGCCCCCGATAGCGGGGCTTCAGTCATGCATGTTTTGGCTGACACACTGCTATCGGGGGCAAGCCCTCTCCCACATTTGGATCTCCATAGATCAGATAGACCCTGATCTGCTTTTGCTCTGCTCTTGCTTGGCCTTATAGCCGACCTGATCTTGGAAGCTGAATCCGGTCAAACGTGTGGGAGGGGGCTTGCTCCCGATAGCGCTGCTTCAGTCATGCATGTTTTGGCTGACACACTGCTATCGGGGGCAAGCCCCCTCCCACATTTGGATCTCCATAGATCAGATAGACCCTGATCTGCTCTTGCTCTTGCTTGGCCTTATAGCCGACCTGATCTTGGAAGCTGAATCCGGTCAAACGTGTGGGAGGGGGCTTGCCCCCGATAGCGCTGCTTCAGTCATGCATGTTTTGGCTGACACACTGCTATCGGGGGCAAGCCCCCTCCCACATTTGGATCTCCATAGATCAGATAGACCCTGATCTGCTTTTGCTCTGCTCTTGCTTGGCCTTATAGCCAACCTGATCTTGGAAGCTGAATCCGGTCAAAAGTGTGGGAGGGGGCTTGCCCCCGATAGCGGTGCTTCAGTCATGCATGTTTGGGCTGACACACTGCTATCGGGAGCAAGCCCCCTCCCACATTTTTGATCCAGGTTCTTCAGGTGGACCCGCCGAGCAACAGTGCCTGCTCCCGCGCGCACAACTCCACCACGTAATCCCACAACACCCGCAGCCGCACTGACTTGTGCAGTTCCCGGCGCGAGCTGATCCAATAGCTGCGCTGAATCCCCTCCCCCGGCAACAACGCCACCAGGTCCGGATCACCGGCCGCCATGAAGCACGGCAACACCGCAATCCCCAGCCCGGAACGCGCCGCCTGGTGCTGGGCGATCACGCTGGTGCTGTGGAACACCACTTTGGGGTTGCGGCAGAAGCTGCTGAGCAGTTTCAGTTCCTGGCTGAACAGCAGATCGTCGACGTAATCGATCCAGGCATGGGCGGCGAGGTCTTCGCGTTTTTCAATCGGCGGGGTGCGCGCCAGATACGCGCGGCTGGCATAGAGCGCCAGGCGGTAGTCGGTGAGTTTGCGCGTGACCAGTTGATCGACGCTGGGACGTTCGAGGTGGATGCTGATTTCGGCTTCGCGGTTGAGGATGCTGACGAAACGCGGCACGGCCACCAGCTCCACTTCCAACCCCGGATAGCGCTCGAACAGCCCGCCCATGCGGCTGGCGAGGAACATCACTCCCAGCCCTTCGGCCACGCCCAGGCGGATCTTGCCCAGGGGCGCGGCGGTGTGGGTCAGTTCGTCTTCGGCCAGCAGCGCGACGTTTTCCATGGCTTCGGCGTGTTTGAGCAGGGCCTCGCCGGACGGCGTCAACTCATAGCCGTGGGCGTGCTGCACGAACAACGCGGTGCCGAGGCTTTTCTCGATCGCCTCGATATGCCGCGCCACGGTGGCGTGGGTGGTTTTCAGGCGTTGCGCGGCGGTGAGCAGGCGGCCGCTGCGCTGCAACTCAAGAAAAAACCGCAGGTCATTCCAGTCGAACATAGCGCCTCCAATCCGTGAGCCTGGACCGCACTGTTTAAAAACGCACAGCCACTGGGTAAAAACTAACATTTTTAAGACGAAAACTAACAACTAGGATGGAGCCAATAAGAAAAACAAGCGAGACCTCAGATGCCCACTGCAACTGCTGAATACGATTACATCGTCGTAGGCGCCGGCCCCGCAGGCTGCCTGCTGGCCAATCGACTGTCCGCCAACCCCGCCCACCGTGTGCTGTTGCTTGAAGCCGGTGGTCGCGACAATTACCCCTGGATTCACATCCCCGTCGGCTACCTGTTCTGCATCGGCAACCCACGCACCGACTGGTGCTTCAAGACCGAAGCCCAGGCCGGCCTGCAAGGCCGCGCCCTGAGTTACCCGCGGGGCAAGGTGCTCGGCGGTTGTTCGTCGATCAACGGCATGATCTACATGCGCGGCCAGGCTCAGGACTACGACGGCTGGGCGGCGGCAGGCAACCCGGGCTGGGCGTGGGAAGACGTGCTGCCGCTGTTCAAGCACAGCGAGAACCATTTTGCCGGCGGTTCGGCATTTCACGGCGACGGCGGTGAGTGGCGCGTCGAGCAACAGCGATTGCATTGGCCGATCCTGGATGCCTTTCGCGAGGCCGCGGCGCAAAGCGGCATCGCCAACGTCAGCGACTTCAACCAGGGCGATAACGAAGGCTGCGGTTACTTCCAGGTCAACCAGAAGGCCGGCGTCCGCTGGAATGCGGCCAAGGCGTTCCTCAAGCCGATCCGCCAACGGCCGAACCTGACGGTATTGACCGAAGTCGAAGTCGACCGCGTGTTGCTGGAAAACGGCCGCGCATCGGCAGTGGTCGGGCGTCAGCACGGCCAGTCGCTCCGTTGGAAGGCCCGTAAGGAAATCGTGTTGTGTGCTGGCGCCGTGGGTTCGCCCGGCATTTTGCAGCGTTCAGGGATTGGCCCCGCCAACGTGCTCAAGCCGCTCGGCATCAATGTGTTGCATGAACTGCCGGGGGTTGGCGGCAACCTGCAGGACCACCTGCAACTGCGGCTGATCTACAAGCTGGAAAACGCGCGCACCCTGAACCAGATCGCGGGCAGCGTGTGGGGCAAAATGGGCATGGGCCTGCGTTACCTGTATGACCGCAGCGGCCCGCTGTCGATGGCGCCCAGCCAGCTCGGTGCGTTTGCCCGCTCGGGCCCGGAACAAACCTCGGCCAACCTTGAATACCATGTGCAGCCGCTGTCCCTGGAGCGCTTCGGCGAGCCGTTGCACGCGTTCCCGGCGTTTACCGCGTCGGTCTGCGACCTGCGCCCGCAAAGCCGCGGGCGTATCGATATTCGCTCGGCCAACCCGGCGGATGCGCCGTTGATCCAGCCCAATTACCTCAGCCATCCGCAAGACCTGCGGGTGGCCGCCGACGCGATTCGCCTGACTCGACGGATCGTCGCCGCGCCGGCCCTGAGCCCGTTCAAACCGGTGGAATACTTGCCCGGCGATGCGCTGCAAACCGAAGAGCAACTGCACGAAGCCGCGGCGCGCATCGGCACGACGATCTTCCATCCGGTGGGCACCTGCCGCATGGGCAGTGACCAGGACGCGGTGGTCGACGCGCAGTTGCGGGTGCATGGCGTGCCGGGGCTGCGCATCGCCGATGCCTCGATCATGCCCCGCATCACATCCGGCAATACCTGCTCACCGACGCTGATGATCGCGGAAAAAGCCGCGCAACTGATCCTTTCACCGAACACTGTAGGAGCGAGCTTGCCCGCGAAAAACGCAAAGGCGCCGCGTTCATCCAGATTTCCCGCGTAATCGTTGGCGATTTTCGCGAGCAAGCGCGCGCCTACAGAGGAACGGAAAACAGACCGGTGCTGAGGTTGGCACCGACAGTGGAACAACAATAAATAATCACTGTGAGGGATACCCGATGTCAGAACATGCTCAAACCCTGGGCTCGGCGGTCAGCACGAGCACCGTCAGCGAATCGAGAAAAGTCATCTTCGCCTCGTCCCTGGGGACGGTATTCGAGTGGTATGACTTCTTCCTCTATGGCGCCCTCGCGGCGGTGATCAGCAAACAGTTCTTTGCCGGGGTCAACGACACCACGGCGTTTATCTTTGCCTTGATGGCCTTCGCGGCCGGCTTTGTGGTGCGCCCGTTCGGCGCGCTGGTGTTTGGCCGCCTGGGCGACATGATCGGGCGCAAGTATACCTTCCTCGTGACCATTATCCTGATGGGTGTGGCGACGTTCTGCGTCGGCCTGTTGCCCACGTAGGCCAGCATCGGCATTGCCGCGCCGATCATCCTGATCGCCCTGCGCATGCTGCAAGGCCTGGCGTTGGGCGGCGAGTATGGCGGCGCGGCGACCTATGTCGCCGAACATGCCCCCGCCGGCAAGCGCGGCCTGCACACCAGCTGGATTCAATCCACCGCCACCCTGGGGTTACTGTTGTCACTGCTGGTGGTGCTGGCCTGCCGCTACTTCACTGGCGATCAGTTCGAAGTGTGGGGCTGGCGCATTCCGTTCCTGTTTTCCATCGTGCTGCTGGGCATTTCCACCTGGATCCGCATGAGCCTGCATGAATCGCCGGCGTTCCTGAAAATGAAGGAGGAAGGCAAGGCCAGCAAGGCGCCGATCCGCGAGTCCTTCGGCAAGTGGGAAAACCTCAAGGTGGTGCTGATTGCGCTGTTCAGCATCAACGGCGGGCAAGCGGTGACCTTTTACGCGGCGCAGTTCTATGTGCTGTTCTTCCTTACGCAGTTCCTGAAGATGGACCCGGCCCTGGCCAATATGCTGCTGATCATCAGCGTGGTGATTGGCGCACCGTTCTTTATCTTCTTCGGCTGGCTGTCGGACAAGATCGGGCGCAAACCGGTGCTGATGCTCGGCCTGCTGCTGGCGACCGCGCTGTACTTCCCGATCTTCAAGGGCCTGGCGCACTACACCAACCCGGCGATGGACCAGGCCAGTCGCCAGGCGCCGATCACCGTGCTGGCCGACCCGGCCACCTGCACCTTCCAGTTCGACCCGGTGGGCAAGGCGCGTTTTGACAGCCCCTGCGACAAGGTCAAGACCTTCCTGGTCAAGCAAGGCCTGCCCTACAGCAGCGCCGCCGCCCCTGCGGGCAGCCCGGTGCAGGTGAGCGTGGGCGACGTGCGCATCGATGGCTTTGACGAGTCGGCCCTGCGCGCCGCCGTGACCCTCGCCGGCTACCCGACATCGGCGGATGTGGCGCAGGTCAACAAGGTGATGGTGGTGGTGCTGATCGTGGTGCTGATCCTGATCGCGGCCATGTGCTACGGCCCGCTGGCGGCGTTGATGGTGGAACTGTTCCCGACACGCATCCGCTACACCTCGATGTCCCTGCCCTATCACATCGGCAACGGCTGGTTTGGCGGCTTCCTGCCGACCGTGTCGTTTGCCCTGGTGGTGTACACCGGCGATATCTTCTATGGCTTGTGGTATCCGGTGGTCGTGACCGGGGTGAGCCTGGTTGTCGGGATGTTCTGCCTCAAGGAAACGCGGCATGTGGATATCGACAACAACTGACCCGACCACCTGAACACCGCAGGTCCCCTGTGGGAGGGAGCAAGCCCCCTCCCACATCTGCTCTGCGGCGCCACACAAATTGCTGTACATCCATACAGATAATGGTTGCCCAAATCCCTCGGACTACGCATCCTGCAAGGCATCAACCCGATCTGATGTGATGACCATGCGGCTGTTCCTCTGTGAAAAACCCTCCCAGGCCAAGGATATTGCGGCGGTGCTCGGCGCCACGCGCCGTGGCGACGGTTGCTGGCTGGGCAACGGGGTGACCGTCACCTGGTGCATCGGCCACCTGCTGGAAACCGCCCCACCCGACGCCTACGACGCCAAGTACAAGCGCTGGGTGCTCGCCGACCTGCCGATCATCCCGGACAAATGGAAGATGCGGGTCAAGCCCAAGACCGCCGCCCAGTTCAAGGCGGTCAAGCGCCTGCTGGGGGAAGCCTTGGAACTGGTGATCGCCACCGACGCCGACCGCGAGGGCGAAATGATCGCCCGCGAGCTGGTGGAACATTGCCGCTATCGCGGGCCGATCCAACGCCTGTGGCTGTCGGCGCTGGACGACGCCTCCATCCGCAAGGCCCTGGCCGCGCTCAAACCCGGCGCCGAGACCTTCAGCCTGTACCACTCGGCCCTCGGCCGTTCCCGCGCCGACTGGCTGATCGGCATGAACATGAGCCGCCTGTTTACCTTGCTCGGCCGCCAATCCGGTTACCAAGGCGTACTGCCGGTGGGCCGGGTGCAGACCCCGACCCTGCGCCTGGTGGTCGACCGTGACCGCAGCATCGCCGATTTCGTACCGGTGGCCTACTGGGCCATCGACGTCGACCTGCGCCACGCGCACATGACCTTCACCACCCAATGGCGCGCCGTCGACGATGCCTGTGACGACCAAGGCCGCTGCCTCAACCCGCAACTCGCCCGGGACGCCGCCGACGCCATGACCCACGCCGCCAGTGCGCGGCTGGTGAAGTTGCGCACCGAACGCATGCGCGAGGTCGCGCCCCTGCCCTTCGACCTGGGGACGTTGCAGGAAATCTGCTCGAAGAAGCTCGGTCTCGGCGCCCAGGAAACCCTGGACATCGCCCAATCGCTGTACGAAACCCACAAGGCCATCACCTACCCGCGCAGCGATTGCGGCTACCTGCCATTGAGTCAGCATGGCGACGCGGCGAAGATCCTTGCCGCCCTGGGCCGTGCCGACGCGGCCGTCAACGAACTGATGCCGCATCTCGATCCCCGGCGCCGCTCGCGGGCGTGGAACGACGCCAAGGTCAGCGCCCACCACGGCATCATTCCCACCGGCGCCGGCAAGGATGCCGGGCAGCTCACCGGCAAGCATCGGGCGGTCTATACACTGATTCGCGCGCGCTACCTGGCGCAGTTTCTGCCCAACCATGAATACGACCGCACCCAGGCGGATTTCGACTGCGCCGGCCAAGCGCTGCGCGCGGTGGGCAAAGTCGTCATCGAGCCGGGCTGGAAACGCGCGCTGCCCGAAGCCCTTGCACCCGCCAAAGGCCGTGAGGCGCCGGCACCGCAAGCCCTGCCGGCGTTGGTGCAGGGCCAGGATTACGCCGTTGCCAAGGTCAACCTCAAGGACCTGTGGACCCAGCCGCCCAAACCCTTCACCGAGGGCGACCTGATCAAGGCGATGAAAAACGTCGCCAAGCTGGTGGAAGACCCGTTGCTCAAGCAAAAGCTCAAGGACACCACCGGCATCGGCACCGAAGCCACCCGCGCCGGGATCATCCAGGGCCTGCTGGACCGAGGCTACCTGGTGAAGAACGGCAAGGCCCTCTCGGCCACCCCGGCGGCGTTCAGCCTGATCGATGCGGTGCCGCGCGCCATCGCCGACCCGGGCACCACGGCGATCTGGGAACAGGCGCTGGACATGGTGCAAAGCGGCGAAATGAGCCTGGAAGAATTCGTCGCCAAGCAAGCGGCCTGGATGAGCAAGCAAGTGGCCCGCTGCAACGGTATGCGTATGACCATCACCGGCCCCGCCAGCCCGGCAGGCCGCGGCGCCACCCCGTGGAAGAAGAAACGCACGGCCGCGCCCCGCAAGACGGCGGCCAGCCCAAAGCGGGCGAAAAAGCCGACAAGTACCGGGTAAACCATGAATAAATCCGGCGGATGACGTTTTTCGACAGCTTTAACGCCGCTTTGGTCCTTGCTCCGGCGCCGGCCGTCTAGGATTCTGTAGGGGATTGCTGACTTCCTAACAACAACACCGGAGTGGCCACCATGAAAACCGTCTCAGAAGTACTCAAAGCCAAAGACAAGCAAAACCAGGAAGTCCACACCATTGAATGGGACCACACCGTATTCGAAGCGTTGGTGGTGATGTCATCGAAAAATGTCGGGGCCCTGCCGGTCGTCAAGCAGGGTGAGGTGGTTGGCATCATCAGCGAGCGCGATTACGCACGGAAGCTGATACTCAAAGGCCTTTCTTCCGTCACCACCAAAGTCCACGAGGTCATGAGCTCTCCAGTCATCACGGTCGATGCCCACAAGACAGTCGAAGCCTGCATGAACATCATGACCGACAGTCACCTGCGCCACCTGCCGGTGGTCGTCGACGGAAAACTGCTGGGCCTGCTCTCCATCGGTGACCTGGTCAAGGAAGCCATTGCCGAACAAGCCAACCTGATCAAGCAACTGGAGCAATACATTCGCGGCGAATAGGAGAGCCCATGCTCGACATGCTCGAACATCAAGAAGACCACCTCGACACCCTGCACCGGGCCATGGCCGCACGGCGTTTTCTGGTGCTGACCGGGGCGGGGATCAGCACGTCATCAGGTATCCCGGATTATCGGGACAGCGAAGGCGTGCGCCGAGGCAAGGCGCCGATGATGTACCAGGAGTTCCTGGCCACCCCGCAAGCGCGGCGCCGTTATTGGGCACGGGCGATGCTGGGCTGGCCACGGGTACGGATTGCGCAGCCGAACCAGGCCCACCTGGCGCTGGCCGCCTTGCAACATCGCCAGCGTATCAGCGGGCTGATCACACAAAACGTCGACACGCTGCATGACCAGGCCGGTAGTGAGGATGTGATCGAGCTGCATGGCAGCTTGCATCGCGTGCTATGCCTGGATTGCCATCGGCCCAGCGCACGCGATGTGATCCAACGGTTGATGGAGGCCGAGAACCCATACCTGGCAGGCGTCGACGCCGTGCAGGCACCCGACGGCGATACGCTGCTCGACGTAGCGTTTGAACAACGTTTTCGCGTGCCCCGCTGCCCCCATTGCGACGGTGAACGGCTCAAACCGGACGTCGTGTTCTTCGGCGAAAACGTTGCCCAAGCCACCGCCGCCAGGGCGATGGCGGCGGTGGAACACGCCGAGGGGCTGTTAGTGGTGGGGTCGTCGCTGATGGCCTATTCGGCGTTTCGCCTGTGCAAGGCGATGGTCGAGCAAGGCAAACCGGTGATTGCCATCAATCTGGGCAAGACCCGTGGGGATGAGTTGTTGCAGTTGAAGATCGCGGCATCCTGCGAGCGGTTATTGCCGCTATTGGCAGAGCGCCTGGGATAGCCAGGGCACCGCCCCTCAAAAATCAGCGGGAGACCCGGGCAGGCCAATGAACTGCAGCGACCCACCGCACAAAAAATGACGCCTGAGTCACACCGCCTCGCATGCCCCCGTCCCCACGGCGATTTATGTAGTGATCAAAAATAATCACTACATAACCGTTGACGTAACCTTTTTGTCCTTGCATGATCTAGACGTCTCCCGGATCGGGAGCGTTGGTAACAAGCGTTTTGAACAAGCTCGTCTGACCGCCGAGCTGTTTCTTCCGGATGTGCACTGCCCACAAGGCAGATTGATGAAGCTGACCGACCCGAAGGGTTCGGTACAAGGAGCTCAAACGCTGCTTGTCTTCGTTATGAAACCATTGCGTAGCAGTTCATCAGCAAGACTACATGCATCAGGTTCAAGACCCTGCCCGTATTCGGCAGACCGTCACTGACGCCCGGTTTTCGGAACCGGAGACAACTAAGCAGTTTTAACGAATCAATTGATAGATCGCCAACTGGTCAAGGGGCTTACACATGAATCTGAACAACCAACCAACTATCGAAGAATTGGCTGAGATGTTCGCAGCGCAGAAAGACACACTCGACGACCATATCCTGTGGATTGGCAAATCGGGCAAAGTCCAAATTGACTGCCTGGCGCCCCACACCGAAGAAGCCGAGTTCGACAAAAACAACCGTGAACTGGCGGCGCGCCTGAAGATGTACCGCCGTGGCCAGGGTTATGTCGGCAAGAAAGCGGCGGCCGATCGCAATTTCATCGAGCAAGTGTTCGACACACTTAACCACGCGTGGGAGTCTTTCAAAGACAACTCGCAAGTTAAAGTAATCGACCGCTACTACTAAGTACTTCTCAACTAATGTGGGAACTGGCTTGCCAGTTCCCACATTTTTTATGCAACTTCAAAAGTTGGGGTAACGCCCTTTCCCCGCTTCATCGCGGAAAATATCAAACAACACCTGTGCCGCCGCCGACAGTTCATGCCCCGGTTTGGTCAACACACCAATCGGCCGCTCGATCACCGGATCGGTCAAGGTGATGCAATGGGCGCCCGCCTCCTGCATCTGCTGCGCACATAATGCCGGTACGGCGCTGACCCCCAGCCCACTGGCAACCATCTTGCCCACCGTCGCCAATTGATGACTCTCCAGCGCCACCGGCAATTTCATCTGCAAGGCACCCAGATGCTCCTCCAGCATCACCCGTACCGTCGAGGGTCGTTGCAGGGCAATGAACGGTTGCTCCAACAGGCTTTTCCAGTCGATTTCAGCGCGCAGTGCCAAGGGTGAATCCATGGGCACCACGGCAATGAAGCGGTCCAGGTATAACGGCGTAAACGCCAGCGACGACCCCTCGGACGGTTCGAACGCCACGCCCAACTCGACCTGGCGATCGCGGACCATTTCCAGCACCTGTTCGTTGATCAGGTCATGCACCGTCACGTTCACATGGGGGTAACGCGCGCGGAATATCTTCAGGATCGGCGGCAGCAGGTTACCCGCAAACGACGGCATCGCCGCCACCGTTACGCGCCCGCGCTGCAGGGTGAAGCGCTGGCGCAGTTCATCCTCGGCGTTGTCCCAATCGGCAATCAGCCGACGCGCCAGCGGCAATAAGGATTCCCCTTCAGGGGTCAGCGCGACATTCCGTGTATTGCGGCTGAACAAGCGCCCGCCCAGCCCTTCTTCCAGGCCTTTGATGGTCAGGCTCAGCGCCGACTGAGAGAGGTGCAGGCGCTCGCAGGCGGCGGCAAAACTCAGGCTCTGCGCCACGGCCAAAAAGGCACGAATCTGTTTGACGGTCATGACATTACTCCGGACGACGGTTCGACTATGCAGTTTTTTAAATCAATCAACCTTAAAAAACAACTTAACAAATCAATCCGTCGGCGCAACACTCGAGGCATTGGCTGGCCCACTAACAATAAAAGAGGTGCATATGGCAGGTTTCGATAAACGCGTGGCGTCCTATGAAGAAGCCCTCGCAGGCCTGGAAGATGGCATGACCGTACTCGCTGGCGGCTTTGGCCTGTGCGGCATTCCGGAAAACCTCATCGCCGAGATCAAGCGCAAAGGCACCCGCGACCTGACCGTGGTTTCCAATAACTGCGGCGTCGACGGCTTTGGTCTGGGCGTGCTGCTGGAACAAAAGCAGATCCGCAAAGTGATCGCGTCTTATGTGGGCGAAAACGCCCTGTTCGAGAAGCAACTGCTCAGCGGCGAAATCGAAGTGGTGCTCACCCCCCAAGGCACCCTGGCGGAAAAAATGCGCGCCGGCGGTGCTGGCATTCCGGCCTTCTTCACCGCCACCGGCGTCGGTACCCCGGTGGCCGAAGGCAAGGAAACCCGTGAATTCAACGGTCGCCCGTACCTGATGGAAGAATCCATCACCGGCGACTTCGCCATCGTCAAAGGCTGGAAAGCCGACCACTTCGGCAACGTCATCTACCGCCACACCGCCCAGAACTTCAACCCGCTGGCCGCCACCGCCGGCAAGATCACCGTGGTCGAAGTCGAGGAAATCGTCGAACCGGGCGAGCTGGAACCGTCGCAGATCCACACCCCTGGCATCTACGTCGACCGGATCATCTGCGGCACCTTCGAGAAGCGCATCGAACAGCGCACCGTCCGCAAATAATCCCTCCAGCCCGAAGAGAACAAGAGGAACAGCACAATGGCTCTCACCCGCGAACAAATGGCTCAACGCGTCGCCCGCGAAATGCAGGACGGTTTCTACGTCAACCTGGGCATCGGCATTCCGACCCTGGTGGCCAACTACATCCCGGAAGGCATGGAAGTGATGTTGCAATCGGAAAACGGCCTGCTCGGCATGGGCCCGTTTCCCACCGAAGACACCATCGATGCCGACATGATCAACGCCGGCAAACAAACCGTGACCGCGCGCATCGGCGCCTCGATCTTCTCCTCCGCCGAGTCCTTCGCAATGATTCGCGGCGGCCATGTCGACCTCACCGTGCTCGGCGCGTTTGAAGTGGACGTACAGGGCAACATCGCCTCGTGGATGATCCCGGGCAAGCTGGTCAAGGGCATGGGCGGCGCCATGGACCTGGTGGCCGGCGCGGAAAACATCATCGTGATCATGACCCACGCCTCCAAGGACGGTGAGTCCAAATTGCTCAGCCAATGCACCCTGCCGCTGACCGGTGCCCACTGCATCAAGCGTGTGCTGACGGACCTTGCATACCTGGAAATCGACAACGGCGCCTTTATCCTAAAGGAGCGTGCCCCAGGGGTCAGTATTGAAGAGATTGTCAGCAAGACAGCCGGTAAACTAATCGTCCCCGACCACGTTCCAGAAATGCAATTCCAGTGAGGACACATTCCATGCAAGACGTTGTGATTGTTGCTGCCACACGTACCGCCGTAGGCAGTTTTCAAGGATCGCTCGCGAGCATCCCGGCACCGGAGTTGGGCGCTGCCGTAATCCGTCGCCTGTTGGAGCAGACCGGCCTCGACCCGGCCCAGGTGGATGAAGTGATCCTCGGCCACGTACTCACCGCAGGCTCAGGCCAGAACCCGGCGCGCCAGGCGTCGATCCTCGCCGGCTTGCCCCATGCCGTACCCGCGATGACCTTGAACAAGGTCTGCGGTTCGGGCCTCAAGGCCCTGCACCTGGGCGCCCAGGCCATCCGTTGTGGCGATGCCGACGTGATCATCGCCGGCGGCATGGAGAACATGAGCCTGTCCCCCTACGTATTACCTGGTGCGCGCACCGGTTTGCGCATGGGCCACGCCAAGATGATCGACAGCATGATCACCGACGGCCTGTGGGATGCATTCAACGACTACCACATGGGCATCACCGCCGAGAACCTGGTGGACAAGTACGGCATCAGCCGTGAAGCCCAGGACGCCTTCGCCGCCGCGTCCCAGCAAAAAGCCGCCGCCGCCATCGAAGCCGGCCGCTTTGCCGATGAGATCACGCCGATTCTGATCCCGCAGCGCAAGGGCGACCCGGTGGCCTTCGCCGTGGATGAACAACCGCGCGCCGGCACCACCGCCGAGTCGTTGGCCAAACTCAAACCCGCGTTCAAGAAAGACGGCAGCGTCACCGCGGGCAACGCATCCAGCCTCAACGACGGCGCCGCCGCGGTGCTGCTGATGAGCGCCGACAAGGCCAAGGCCCTTGGCCTGCCCGTTCTGGCGCGTATCGCCAGCTACGCCAATGCCGGCGTCGACCCGGCCATCATGGGCATCGGCCCGGTCGCGGCCACCCGCCGCTGCCTGGACAAAGCCGGCTGGAGCGTCGGCGACCTGGACCTGGTCGAAGCCAACGAAGCCTTTGCCGCGCAATCCCTGGCGGTGGCCAAAGAGCTGGAATGGGACGCCGACAAAGTCAACGTCAACGGCGGCGCGATTGCCATTGGCCACCCGATCGGCGCATCAGGCTGCCGCATACTGGTGACCCTGCTGCACGAAATGATCAAGCGCGACGCCAAAAAAGGCCTGGCGACACTGTGCATCGGTGGCGGCCAAGGCGTAGCCCTGGCCCTCGAGCGCAGCTGATTCAAGAGCAACACACGAAAAGGCCCGGTTCCACGAAAAACCGGGCTTTTTTTCGCCTGTCAGTCCGCACGCGGCACCGCAAACACCGCGTTCGCCCGCGCCACGACTTTCTCCCCCACCTGCAGACTCACCGTGGCAAACGCCATTTGCCGGCCACGCTTGTGATGCTCCAGTCGTACCACGATCCACTCCCCCACTTGCACCGCGCCCAGGTAATCGACAGTCATGCTCGCGGTAATCAACGGCAATGGCGGCTCACTGGAAAACGCCATCGCGTAGCCCATGCCGATATCCGCCAGGGTCGCCAACACCCCGCCATGCACCGTGCCGCGGCCATTGGCATGACGGTTGTCGGCGCGCAGGCCGATTTCCAGTTGCAGACCTTCACCCCGGCAATACGCCGGGCCCAACAAGTCGAGCAGCGGGCTGCTGCGCGGCAGTGAGACAAAACCTTCGGGCACGGCGTGAGCGATCATCGCGGAGTCTTCCTTGGAGTCAGGCATGAGGTGTACCCCAGGCCCCACACGGCGACCATTACCATCAGCCGCACATATCCTCTGCAATGCCTGGAGCTGATTCGCCAATCCCGCTCAGGACCGGCCTCAGCGCTTCATACAGCGCTGATAACGCTCATCCACCCGCTGGGCGAACCAGGCAGTGGTCAGGTTGCGAGTGATCTTCGGGCTCTTGAGCACGATGCCCGGCAGGATCGCGCGCGGCAGCGGTTTGCCGGCCGCCGTGTCGGCCAGGGCAAACACGCGGGTGTAGAGCGTGGTCTGCTCAAAATCCAATTGCTCGCCCTGCTCCAGCTGACTGCGGATGCTGGGGTTGCGCATGCCCAGCCGGGCGCCGAGGGAACGCACTGCCAATTCGGTGCTGCCGGGCAGCAGCGAGCCGTAGCGGATCAAATCCCCGTCCAGCGCCAACTCGGTGCCTGAGACGCGGCTGACGGCGGCCTGGAACGCGGCGTTGCGGCTGGCGTACCAACCGGCGTTGAAGTCGGCAAACCGGTACAGCGGCCGGTCATAACTCACTGGGTAACCAAGCAAATGGGCGATGCCAAAGTACATGCCGCCACGTCGCGTGAACACTTCCCGACGGATCGTGCCGTCTACCGTGTAGGGATAACCCCGCGCCTGCTTCTGCGCAAAGTCGATGCTGACTTGCATCGGGCCGGCGGTGTGTACCGGGTTGAAGCCGCCAAACAGCGTATTACCCAAGGGCACCATGCTGATGAAGTCATCGAAGATCCCGCTCAAGTCTTTCTCCGTGCGGGCGGCATTCAAGCGATCGGCGTAGGACTTACCAGTGGGCGAACGCAGTTGCAGTGCCGTGCGGACCAACACCGCCGGCACATGCACCTTGCCGGCACGGCGCAGGATTTCATCCTGGGCGATCTTGCCCATGTTCGGCACGGGTGGGTCGACCTGGAAAGTGGACTCTTGCTCAGTCACCGCCAGCACGGCGCAGATGTTTTCGGTACTCGGGTAGATGTGCTGGGTGTCGAAAGCGGTGTAGATATCCTGGGCCCAACCGTTGCGATCGGCGACCTTGGCGGGCAGCAAACGCACGATCTGCGCCTTGACCTCGGCTTCACTGCGCTCCGGCTGTTGCGGGCCGCGTGCGGTCGAGCAACCGGCCAGCACCAGCAAGGGCGTGAGACACAGGATCAGGCGGCGTAGGTGCATGGAGCTTCCTTGAAGGGCGATGGGTCGGACAGTGCAGATATCGACCGATAAGTCTAACGCGGGTTCGCCCTGTGCCCCCTCGCCTACGCGATGCGAATATGACAGGATCTTTCATCGACCATTCGTACAAGGCGTTTGAATGCCATGCTCAGCATGAACTTTTTCATCACCTGCCTGATCGTTGTACTGATTCCCGGCACCGGCGTGATCTTTACCGTGTCCACGGGCCTCATGGCCGGCAAGCGCGCCAGCGTGTTCGCCGCGCTGGGCTGTACCGCTGGGATCATCCCGCACTTATTGGCATCCATACTCGGCCTTTCCGCCCTGCTGCACACCAGCGCATTGGCATTCGAAGCGCTGAAATTCGCCGGAGCCGCCTACTTGCTGTACCTGGCCTACGCCACTTGGCGCGATCGTTCGGCCTTCGCGGTGAATGACACGCCAACGGCAACCACGGCCCGTGGCCTGATGCTGCGCGGTTTTTTGCTGAATATTCTCAACCCCAAGCTGACGATTTTCTTCCTGGCCTTCCTGCCTCAGTTCGTCACACCGGCCAGCACGGCGCCGGCCTTGCAAATGCTGGTGCTGAGCGGCGTGTTCATGGCCATGACGTTTGCGGTGTTTGTGGTGTATGGCCTGCTGGCCAATGTGTTTCGCCGCGCAGTGATCGAGTCACCACGGGTACAGAACTGGCTGCGGCGCAGTTTTGCGGCGGCCTTTGCGGGGTTGGGCTTGAACCTGGCGCTCGCCCAGCGCTGAAAAACACTGCAACCCACTGTGGGGACGGGCTTACCCGCCCCACAGGTTGGGCGCTTTAGATCCCTGCCAGCGCCAGGTCCATGGCGAAGTAAGTGAAGATCAGGTCCGCGCCGGCGCGCTTGATCGAACCCAGGGTTTCCCGCACCACGCGGTCCTCATCGATCGCGCCTGCCTGGGCACCGAATTTGATCATCGCGTACTCGCCGCTGACCTGATACGCCGCCACCGGCAGGCGCGAGGCTTCGCGGATGTCGCGGATGATGTCGAGGTAGGCACCGGCCGGTTTGACCATCAGCGCATCCGCGCCTTCCTGCTCGTCCAGCAGCGATTCACGCACGGCTTCGCGGCGGTTCATCGGGTTCATCTGGTAGCTTTTGCGGTCGCCCTTGAGCGCGCTGCCACCCGCTTCACGGAACGGGCCGTAGAGGGCCGAAGCGAATTTGGTGGAGTAGGCCATGATCGGAATATGGGTAAAACCGGCGTCATCCAACGCCCGGCGAATCGCCTGAACCTGGCCGTCCATCGCCGCCGACGGCGCGATCACATCGGCACCGGCACGAGCCGCCGCCACGGCTTGCTTGCCGAGGTTGACCAAGGTCGCGTCGTTGTCGACATGGGCGCCATGCATCACACCGCAATGGCCATGATCGGTGTATTCGCAGAAACAGGTGTCGGACATCACGATCATTTCCGGCACGGCGTCCTTGATGATCGAGGACATGCGCGAGACCAGGCCGCGCTCCTTCCAGGTGTCGCTGCCACTGGCGTCCAGGTGGTGGGACACGCCAAAGGTCATCACCGATTTGATCCCGGCGCGGGCATAGCGCTCGATTTCCCCGGCCAGCTTTTTCTCAGGGATGCGCAACACACCCGGCATGCTGGTGATCGGTACGAAGTCGTCGATTTCTTCTTCGACGAAAATCGGCAGCACCAGATCGTTGAGCGTGAACTCGGTTTCCTGGAACAAGCTACGCAACTCCGGGGAGCGGCGCAGACGGCGTGGGCGGGCTTGAGGGAACTGGCTGGTCATGGCTGTCCTGAATAAGGCTAAAAACGTTGGGGCGAAAGCGTATGCCCCCCGACCCCGGCAGCGCAAATGCCAGGCAGGCAATAGTTTATGGCAAGGCCCACAACAATTGCATTGATCTAGAGCTGTAGACGCCCTTCGATGCACACCGCCACGGCACCGCCGACCCAGATCTCATCGCCCTGGCGCTCGATGCGGATACGCCCCGCGCGCCCCATGGCCGTGCCCTGGCTGACCAGGTAACAGTTCGGTGCCAGGCCTTCGTCCAACAGCCATTGGGCCACTCCGGCATTCAAGCTGCCGGTGGCCGGGTCTTCCGGGGACCCGTCGCCGGCGATGAACGCGCGCACTTCAAAGTGCGTATCTACAGCGTCGCGTTCGGGATCGCAGGGGGCAATCACGCCCACCGCCAGACCGAGCAACTGCGAGTAATCGGGCTGCAGATCGAGCACCGCCTGGCGGTCGGCCAGCATCACCGCCAGCCAACCCGCGCCGTTGTCCACCCACTGACTGCGCACAATAGCCTCCGGCGCCAGGCCCAACCCCAGCCGCACGCGCTCCAGCAACGCCGCCTCCAGCGGGCCCGAGCGCAACAACGGCGGCGCGATGAACGCCAGCTCATCGCCTTGGCGACGGATACGCACCAGGCCGATTTCGCACTCCTGGATAATTTCCTCCCCTCGCGCAATGCCCCCCGCCTGCAACCATGCATGACAACTGCCCAGCGTCGGGTGCCCGGCGAACGGCAGTTCCTGCAAGGTGGTGAAGATTCTTACCCGGTAGTCAGCCCGTGGATCGCGGGGCGTGAGTAAAAACGTGGTTTCGCTGAGGTTGGTCCATTTGGCGAAGTCGGCCATCTGTTGCTCGCTGAGGCTGTCGGCCCCCAGCACTACTGCCAGCGGGTTGCCTTTGAGCGACACACTGCTGAAGACATCCAGTTGTTTGAAATCGAAAGTCGGCATGGGCTCAGCTCGGAATGTTCAGGCCACGGATCACTGCCGGACGTGCGACAAAGCCGTCCAGCGCGCGCAGCACATTGGGGAAATCGGCGATGCCGACCAGGTCACCGGATTCGTAGAAACCGATCAGGTTACGGATCCACGGAAACGTCGCGATGTCCGCGATGCTGTAGTCGTCGCCCATGATCCAGGTGCGGCCCAGCAGGCGTTTTTCCAAGACTTCCAGCAAGCGCCGCGACTCGGCGACGTAGCGGTCACGCGGGCGCTTGTCTTCGTAGGCCTTGCCGGCGAACTTGTTGAAGAACCCCACCTGGCCAAACATCGGGCCGATGCCGGACATCTGGAACATCAGCCACTGAATGGTTTCATAACGTGTCGCCGGGTCTTCGGAAAGCAACTGGCTGGTTTTTTCCGCCAGGTACAGCAGGATCGCACCGGACTCGAACAGCGCCAACGGCTGACCGCCGGGGCCGTTGGGGTCGATGATCGCGGGAATCTTGTTGTTGGGGTTCAGCGACAGGAACTCGGGCGACAGCTGGTCCTGGGTCTCGAAGCTGACTTTGTGCGCCTCGTAGGGCAGGCCCAGCTCTTCGAGCATGATCGAGACTTTTACCCCGTTGGGCGTGGGCAGCGAATACAGTTGCAGACGCTCCGGATGCTGGGCGGGCCATTTACGGTTGATCGGGAAAGCGGCGAGTGAATTCATCGGGATATCCCTCGGCGAAAACACCCATGATAATCATCTGCCCGGCATCCTGCATGGGTCATCATTGCGCAACATGCCCTCGCTACTCTCCCCCACGAGCGAACCAAAGTGGCCAAGTGGACTCTTAAGTGCGCTGAACGGTGAATGGAGGCACCCTGTTAATAAGACACGGAACCCGCAGGACGCCGCGTGTGTCACTGGGGCCGGGCTTGTCCGCCTTAATCCGATGCACTGAAGACTCAAACCCAATGACAATAAAGCCTCTGTGCCTTGCGCAACGCCTCAAACGATATTCATACATCATATTACCGCTGTTGCTGGTTGGCGGCGCCCTCGACCTGACCCTGCAATCGCGCATCAGCCGCGCCGAATCGGTGGACGGCGTGCAAACCCTGGTGTTCCTGCGCCACGGCGAAAAACCCGTCGGCGGCCTGGGCCAACTCAATTGCCAGGGCCTGAACCGTGCGATGAACCTGGCCACCGTACTGCCGGAAAAGTTCGGCAAGGCCAACTTCGTCTTCGCCGCCAACCCGACGCGCAATGTCGAGGAAGGCGAAAAAGATAATTCCTACAGCTACATTCGCCCACTGATGACCATCAGCCCCAGCGCGATCAAGCTCGGCTTGCCGGTGAACATCACGTTTTCGGCGAATGACACCAGCGCCCTCGCCGACGAACTGGTGGAAAACAAGTACCACAACGCCATCATCTACACCGCCTGGTCCCACGGCTATTTGCCGGAATTGATCAACAAGGTGGCCAGCGAAGCGGTGGGCGAAAAGCACACCATCACCCAAGACTGGTCCGGCAATGACTACGACACGTTGTATGTGCTGACGCTCACCTGGCATAACGGCAAGGCCTCGCTGCTGAGCCGCAACTACAAGCAGGGCCTGAACAACGGCGAACAAACCTGCCCACCGGCGACGCAGATCAGCGCAGATATCTGAAGGATGGGCGATAGCGGCGTATGATGCGCGGCTATTGACTCATCTGCGGATCAACACCATGTCCAACCTCGTCTCCACCCAGCCCAACCGGGGCTGGTCGTTCTGGTGGAAACCAGCGCTGTTCCTGCTGGTCGCCTGCATCGGCCTCTACTACGTGAAGTGGTCGCCCTACTACTTCAAGGCATTTGTCGCCGCCGACAACCACAGCATCGGCGCGTCGATTCTCAATGACCAGCAAACCTCGCCACTGGCCGCGGCGCTGGCCTACGCCCAGGTGTATTTCCTGGCGATCTGGAAAGCCGCCGTTTTGGCGGTGATCTTGGGCTCGTTGCTGCAAGTGTTGATCCCCCGCGACTGGCTGTTGCGCCTGTTCGGGCGTGCCGGGCTGGGTTCGACCCTGCGCGGCGGGCTGTTCGCGCTGCCCGGAATGATGTGCAGTTGCTGCGCGGCACCGGTGGCGGCAGGCATGCGCCGGCAGCAAGTGTCAGTGGGCGCGGCGCTGGCGTTCTGGATCGCCAACCCGGTGCTGAACCCGGCCACCCTGGTATTCATGGGGTTTGTGCTGGGCTGGGGCTTCACGGCGTTAAGGCTGGTGGCGGGGATTGTGCTGGTGGTGGGCGTGTCCCTGGTGGCCCAGCGCATCGCGCGCCCGGAACAAGTGCCGGAAGCAGCGCTGGGCGCGGTGGCCGAGGCCAGTGTGATCGAGTCGCAACCGTTTTTCAGCCGCTGGTTGCGCACCCTGTGGCAACTGTTCTGGAGCACGATCCCGGTGTATATCCTGGCAGTGCTGGTATTGGGCGCGGCGCGGGTCTGGCTGTTTCCTCATGTGGATGGGGCGATGGCCGACAGCCTGCTGTGGCTGGTGCCGCTGGCGATTGTCGGCACGCTGTTCGTGATTCCGACCGCCGCGGAGATTCCTATCGTACAAACCATGATGACGCTGGGCATGGGCAGCGGCCCGGCAGTGGCCCTGTTGATGACCCTGCCGAGCGTGAGCCTGCCGTCGCTGCTGATGTTGCGCAAGGATTTCGACGCGCGGGTGCTGGTCACCGTGGCCGGCTTGACCATGCTGGTAGGCGTGGTCTGCGGCTTGATTGGAGCGGCGATTCTGTAAGTGGCAGGCGGGGTTGAGGGCCTTATTGCAGGCAAGCATCAACCTCGCAACGCACCACGCTCGCGCAAATACTCCACCACCGCTGCCTGCTCCCCGACAAACTCGATGCGCGCGCCTTTGCTTTCACGCTGGAAGGCGTACATCGGGTCGTAGTACTCGCGCAGCAACCCTTCGATCCACACCCGGTGCAGGTCCACAGCGCCGCTGCGGGTCTGTTCCGCCAGGGCGTCCTGCAGAATCGCCTGCAACCGCTGGAAACGCTCGCCGCCCAGGCGCTTGTGGATATTGGCCAGGCTCTGGGTCAGGCGCTCGCCAAACAGGACGTAGCCGGTTTCGCCAAATACCGCGATGAATTCGGCGCAAAGGTCGACCACGTAATCGCGCAGGATACGTTCAACCCGGCCTTCGACAGTGTCTTCCAGCCACACCATCGCAAAGGTCTGCATGCCCTTGTGCAACGGCAACGGCAGCGCACAACTGCCGATCATGCGGCTCTCATCCTCGACCACAAACTGCTCGACGCCGCCCGCGCGTTTTTTCAGCAGGTCCACCGCCAGGCGGTTCTCGAAGTCGATGTTGGACGGTTGCACCGTGGCCCGCTTGCCGAAGCTGGAACCGCGATGGTTGGCGTGGCCCTCCAGGTCCAGGGAGTTGCGCAGCTGGCCGAGAACTTCGGTCTTGCCAGTACCGGTCATGCCGCCCAGCAACACGAAATCACACTCGGCGACCGCCTGTTCGACGGTCTCCAGCAAAAATCCACGCATGGCTTTGTAGCCGCCGCCGACGCGGGGGTACTCGATACCGGCTTCGGTTTTTAGCCATTGCTGCACGATCTGCGAGCGCAGCCCGCCACGAAAGCAGTACAGGTAGCCGTCGGGATTGGCCTGGGCGAACCGCGCCCATTGCTCGATACGCCCGGCCTTGATCGCCCCGGACACCAGTTCGTGTCCGAGCACGATAGCCGCTTGCTGGCCCTGCTGTTTGTAACAAGTGCCGACCCGCTGACGCTCGTCATCGGTCATCAGTGGCAGGTTGACCACGCCCGGGAACGCGCCCTTGGCGAACTCGACCGGCGCGCGGGTATCCATCATCGGCCGGTCGTTGAGGAAGATGTCGCGGTAGTCGGTGATGTCAGTCGCCATCAAAACACCTCTACCGCGTGGGTCTGTCGCTCAACCAATTCACCGATGGCCTCAAGGGTCAGGCCCAGTTCGCCGGCGACCGCATGAAACTCGGCGTCGCCCGCGGGCGTAACGGCGATCAGCAGGCCGCCGCTGGTCTGCGGGTCACACAGCACGCGCTTGTGCAGCTCCTGCAGGCGCCCGAGCTTGCTCGCGTAGCTGTCGAAGTTGCGCAAGGTGCCGCCCGGCATGCAGCCCTGGTCCAGGTAGTCCTCGATCCCGGGCAGGCGTGGGACTTTGTCGTATTCGATGCGTGCCGTCACGCCGCTGCCGTCAGCCATTTCCACCAAGTGGCCCAAAAGCCCGAAGCCGGTGACGTCGGTCATTGCCGTGACGCCGGCCAGTTTGCCGAAGCGGCTGCCAGGCTTGTTGAGGGTACACATCCAGTCACGAGCCAGGCCGATATCCGCCTCGCGCAATTTGCCCTTCTTTTCGGCAGTGGTCAGGATGCCGATGCCCAGGGGCTTGGTCAGGTACAAACGGCAGCCGACGGTGGCGGTGTCGTTGCGCTTCATATGGCGCTTTTGCACGATGCCGGTCACGGCCAGGCCGAAGATGGGCTCCGGCGCATCGATGGAGTGGCCACCGGCCAGGGGAATGCCGGCCTCGTCGCACACGGAGCGGCCGCCACGGATCACTTCGCGGGCAACCTCAGGCGCCAGGACATTCACCGGCCAGCCCAGAATGGCGATGGCCATCAACGGGTCGCCGCCCATGGCGTAGATGTCGCTGATCGCGTTGGTGGCGGCGATCCGGCCGAAGTCGAACGGGTCATCGACAATCGGCATGAAAAAATCAGTGGTGGAGACCACGCCGCGCTCGTCGTCGATGGCGTACACCGCCGCATCGTCCCGCGAGGCGTTGCCCACCCACAGGTTGGGGTCAAGGTTCTGTGCGCCGCTGCCGGCGAGGATCACTTCCAATACCTGGGGCGAAATCTTGCAGCCACACCCCGCGCCATGGCTGTACTGGGTAAGGCGAATCGGCTCGTTCATGGTGGACCTCAAGCTATCAAGTGCGCGGATTCTAACAGACGGCAAAAAGCCGGCGGGGCTCTTACGAGCACAGCCGGCCTTTTTGGGGTGCTGCGATTACTGGCGGGCGGCCAGCAACCGCTTGTGGCGGTTGCGCCGGGCGATGTTCAAGCACTCGATTGCCGCCGAGAACGCCATGGCCGCATACACGTAGCCTTTTGGCACATGGGCGCCGAAGCCTTCGGCGATCAGGGTCATGCCGATCATGATCAGGAAGCCCAGGGCCAGCATCACCACGGTTGGGTTGTCGTGGATGAACTTGGCCAGCGGTTCAGCCGCCACCAGCATCACGATGACCGAGGTCACCACGGCAACGATCATGATCGGCAAATGCTCGGTCATGCCCACGGCGGTGATGATGCTGTCGATGGAGAACACCAGGTCGAGCATCAGGATCTGGCCGATGGCCGCAGCAAAGCCTATGGACACGGCATTGCCGCTGCTGGCCTTCTCTTCAGGCTCCGGGTCCATGCTTTGATGGATCTCGGTGGTTGCCTTCCAGACTAGGAACAGGCCGCCGGCGATGAGGATCATGTCCTTCCACGAAAACGCCTGGCCGAGGATCTCAAACACCGGCGTGGTCAACTGCACGATGAACGCAATGGTGCTCAACAGGCCCAGGCGCAACACCAACGCCATGCTGATGCCGATGCGCCGCGCCTTGGCCCGGTGCTGCTCGGGTAATTTGTTGGTGAGGATCGAGATAAAGATCAGGTTATCGATGCCCAGCACGATTTCCATCACGATCAAGGTCGCCAGTGCGACCCAGGCGGTAGGGCTGGCGGCCAGTTGTACAAGGTAGTCCATAGATCAATCCTGACGTTGTGCTGGGAAATTAGGCTTCTTTACGCGTCGATTCAGACTCGTTTTGCGGCTGATCGTCTTTTTTCTGCGGACTGATCAGGCCTTGGGTCGCTTCACTCAATGCCTGCTCGGCGGCCTTGTGAGTGTCATCGATCACTTGCTTGGCCGATTCGCTGGCCTTGCCCATCACCTGCTGTGCGCTTTTTTCGACCTGATCACAACCGCTGACCACTACTAATGAAAGCGCAAGCAACGATGCCGCGCCCAGGGAATTGAGTTTCATGATGTTTTCCTCATTAGAACCATTGGGTCCAAACAGTGACCCCTCGATAGCGATGCATTCTATGCAGGGGAACACTTCAGGAAAATTCGTATTTTTCTCGCGTATACTTCGGTTTTAACGAAGTGTAGGCCGGCATGCTCAATTACCGACAATTGCATTACTTCTGGGTGGTGGCCAAGACCGGCAGCATCGTGCGCGCCTGTGAGCAACTGAACCTCACACCCCAGACCATCAGCGGGCAGATCAGTCTGCTCGAGCAAACCTTCGGTATCGCCCTGTTTCAGCGGGTCGGCCGTCAGTTGGAGCTGACCGAAGCCGGGCGCCAGGCGTTGCCCTATGCCGAGCAGATGTTCCAGACCGGCAACGAGTTGGAGGCGATGTTGCGCGCCCAGCCGAACGAGCAGCAGATTCTGTTTCGCGTCGGGGTGGCGGATGTGGTGCCCAAATCCATCGTCTACCGGCTGATCGCGCCGACCATGGAGCTCAGCGAGCCGATCCGCATCACCTGCCGCGAAGACAAACTCGAACGCCTGCTCGCCGACCTGGCGATCCAGCGCCTCGACCTGGTGATTTCCGACAGCCCCATGCCCACGCATCTGGACATCAAAGGCTACAGCCAGAAGTTGGGCGAATGCGGCATCAGTTTTTTCGCTACCCAAGCATTGGCTGACCGACACCGCGGCGTTTTCCCACAGTGTTTACAGGGCGCGCCGCTATTGATTCCGGGGGCAGAGACCGTGGTGCGCAGCCGCTTGCTGCGCTGGTTTGCCGAGCAACAGATCCAACCGAAGATCATCGGCGAGTTCGACGACAGTGCCTTGATGCAGGCATTCGGCCAATCCGGCAGCGGGATCTTTATCGCCCCCAGCGTGATCGCCGATGAGGTGGTGCGCCAGTACGGCGTCGCGCTGATTGGCCAGACCGAGGCGGTGACCGAATCGTTCTATGCGATTTCGGTGGAACGCAAGGTCAAGCACCCCGGCATCGTGGCGATTACCGAAGGCGCCAGGCGAGAACTGTTCACCGCCCTGCCCTGAGGGTTCAAGCGCCAGTCGGCAGCGGTTTGGCGCTCATCAGCCACAGCGCCAGCAGCATCGACACCAGGATGAACCCGGACGCGGCCAGGCCCAGGCTGGCCAGGCCGAGGGTGTCGATCACATGCCCACCGACCAAGGCGCCGAGACCGATACCGAGGTTTCCACCGGCAATATTCAGCGACGCGGCAAACGCCGGCGCATGCGGCGCGGCCTTCATCAGCCGCACATGGCTGACCAGGAACATCGCCGCCTGGGTCACGCCCCACACGGCCATCGCCGCCGCCAGGCCGATGGTGGAGTGAATCGCCGGCACCAACGCGACCATGCCGCCGATCATGAACCCGCAGAACACCATCGACGCAATCAAGGGGTGGCGATCCACCGCACGGCCGCCCAGGGAGTTGCCGATCAACCCGACCGCGCCAAAGCCCATCAGGCACCAGCCGACCAGCGTGCCGTCGAAGCCGGCCAGGCGCTCAAGGATGTCGGCAAGGTAGGTGTAGGCGGTGAACATGCCGCTGAAGACCAGGATCGACAGCAGGATATGCCCCTGCATCAATGGACTGCGCAGCAGCTTGAATTGCGAGCGCAACGTCACCTGCGCGTTCTTCGCCTGTGTCACCGGCAGGTAGACAAACAGCAGCAGCGCCTTGGCCAAGGCAATCACCGCGAGGACCGCAAACGCGCTGCGCCAGCCGAACATATCGGAAATCAACGTGCCCACCGGAATGCCGAAGACGGTGGCGCAGACGATCCCGAAGCCGATCTTCTCGATGGCGCGACCGGCGTATGACGGGCCGACGATGTCCACCGCCGTTTCACTGGCCAGCGCCCAGAACACCGGCAAACCCAACGCCGGAATCAAGCGCGCCAGGGACATCACCCAGATATTCGGCGCCAGCGCCGCCACGCCATTGGCCACGGCGAACATGATCAAAATCGTGATGAACAGGCGCTTGCGCTGGAACCGCGCGCAGTAGGCCGTGAGAAACGGGCCGAACGCCGCCACGGTGAACGCAAACAGGGTCACCAGCAGGCCGGCCTGGGACACGCTGACATTCAGGTCCCGGGCAATCGACGGCAACAGGCCGACGATAATGAATTCTGTGGTCAGCACGGTAAAACCGGCGGCCGACAGCAGCAGGATGGGAAACAGCATGAAAACTCCAGAAACGACGACATCAACGAAAGCCCGGAGGCCCGCTGACGAAGAAGAAAGATGAGAGACGGCGATATTAACAGGATCTGTGCGAATTGGCCGCAAATGGGTGACGGAATGCCGCATCAACAGGGACATTTCCTACAGCATGATAGACTCCGCGCCCGCTTCCTACAGCGCGCTCCACCTGCAATGCTGCGTCCTACTAAAAAAACCAGAGACAACCGTTTATGACTGCTGCCCCTTCCCTTTTCCAACGACTCACGCGCGCCAGCCTGGTCACGCAAATCGTCATCGGCCTGATCGCCGGCATTCTGCTCGCCTTCGTGTCGCCCGACGCCGCCAGGGCCACCGGTTTCATTGGCAAAGTGTTTGTCACCGCGCTGAAGGCCGTGGCGCCGATCCTCGTGTTCGTGCTGGTGATGGCGTCGATCGCCAACCACAAACACGGCCAGGAAACCCACATCAAGCCGATCCTGTTCCTCTACCTGCTAGGCACCTTCGCGGCCGCCGTGGTTGCAGTGATCGCCAGCACGCTGTTTCCCTCGCCGCTGGTGCTCGCCACCCACGACGCCACCGTGAGCGCCCCCGGCGGCATCGGCGAGGTGTTGCAGAGCCTGTTGCTGAGCGTGGTGGACAACCCGGTGAGCGCGCTGATGAACGCCAACTTTATCGGCATTCTGGCCTGGGCCATCGGCATGGGCATCGCGATTCGCCATGCCGGCGAAACCACTCGCACGGTGCTCGATGACCTGTCCAACGGCGTGACCTTGATCGTGCGCGTGGTGATCCGCTTCGCGCCCCTGGGGATTTTCGGCCTGGTGGCCTCGACCCTGGCCACCTCCGGCTTCGGCGCCCTGCTCGGTTACGCCCACCTGTTGGTGGTGCTGATCGGCTGCATGCTGTTCGTGGCGCTGGTGGTCAACCCGGCCATCGTATTCTGGAAACTGCGCCGCAACCCCTACCCGCTGGTATTGCTGTGCCTGCGCGAAAGCGGCATCACGGCATTCTTCACCCGCAGTTCGGCAGCGAACATTCCGGTGAACCTGGCGTTGAGCAAACGCCTGGGCCTGCATGAAGACACCTACTCGGTGTCGATCCCGCTGGGCGCCACCATCAACATGGCGGGGGCGGCGATCACCATCACCGTGTTGACCCTGGCCGCCGTACACACCCTGGGCATCGTCGTAGACCTGCCCACCGCCGTGCTGCTCAGCGTGGTCGCCGCCATTTGCGCGTGCGGTGCGTCGGGCGTGGCCGGCGGTTCGCTGCTGCTGATCCCGCTGGCGTGCAGCCTGTTCGGCATCTCCAGCGATATCGCCATGCAGGTGGTGGCCGTAGGTTTCATCATCGGTGTGTTGCAGGACTCAGCGGAAACCGCGCTCAACTCGTCCACCGATGTGCTGTTTACTGCGGCGGCGTGCCTGGGCAAGGAAGAGCAGCCTACTTAAACAAATGACAAAAAACGCCCGTGGCCGTTCCCTGCAGAACGACCTCGGGCTTTTTTGAAATGCATCACTGTAACGGCCGGGCCTCACCCTCTCGAAACGAAGTCAGGTGCTCAGCCAGGTTACATCGCCGGTATTCGTAGCAACTTCATCAGCGGTGCAGATGAGCAATCCCTGGCTCGCACGCACTACAAACATTATGTAACACTGCCAGCATGAGCCTCGGTCGATAAGGATTGTTCACCGCCATGCCTGGACAGCATCCACTGATTCAAAAACTGTACGAATTCGTTTACGCAGAGCAGGCTGCCAACCTGCAAAAACTGGGTGATATATGGGAACGTGCCTTGCAGGACAAGCTGTTGCAAGGGTGGACACAGGGCTTTATTCGCCTTGAACGCAGCGAAAATCCCAAACAACTGTGGGCCCACCTAGACGACAACGAATCGCGCTTTCGCACAGGTGACCTGCTGCGGTTGCACCTTGGCGATGCCCGGGGGCAAGTATTGTGTCAGGGCATGAAGTTCGCAAAGGAAGAGGATGACCGCTGGCTGCTCAGCTCAGATCAGGCAATGTTTGTCTGGGATGACTATCAGGAAGGTCACTGCTACGCCGACCCGGATGGCATTGATCTGACCCCTAGGTACATTCAAGCCCTACAAGACATAGAAAATGACTCACTGGGCAACAACGCAATTTTGCCACTGCTCGGCAATACGCCGGACATTAGCTTCAATGACGCTGACGTTGAATACGGCGAGCAAACTGCGCTCGAAGAAGGTTGTAACGAGAAACAGGCGTATGCCGTGGGCCTTGCCTTGGGCGCGGAACAGATTGCCTGCATTCAAGGCCCACCGGGTACCGGAAAGACCCGAGCGCTGGCCCTGATCGCTCAACTGCTGGTAGCACGCGGCGAACACGTGCTCATCACTTCACATACGCATATGGCAATCAACAACGCCCTTAGTAAGATCGCTGCGCGCAATGTGCCGACCCTCAAGGTTGGCGGCCGCCGGGAAGACCTCGACAAGAGCGTGGATTGGGAAGCCGAACCAGCCAATTGGGAGCATATGCCTGACGCAGGCCAAGGCTATGTGATTGGCGCAACACCCTTTGCGACTTGCAGCTCATTGGCCAATTACAGTTTCGACACCATCATCTTCGACGAAGCCAGCCAGATCACCCTGCCTCTCGCCTTGATGGCAATGCGCAAGGGCAAACGATTCATTTTCATCGGTGACCAAAAACAACTACCTCCTGTGCTGCTTTCATGCTCGATTCTGTCCAAGGAGTCCATGTCGGTGTTCGCGCGCCTGACAGCCCAAGACGCCGATCACACGGTGATGCTGGAAGAAACCTACCGAATGAATCGCTGGCTGACAGAGTGGCCCAGTCAGATGTACTACAGCGGACAATTACAGTCTGCGGGGCATAACAAAAACCGACGGCTGATGGTCGGTCATCAGAAGGCCGTCAGCGAAGCGCTCAATCCGCAAGCCTGTGCAGTTTTCATCGCTACGCAAGACGTAAAGGCCAGGAACCGAAACCCGACGGACGCAAAGTACGTCGTCCAGTTGTGCAAAGAAGCGCACGAACTGGGACTACCACTGCACGAAATCGGTATTGTCACACCCTATCGTGCTCAAGGTCGCGCGATCCGCCAGGCACTCGCGAAACAGTTCGGTCGTGATGCCGCCAATACAGTCGTGGCCGATACCGTCGAGCGCATGCAAGGTCAGGAGCGCGAGTTGGTCATTCTGTCGCTGGCCAGTGGCGACGAGGCCTTTATCAGCGCAATAGGGGAGTTTTTCTTCCAGCCCGAACGCCTGAACGTTTCCATCACTCGTGCGATGACCAAGTTGATAATCATCGGCCCGGAACTGACTCGCGGGATTGCCTGCTCCAACGATGTCGTACAGGTCTGGGCCGAGCAATACCGCCAGTTGATCAGCCAATGCCATAAAGTCGAGTTTGCGCGATGACCCTGTTCATACCTGAATGGCAGCGCAGCAGTGGCTCACGATTGCAATGCAAGCGCGTACTCAAGAAGCTTGAGGGTGATTACGTCGTACGCCAATGCATTACGCAGGGCATCTGGTCGCCAGACTTCTTCCTGCAACGCGATGAGCTTGAGTGGCTGGCGCTGATGGTATGCGAGCTGCAGTTCGACACGCTAGATCCGAGTCAGTTGTTTATAACCGCAGAGCAAACAGCATTCAGCCAGATGTTGGAGAAGCTGTCGACATTCGAGTCACTGACGGATATCCCTGCCATGCGCAAGCTGGTAGTGATGTGGGGCTGCGACTCGGATCAGTGTAAAGCTTTGTGGTCGAGGCATTGCGAAGGCCGTGGCATATGGTTGATGTCAAAGAAGACATTCATTGACTCCGGCGCGGAGCAACTGCCCAAACTGCTTAAAGGCCTATCTACGGACGCCAGACAGACCATCATGGGCCATTACTTCCCAGAGGCGGAAATAGCCGGAATCCGTACTACGCGCCGTCAGTTCGTCCGCGACAATAGTGCCCGGACGCAACGCTACTTTCTGGACGTTCAGCAGGAGTGGGCCAGCAAGCTTGATCTGGAGCTACCGGATGAGCAGACAGAAATGGCAGGTGACTTTTCTGTAAGGCTGGTCAATGGTGTAGCGGGCAGTGGCAAAACGCTCATCGCTGCCAACCGCGCCCTTATCCTGGCCAGGAAGTTTCCTGACCAACGGGTGCTTATGCTGATCCACAACGTCCCAGTAGTGAAAGATCTCAAGCACCGCCTGCAACGCGTATATGGGGAAATACCGGCCAACCTCACCATCATCACAGCGCTGAGCTGGATCTCAAAGCAATGGAGGACGCTGTTCAAAGAAACCCCGAAAATGCCCAGCTACAACAAAGAAACCCTGGATCTTATCCAGCACTTTCGGAACATAGAATACCCTGACCTGAAGCCGGGTAACGAGCAACTGCTCGACGAATTCAATTTTATAAACGACACAGTGATCATCAACGAGGTTGATTACTTCAAGGTCGAACGCGCTGGCCAGGGCTTTGCGTTGCGAAAAGAGGAACGACAGCAGGTCTGGGCACTTTACGAGCGCGTAACCACCGCTCTGCTGAAACAATCCGGCCTGCGCTTGTGGAGCTCCCTGTCCCGTGATCTATGCCTGGCCAATTGCCACGACACGCTAGACGTCTATCAGCACATTCTGGTGGACGAGGCCCAGTTCTTCGCACCTTCTTGGTTCCAATTGATCAAACTCACTCTGGAAAAAACCGAGGGGACGTTGTTTCTATGTGCCGATCCGAATCAGGGCTTTCTGAAAAGTCGCCTCAGTTGGAAACGCGTCGGCCTTGATGTGGCAGGTAAGACTAAAAAACTGCGCAAATCGTATCGCACAACCCAGGCAATCCTGAGCGCGGCCAATCAGATGCTGGCAGGAATCACCCAAACCGATCCGGACGATTATCTGCAACCGGACTTCGAAGGAATGGCAACGGGCACGCCGCCGCTGTTTGTTTTGTCGCACTCCCCACAGGATGCGATCGCACAGACCTGCAATGAAATTGCTGCTCACCAGAAAAGCGCTGAATGGTCTTTGTCGGGTATGTTGTTGCTGTACGGCAAAGGGATCGACAAGGCGCTATTGGTTAAAACGCTGAAGACGCGTTTTGGTGTAGACCGAATCTGGGACATGAACGATAAGCGCGCGGCGCCCGGTCATGATGAAAGTCTGCGGATCGCCACGGTAGAAAGCGCGACCGGACTGGAAGCTAATGCCGTGTTTCTGGTCGGGCTGGAAAAGCTGCTGCGAAACACTGTGCAAAGCCACAGCGTTACCGAAAGCGAGCTTGAGCAAAACGCTCGCAAGCTCTACATGGCAATGACTCGCGCAGGCCAACGCCTGGTGCTGATCTCGTCAACACCGCTTCCGGAGAAAATCGCCGGGCTGTTTGAACACACATGAGATATCACCCTCAAAACACCCAGGGTCATTGTTTAAACAATGACCCTGGAGGCTCAAGCGCTTAGAAAGCGCCCATGTAATCACGCTTGCCCACTTCCACACCGTTGTGACGCAACAGCGCGTAGGCGGTGGTGACGTGGAAGAAGAACTGCGGCAGGCCGTAGGTCAGCAGGTAGGACTGGCCGCTGAAGCGCTTCTCTTTCGGCGTGCCTGGGCGAGTGATGATCTCGATGCCTTCTTTGCCGTCGATTTGCTCGGGCTTGATGCTGTCCATAAACGCCAAGACCTTGGCGATCAGCGCTTGCAGGTCGGCGAAGGTCACTTCGTTGTCTTCATATTTCGGCACTTCGATCTCGGCCAGGCGCGCGGAAACGCCCTTGGCGAAGTCGACGGCGATCTGCACCTGGCGCACCAGTTGGAACATGTCCGGGAACAGGCGCGCTTGCAGCAAGGCGTTGGGTTCGATGTTCTTCGCGGTGGCGTGGGCTTCGGCTTTGTCCAGCACACCGCTCAGGGCGGTGAGCATTTGCTTGAAGACTGGGACGGAAGCGGCGTACAGGGAAATAGTCATGACAGTCTCATCGGTAAGGGCTGGGTTGGAACCAGCAGCGATTATAGCCATGCCGGCCGCTTGTCTTTTATTTTTTCAGGATTAGGCTAGTGCGTTCACTGCATAGGGAAAGCGCGATGACCGCTGAGCACGATACCGACACCCCTGAGCCGCGCCTGAACAGCACGGAAATCCGCATCCTGGGCTGCCTGATCGAAAAACAGGCGACCAACCCGGAAACCTACCCCCTGACCCTCAACGCGCTGGTGCTGGCGTGCAACCAGAAGACCAGCCGCGAGCCGGTGATGAACCTCAGTCAAGGCCAGGTCGGCCAAAGCCTGCGCGTGCTGGAAGGCCAGGGTTTCACCCGCCTGGTCATGGGCAGCCGCGCCGACCGCTGGGAACACCGGGTCGACAAGGCGCTGGAATTGGTGCCGGCCCAGGTGATCCTGACCGGGCTGCTGTTTCTGCGTGGGCCGCAGACGGTCAACGAACTGCTGACCCGCAGCGGGCGCATGCATGACTTCGAAGACGCCGACCAGGTCGTACACCAGTTGGAACGTCTGATTGCGCGGGGGCTGGCCGTGCTGGTGCCGCGCCAGGCGGGGCAACGCGAGGATCGCTATACCCACGCGCTGGGCGACCCGGCGGATATCGAGGCGATTATCGCGGCGCGCGGCAACCCGGTGGAACGCGGGGCCGGCGGGGTCTCAGTCGAGCGCATCGAAGAGCTGGAAGCGCGGATTGCCGCGCTCGAAGAACGGCTGGCACAGCTGGAACAGGCCTGACACGCTCAACCCCCTGTAGGAGCCGGCTTGCCTGCTCCTACAGTTGATTGGCCGCGCTGTTCAGCCTCGCGCAAACGCGACGGCGCTTTCGAACTGCTCCTGGGTCGGCCGCACCCCGGTGTACAACACAAACTGCTCCAGCGCCTGGATCGCGATCACTTCCAGCCCGGTGATCACGCGCTTGCCTTGGGCACGTGCGCGCACGATCAACGGTGTTTCCGCCGGGATCGCCACCACATCGAACACAGTCTGCGCCTGGTCCACCGCGTCAGCCTCGAAAGCCAACTGATCGGCCTCGGCCCCGCCGGTCATGCCGATCGGCGTGACGTTGATCAACATCTGCGGGCGCAGATCGCCCAATTGCGCCTGCCATTGATAACCCAGGCTCTGCGCCAGCGCCCTGCCCGCCGCTTCGTTACGCGCCACGATCACGCCATTGGCATACCCGCCGTCGCGCAGGGCACTGGCCACGGCTTTGGCCATGCCGCCGCTGCCGCGCAGGGCAAAGGTCGAATCTGTCGGCACTGCATGCTTTTTCAACAGTTGCGCGATGGCGATGTAGTCGGTGTTGTAGGCCTTGAGATGGCCGGCCGTGTTGACGATGGTGTTCAGGGACGCGATGGCTTTGACCGAACTGTCCAGTTCGTCCACCAGGGCAATACTGGCCTCCTTGAACGGCATCGACACCCCGCAACCGCGAATCCCCAACGCCCGGATACCGCCGATCGCGCCGGCTAAATCCTGGCTGCTGAAGGCTTTATAGTAGAAATTCAGACCCAGTTGTTCATACAAATGGTTATGAAATCGCAGGCCGAAATTCCCGGGACGCGCCGACAGTGACATGCACAGTTGGGTATCCTTGTTGGGGTGCATCTGCATGGGTAACTCCTTGAAGTAAGCAAATCGGTACAGACCTTACACAACCTTTACCAATCGGCCGTGCTGTTTTTCAGAAATACGTTGTCTTAAAAGTATCCCGCGACATTACTTGAGCCAATTGATTGCAGGCCACAAGCGCAGGGGCTAACCGAGGAATGACCATGATTCGTAAAATCCCCAAGATCGCCTTGCTTATCGGTGCACTCGCTATGGCAGGCCAAGCCTCCGCCCACGGTGGTGGATGGGGTGGTCCGGCCGTCTTGGGTGCGTTAGTCGGCGCCGCCGTCGTAGGCTCCGTGGTTGCCAGCCAACCCCGTGAAGTCTATGTGCAGCAGCCGGTGTATGTGCAACCACAACCGGTTTACGCCGCACCGCCGCCTGTGTACTACGCACCACCGCCGCCGGTGTATGTGCAACAAGAAGTCTATTACCGCCCGGCGCCGGTGTATTACGGGCCACCGCGTGGCTATTACGGCCACCCCCACGGCTACTATGGCCGCGGTTGGTAAGCTTGAACCGATCTGCCTGAACCGGCCTCGCCCACCCGCGGGGCCTTTTTTTGCATGGCGTTTTATTGCACATCGTGCGGATTGATCGTACCAAGGTCGTTATAAGGACAATGGCCGAGTCGTAATCCCACATCATCGAAGCCGAAAGTCTACTTGCCCGACCGGGTCTCGCGCTGTCATGTTTGTGTCACGACTCACTTTCACTATCCCACCTCTGAACCCGATAACAACAAGGACGGCTGACCATGCCCACGCAAAACCCACACCACGTAGCCGGACTCTGTACGTCCAGCAAGGTCTACAGCGCACTGACCGAACTCAAGCACCTGGAAGGCCACCGCAGCGCAAAATTCCTCGCGCTGCTGACCGAAAGCCTGGTGCGCAAAGGCCTGCTCAATGAGCAAGAAGTGGTACACATGCTCGATCAAGTGGTGGAGTGACGCCTGGCGTTGATGTCGACTATCAAGCCGGGTGATTTTTCCTCGACGCTGGCACCCCGTAAGGTGACCCTCATAGCGATTGGAGGTCCATATGCCCACTATTCAGATCATGTCCGTCATCGGCAGCGCCGTTCCTGCCCCCCTGCGCAAGCTGGGTGTACTCGCCTGCTGGTACCTGATGCACGATGGCGAACCCGTCAGCGGCCCGCTCACCTCGTTATCGGCTGCCGAGCAACAAGCGGCAACCTTCAGGCTGCGCGCCTGATGCCTAGGGCAACGGCAACTTGAGCCGCGGCTTGCTTTCGACAAACAACGCCCAGCTGGACATGAACAACGCCGCCACCAGCGGCCCGATCACAAAGCCGTTGAGGCCGAACACCGACAAGCCGCCCAGGGTCGAGATCAGAATCAGGTAGTCCGGCATCTTGGTGTCCTTGCCCACCAGAATCGGGCGCAGCACGTTATCCACCAGGCCGATGACGAACACACCGAACAGGCTCAGCACCACGCCTTGCCAGATCGCCCCGCTCAACAGGAAGTACGCCGCCACCGGCCCCCACACGATCCCCGCGCCCACCGCCGGCAGCAGCGACAAAAACGCCATCAGCACCGCCCAGAGCAACGCGCTGGGAATGTCCAGAAACCAGAAGATCAAACCGCCCAACGCCCCTTGGGTCACGGCAACCAACACGTTGCCCTTGACCGTGGCGCGCACCACGCGGTTGAACTTGAGTTGCAGGCGGCGCTTTTGCGGCTCGGCCAGCGGCACCGCCGTGCGGACTTTTCGCACCAGCTCCGGGCCGTCACGCAGCAGGAAAAACAGCAGATACAGCATGATGAAAAAACTCACCAGGAAATCGAACGTGCCCTGGCCAAAGCTGAACGCCTGACTGGCGAAGAACTGGCTGCCCTGCATCGCACTCTTGACGATTTTCTCGCGCAGACTTTCCAGGTTGCCCATGCCGAAGCGGTCCAGAAGGTGCTGAAAATAAGGTGGCAGGAAGTTCTTGAACTGTTCGATATACCCGGCCACGTCCAGCTTGCCGCTTTCGACATTTTTATACAGCGTGGCCCCCTCCTGCACCAGCAAGGCGCTGATGATGATCACCGGCAGAATCGCAATCACCAGGCACACCGTCAGGGTGGCCAGGGAGGTCAGGTTGCGGTTCCAGCCTGATTTCACCTGCAGGCGCCGCTGCATCGGGGCAAAGATGATGCCCAGGATGACCGCCCAGAACACCGCGCCGTAAAACGGCAGCAATATCCAGATAAAGGCAACGGTCACCAGGGCCAGCAGTAACAGCAGAGTCTTGAATTGCAGGTTGGTTTGATTCATGTCCGATCCAGGTCAAAAAAGCCGGGCGCGCGCTTGCGTCCAAGTGCTTAGTCCGTCGCAAATCCCGGGAGTGCCTTTTTTGTTGCAGCAAGCGTAGACCTGGATCAATAAATCCCTGCACGCGTTCGGCTACGCTCGCGGCCTTTTGGGCCCCACTCCCCATGTCTCTCGTCCTTGCACCCGAACTGCTCGCCCCCGCCGGCACCCTGAAAAACATGCGCTACGCCTTCGCCTACGGCGCCGATGCGGTATACGCCGGCCAGCCGCGCTACAGCCTGCGCGTGCGCAACAACGAATTCGACCACGCCAACCTGGCCCTGGGCATCGAGGAAGCCCATGCACTGGGCAAGCGTTTCTACGTGGTGGTCAACATCGCGCCGCACAACGCCAAGCTGAAGACCTTCCTCAAGGACCTGGCCCCGGTGATCGCCATGGGCCCGGATGCGTTGATCATGTCCGACCCCGGGCTGATCATGCTGGTGCGTCGCCACTTCCCGATGATGCCCATCCACTTGTCGGTGCAGGCCAATACCGTGAACTGGGCCAGTGTGGAATTCTGGCAACAGCAGGGCATCTGCCGGGTGATCCTGTCGCGGGAATTGTCCTTGGAAGAGATCGGCGAAATCCGCGAGCAAGTGCCGGCCATGGAGCTGGAAGTGTTTGTCCACGGCGCGTTGTGCATGGCCTATTCCGGGCGCTGCCTGCTCTCCGGCTATATGAACAAGCGCGACGCCAACCAAGGCACCTGCACCAACGCCTGCCGCTGGAAATACCAGGCCACGCCAGCGGTGGAAAACGTCACCGGCGATATCGTCCAGGAATATCAACCGGAACCCACACTGGGCATTGGCGCGCCGACCGATCAGGTGTTCCTGTTGCAGGAGGCCAACCGCCCGGATGAACAGATGCCCGCTTTCGAAGACGAGCACGGCACCTACATCATGAACGCCAAGGACCTGCGCGCGGTGCAGCATGTGGAGCGCCTGACCCGCATGGGTGTGCATTCGTTGAAGATCGAAGGCCGCACCAAGTCCCACTTCTACTGCGCGCGCACCACCCAGGTGTATCGCCAGGCCATCGATGACGCCGTGGCCGGTCGCGAATTTGACCGCAACCTGATGACCAACCTGGAGTCACTGGCCCAACGCGGCTACACCGAAGGTTTCCTGCGTCGCCATGTACACGACGAGTACCAGAACTACCAGAACGGCAGTTCGGTGTCGGAACGTCAGCAGTTCGTCGGCGAATTGACCGGCGAGCGCCGGGGCGAGCTGGCGGAGGTCAAGGTGAAGAACCGCTTTGCGGTGGGCAATCACCTGGAACTGATGACCCCCGCCGGCAACTTTCACTTCGACCTGGCCACCCTGCACAACGCCAAGGGCGAAGCCATCGAGGTGGCGCCGGGGGATGGGCACACGGTGTATGTGCCCTTGCCGGCGCAGATGGATCTGCGTTTCGGCCTGTTGATGCGCGACGTCGAGTAACCCCGCTCAGATCCTGAACTGGGCCACCAGTTGGCCCAAGCGCTGGCCGAGGTCGGCCAGGCTGCGCGACGTCTGGGCGCCCAACTGGGTTTCATCGGCCACGCTGTCCACCGCCACGGCAATCTGATGCACGCTGCGGTTGATCTCTTCGGCGACCGCGGTCTGTTCTTCGGCGGCGCTGGCAATTTGCGCGTTCATCGAGTTGATGGTGCCGATCAACTGCGCCATGGTGTCCAGCGACGCCCCGGCTTCGTTGGCTTGGGCCGAGGTGCCGTCCCCGGCATCGCTGGAGCGGCGCATGGCCTCCACGGCGGCGACGGTGCCTTTTTGCAGGCGGTCGATCATGCCCTGGATTTCCTGGGTGCTGGTCTGGGTACGACTGGCCAGGGCGCGCACTTCGTCGGCGACCACGGCAAAGCCGCGACCGGCCTCCCCCGCCCGCGCCGCTTCGATCGCGGCGTTAAGGGCCAACAGGTTGGTCTGCTCGGCAATCGAGCGGATCACGCCGAGCACGCTGACAATCGACGACACATCCTGCTGCAAGCTGTCGAGGGACACGCCGCTGCTGCGGATATCGTTCACCAACGCATGGATCTGCGCGATGCTGCCGTCCACCACGCGCTTGGCGGCCTGGCCCTCGGCGTCGGTCTGTTGCGCAGCCACGGAAGCGCCTTGGGCACTGCGCGCCACTTCCTGGGCGGCGGAAGACATTTGATTGATCGCGGTGGCCACCTGGTCGGTCTCGTGACGCTGACGCTCCATGGCCTGCTCCGAACGCTGCGCCTGGTCGGACACCTGGCCCACCAGCCCGGTGAGTTGCGCGGTCATTTCGGTGATCTGGCGCACCAAACCGTGGATCTTTTCGACAAACCGGTTGAAGGCCCCGGCCAGATCGCCCAGCTCATCCTGGCTGGTGATAGCCAGGCGCCGCGTCAGGTCGCCCTCACCGGCAGCGATATCGTCGAGGTTGGCTTTCATCAGGTGCAGCGGACGCAGGATGGTATTGGCCAGGACCATGCCCGCCGCCGCAATCACCAGCAGCACCAGCACGGCCACACCGAAGATACTCAGCAATACGCCCTCCATGCGTTTCTTGACCTTGGCCTCGACCACCGCCACCTGGGCATCGATGCCATCCAGGTTGACCGAGGTGCCGATGACCATGTCCCACTTGGGCAGGTACTCGGTGTAGCCGAGCTTGGGCACCAGTTCGGTCTGGCCGGGCTGGGTCGAGCTGTATTGCAGGTAGTGGGTGCCGTCCTTGCCGACCTTGACCAGGTCGCGGTTGACGTAGACGCCATTCGGGTCGCGGTTGTCCTTGAAGCTCTTGCCCACGCCGTCCGGGCTGTTGCCCTTGAACAGGCGGATGGTTTCGGAGTCGTAGCCGAAGAAGTAGCCATCCTTGCCGTAGCTGGTATTGGACAGCAGCTTGACCACCTCGGCACGCGCCGCCGTATCGCCCGGGGCGGCGGCGTCGTAGAGCGGCTTGATAGTGGTCATGGCCACTTCCACATAACTCTGCAGAGTGGCCTTGGCGGCGTCGAGCAGGTGCTGGCGGGTCTCATCCACCTCGTTGCGCGCTTGCCCCTTGAGGATCCACACCGTGGTCAGGCTGATCACCAATGCAAACAACAGCACCGGCACGATGGCCAGGCACAGGACTTTGACCTTCAGGCTCAGACGCATGGCTTTTCTCTCTTATTAGTGGCGGCTTGAGAGGTTAACGGCCAGTTGCGCGGATTCTGTAGGACGACCTCGTCAGAGCGTCATCGCCGCCACCCAGCCAAACACCAGCAGCGGGATGTTGTAATGCAGGAATGTCGGCACCACGGTGTCCCAGATGTGGTGGTGCTGGCCGTCGATATTCAGGCCGGACGTCGGGCCCAGGGTCGAGTCCGACGCTGGCGAACCGGCATCGCCCAAGGCGCCGGCCGTGCCGACGATGCACACAATCGCCAGCGGGCTGAAGCCCAGTTGCACACACAGCGGCACGAAAATCGCGGCCAGGATCGGCACCGTGGAAAACGACGAACCGATGCCCATGGTCACCAGCAGCCCCACCAGCAACATCAGCAACGCCCCGATCCCACGGCTATGGCCGATGAGCGCCGCCGACGTTTCCACCAGCGAGCGCACGTCTCCGGTGGCCTTGAGCACTTCGGCGAAGCCTGAAGCGGCGATCATGATGAAGCCGATCATCGCCATCATCTTCATGCCTTCGGTGAACAGGTCGTCGGTCTCACGCCAGCGCACAATGCCCGATACCGAGAAAATCAAAAACCCGGCCAGGGCGCCGATGATCATCGAGTCCAACCACAACTGAATGATGAACGCCGAGGCGATCGCCAGGCCGGCCACCAGCAGGGTCAGTGGGTTGTATTGCACCGCGACCTGTTCGACCCGCTCGATTTTCTCCAGGTCGTACACGCGCTTTTTACGGTAGCTGACAAACACCGCCACCAGCAGGCCGACCACCATGCCCAGCGCCGGCAGGCCCATGGCGTGGGTCACATTGACCTGGCTGATATCCACGCCGCTCTTGGCCACGTTGGCCAGCAGGATCTGGTTGAGAAAGATGTTGCCGAAGCCCACCGGCAGGAACATGTAGGGCGTGATCAAACCGAAGGTCATCACGCAGGCGATCAGGCGACGGTCCAGTTGCAGTTTGGTCAGCACATACAGCAACGGCGGCACCAGCAGCGGGATAAACGCGATATGAATCGGCAGGATGTTTTGCGAGGCAATCGCCACCACCCACAGCAGGCCGATCAGTAGCCATTTGACATGGCTGCCGCCGCTGGCTTCCTGGCGATCGACCAGCAGCAACACCTTGTCCGCCAGGGCATGGGCCAGGCCGGACTTGGCAATCGCCACCGCGAAAGCGCCGAGCAATGCGTAGGACAAAGCCACTGTCGCGCCACCACCCAGCCCACCGTTGAAGGCCTGGAGCGTGGCGTCGATGCCCAGGCCACCGGTCAGCCCGCCCACCAGGGCGCCGACGATGATGGCGATGACCACATGCACGCGGGACAGGCTGAGCACCAGCATGGTGCCGACCGCGGCGATGACTGCGTTAATCATGGTTACCTCAAGCAAAAAACAAAATACAGGCATGCCCGCACCCGCGCGGCCATGGAGGATGACTGCCGGTGAGCAGGCTGGAAGGAGGTCTTATTAGAGGGCGCGCACTTTGCAGCAGGCGCGGTCGCATGTCAAAAAACGGCGTCGCCTGCAAATTTAAATTGAACGTTTGAATAAAGAAAAAAACACAGCCGCCGATATAAAGGCTCTCTATGTTTTCAGGTAAAGGATGCTCCGCGATGTCCCTCAGACAGCTGTCCATTCAATGGAAAATCACCCTGCTCGCCGGCCTCTGCCTGCTGGGGATCGTGACCCTGCTGGTGGGTCTGTCGCTGTATCGCATGGAACAGAGTTCGCAGCAGGTCAAAGCCTCCAGCATGCACATGCTCGACGAAGCGGCCCGGGCGCGTATCGAAGCCCAGGGCGAAGCGCAGGCGCTGGGCATCCGCCAGCAGTTCATGGATGCCTATCAATACGGTCACGGGTTTTCCCGCCAGGTGCTGTTCCTGCGCGAACAGGCGGAAAAGCGCTTCCTTGACGCCTTCGACACCCGTGAAGACTTGACCCGCCAGGTCAAGGCCGCCTTGCAGGCCAACCCCGACCTGCTCGGCTTGTCCCTGGTGTTCGAAGCCAATGCCCTGGACGGCAAGGATGAGCTGTTCGTCAACCAGCCAGAGCTGGGCAGCAACGACAAAGGCCGATTCGCCCTCTATTGGTCACAGCCGACGCCCGGCAAACTCACCGCCATGTCGCTGCCCGAAAGCGACATGTCCGACACCAGCATCGGCCCGAGTGGAGAAAAGGCCAACGCCTGGTTCACCTGCCCGCGCACCACCCTCAAACCGTGTGTGATCGAACCGTACTTCTATGTCATCGACGGCCAAAACGTACTGATGACCAGCCTCGTGTTCCCGCTGATAGTGAATGGCAAAGTCATTGCCTCGCTGTCGGTGGACATCAACCTCAACAGCCTGCAGGCGGTGAGCCAGCAGGCGAGCCACACGCTGTATGACGGCCAGACCCAGGTCAGCATTCTCAGCGCCACCGGCTTGCTGGCCGGCTACAGCCCGGATGCGAGCAAGCTCAGCCAGCGCCTGGACCAGGTCGACACCGCCAGCGGCGCGCAATTGCTCAGCGCCCTGGCCGGCAGTACGCGGATCAGCAGCCTGCGTGCCGACCATCGACTCAAGGTCCTGGCACCGTTCACGCCGATCCCCGGCGGCAAGCCGTGGGGCGTGTTGCTGGATGTGCCGGAAAAAATCCTGGTGGGCCCGGCCGAAGCGCTCAAAGCGCAACTGGACGCCGACAACGCCCGCGGCACCCTGCTCGAGTTGAGCCTGGGCCTGCTCGCCGCCGTGATCGGCCTGGGGCTGGTGTGGCTGATGGCGCGCAGCGTGACCCGGCCGATCCTGAGCGTGGCGCACATGCTCGAAGACATCGCCAGCGGCGAAGGCGACCTGACCCGCCGCCTGGACTACGCCAAACAGGACGAGTTGGGGCAACTGGCCGGCTGGTTCAACCGCTTCCTCGACAAACTGCAGCCGATCATCGCTGAGGTCAAACGCTCGGTGCAGGACGCCCGCGGCACCGCCGACCAATCCGCCGCGATCGCCAGCGAAACCAGCGCCGGCATGGAGCAGCAATACCGCCAGGTCGACCAGGTGGCCACCGCCTCCCATGAAATGAGCGCCACCGCCCAGGACGTCGCCCGCAGTGCGGCCCAGGCCGCCCACGCCGCACGCGATGCCGACCAGGCCACCCGTGACGGCCTGCAGGTGATCGACCGCACCACCACCAACATCGGCCATCTGGCGGCGGACATGAGCACCGCCATGGCCCAGGTTGAAGGCCTCGCGACCAACAGTGCGCAGATCGGCTCGGTGCTCGAAGTGATTCGCGGCATCGCCGAGCAGACCAACCTGCTGGCCCTCAACGCCGCCATCGAAGCGGCCCGGGCCGGTGAGGCCGGCCGTGGGTTTGCCGTGGTCGCCGACGAAGTGCGCAACCTGGCGCGTCGTACCCAGGAGTCGGTGGAAGAAACCCGCCTGGTGATCGAGCAACTGCAAAGCGGCACCACCGATGTGGTCGGCGCCATGGGCAACAGCTATCGCCAGGCCCAGAGCAGCGTCGAACAAGTCGGCGAGGCGGTCACCGCCCTGCGCCAGATCGGCGCCGCAGTCACAGTGATCAGCGACATGAACCTGCAAATCGCCAGTGCCGCCGAAGAGCAAAGCGCGGTGGCCGAAGAGATCAACAGCAACGTGGCGACAATCCGCGATGTCACCGAGTCGCTGTCAGAACAGGCCAACGAATCGGCGCGCGTCAGCCAGGCGTTGAACCACCTGGCCAATCAGCAACAGGGGTTGATGGATCATTTCCAAGTATGAGTGACCGACACCAACGCTGAAGAAAATCCAATGTGGGAGGGGGCTTGCCCCCGATTGCAGTGGGTCAGTCAAAGGCTACATCGACTGATTCACCGCTATCGGGCAAGCCCCCTCCCACACTTTTGATCGGCTGGTCATCGCCTGGCCATGATTAATACATGTAAACGATGTCTCCGGTTCCAAACGTAAAGGATGTCTCCGGTCTGCACCGGGGTAAGCCCCTCCCCCCCTTTTTGATCGACCTCAGCGTTTGGGCAGCTCGATCAGCACCTTGAGCCCGCCCAGTTGGCTTTCCTGCAACTGCAACACCCCGCCCCACACCTCAACGATATCGCGCACGATCCCCAGGCCCAGGCCATGGCCGTCGGTCTGCTCGTCCAGGCGCGTACCACGGCTGAACACTCGGTCGCGTTGGGCTTCGGGAATGCCGGGGCCGTCGTCTTCCACCACCAACAGGTAACTGTGCGGCGTCTCGCCGATGCTCAGGCGCACCTGCGCATCCGCCCATTTGCAGGCGTTGTCCAGCAGGTTGCCGAGCAGCTCCAGCAGGTCTTCGCGGGCCCAGGGCAATTGCAGGCCAGGGACGGCGTGGTGGCTCAAGTCCAGGTGGTCGCCGTGGACCATGTTCAGGGTCGCCAGCAGGCCCGGCAGTTCGTTCGCGCAATCAAACAAGGCGCCCGGCAGGGTGTCGCCGGCCAGGCGTGCGCGGTTGAGTTCGCGGTCGAGGCGCTGTTGCACCTGTTCAAGCTGTTCGCGCAGCAGCGTGCGCAAGCGCGGCTGGTCCTTGAGCGCTTCGCTCGACGCCGCGCTCAACAGCACCGACAGCGGGGTTTTCAGCGCGTGGCCGAGGTTGCCCAGGGCATTGCGTGAACGCTTGAGGCTGTCTTCAGTGTGGGCCAGCAGGTGGTTGATCTGCGCCACCAGCGGTTCCAGCTCCAGCGGCACCTGGGTGTCGAGTTGCGAGCGCTGGCCCTGTTGCAGCTGGGCGATCTGGTTGCGCGCAACTTCCAGCGGGCGCAAGGCGCGACGGACCGTGACCCGTTGCAGGATCAACACCAGCAACAGGGCCGCCACCCCCAGCACCAGGCCGATCTGACGCATCAGCCGAAAGCTTTCACGCACAGGCGTGTAGTCCTGGGCCACGCTGATGGAAATCAATTGGCCGAAGCGCTTGTAGTCCGAACGCAGTACCAACAGTTGCTGGCCTTCCGGCCCCAGTTGCAGATTGCCCTTGAGCCCGGCCGCGGGCAGGCGTGGCAGCTCCTGGTCCCACAACGAGCGGGAGCGCCAGTGGGTGTCAGCGAAATCGATACGGAAATAATGCCCCGAGAACGGCCGCTGATAGGCCGGCGCCAGGCGTTGCTCGTCGAGTTGCACGCCATTCGGCCCGCGCACCAGCGCCACCAGCAGGTTCTCGCTGTCGTTGCGCAGGCCGGCCTCCAAATAGCGCTGCAAACCGGCTTCGAACAACCACAGGCTGGTTTGCGCCAGCACCACGCCGACCACCACCATCACGCTGATCAGCCCCAGGCTCAGGTGCCGCTGGATCGACTTCATGCAGAACTGGCGCCGAACCGGTAACCCTGGCCGCGCCGGGTTTCGATCACGCTGCGGCCCAATTTGCGGCGCAGGTGGTTGACGTGGACTTCAAGCACATTCGAATCGCGCTCGGTCTCACCGTCATATAAATGCTCGGCCAGATGGCTTTTCGACAGGATCTGTTGCGGGTGCAACATGAAATAGCGCAGCAAGCGAAACTCGGCGGCGGTCAGTTGGATTTCGTCGCCGTCGCGCAGCACGCATTGGCGCCCTTCATCCAACTGCAGGCCGGCCGCTTGCAAGGTCGGCTGGTTGGCCTGTCCATGGGAACGGCGCAACAGCGCCTGGACACGCAGGTGCAGTTCTTCGGGGTGAAACGGTTTGCTCAGGTAATCGTCGGCGCCGGCCTTGAGCCCTTCGATGCGCTCGGCCCAGGAATCGCGCGCGGTGAGGATCAGCACCGGAGTGGCCAGCGCGGCCGCGCGCCATTGCGCCAACACCTCGAGCCCGGGCAACCCGGGCAGGCCGAGGTCGAGGATGATCAAGTCATAGGGTTCGCTGCGGCCCTGGTACGCGGCATCGCGCCCATCGGCCAGCCAATCGACGGCATAGCCCTGGCGCTGCAGGCCGGCCAGCAGTTCATCGGCCAGCGGTACGTTGTCTTCCACCAACAGCAGGCGCATCAGTCTTCCTCGTCTTTGATCAGCGCACCGCTGGTGGCGTCGAGTTTGATCTCGCGCACCACCCCGTCGGTCGTCACCAGTTCCACCTCATAGGCATATTGCTCGTCCTTTTTCTCAAGCTCGGCCTCCAGCAGCCGCGAGCCGGGGTGGCGCGCCATGGCCTGCTGCAACAGTTGCTCGAGCGGCAGGATCACCCCCTGCTGGCGCAGTGCCAAGGCTTCGTCCTGGTTGAGGTCGCGGGCTGACAGGCTTGAGCAAAACGCCAGGAGCACCAGCCCCGCCCAACCAGCGGCGCGTCGATATACCTTCATTACGTATCCTGATGATTCTTGAGCACATGCCCGGTGAGCGCGTCCAATTCAACCTCCCATTCGATGCCGTCGACATCCTCCAGTTCGACCTCGTAGAGGTACTTGCCGTAGACCTCGTCCAGGTCGGTGTCCAGCAGGGTCGAACCAGGATGCAAGGCCAGGGCCGTGGCGTCCAGCTGATCGAAGGCGACAATAGTAACAGTGCCGGGCCCGCGGAGTGACTTGTCGGGGTCGACTGCCTGGGCCTGTGCCGCCAAAGAGGCAATGAACCCGGCGGCGACCAGCATTGTAAGACGCTTCATGCTGAGTCTCCGTTTCACGATATTTGTCCTACGCCCGCCAGCGTATCCGTGGCAACTTAACTGAAACTGAATTGCCACCATGGCAATTCGCGTCACCCGCGTTTTCCTTCACCCGGCGAGATTTTCTATACTGCCCCGCTCGCTTCAACAGAGACCGGTATGACAGCCATCCACATCAAGTTTCCCGCCCTGACCCTCAAGGCCGGCAAACGCGCCTTTGCGCGCATTCGCGAGCAAGGCCTCAAGCCTGCCGATGTCGGTATCCTTCCCGGTGCGGCAGGCGGGCCCAAGGCCTTGGGCATCCAGGGCCTGGACCTGGCGCTGTTCGGCGAGTGGCTGCCCCGCGCGCCACGCGAACGTGCGCTGATCGGTGCCTCCATCGGTTCCTGGCGGTTTGCCAGCGCCTGCCTGCCCGACCCGGTGCAAGGCCTGCTCGACCTCGGCCGCCTGTACAACGAACAACGCTTCGCCAAAGGCGTGACCATGGCCGAGGTCAGCCAGAGCTGCCGGCGCATGCTCGATGACCTGCTGGCCGGGCGCGATGCGCGGGTACTGGACAACCCCGGCTATCGGCTGAACATCATGGTGGTCAAGAGCCACGGCCTGCTCGCCGATGACCACCGCGGGCGGCTGAGCCTGGGCCTGTCGTCGGTGATTGCCGACAACCTGCGCGGCCGCGCGCGGCTGTCGCGGCATTTCGAGCGGCTGATCATCCATGACCCGCGCCAGGCGCCGCCGGTGCATGCGCTGCGGGATTTTCCGTCGCGCTTTCTCGACCTGAACCTGGGCAACCTGCGCCAGGCGCTGCTGGCGTCCGGCTCGATTCCCCTGGTGATGCAAGGCGTGCGCGACCTGCCTGGCGCCGGTGCCGGCACCTACCGCGACGGCGGCCTGCTGGATTACCACCTCGACCTGCCCTACCACGGCGATGACATCGTGCTGTACCCGCACTTCACCGACCGCGTCATCCCCGGCTGGTTCGACAAGGGCCTGCCGTGGCGACGCAGTAATCAACAAGGCTTGCAGGACGTGTTGCTGCTGGCGCCGTCGAAGGACTACCTGGCCCGCCTGCCCCACGGCAAACTGCCGGACCGCAGCGACTTCAAGCGCTTTCTGGGCGATGACGCGACTCGCAACAAATACTGGCAAACCGCAATGAGCGAGAGCCGGCGCCTGGGCGATGAGTTTCTGCACCTGGCCGACCAGGGTGGCCTGGGCGAGCGCTTGCAGGCGCTTTGACCCAGCGGTATGCGCGAGGCGCGATGTAGCTGTTAAACTCGCCGCCTGCCAGAAACCTGACCGAGCTGAAAAATACTGTGGAAATCTTCAAGGAATTTACATTCGAATCCGCCCACCGCCTGCCCCACGTGCCAGACGGCCACAAATGCGGGCGCCTGCATGGGCATTCGTTCAAGGTGGCGATCCACCTGAGCGGCGACCTGGACCCCCATACCGGCTGGATTCGCGACTTCTCGGAGATCAAGGCGATTTTCAAGCCGCTCTATGAACGCCTCGACCACAACTACCTGAACGACATCCCCGGCCTGGAAAACCCCACCAGCGAAGTACTGGCCAAGTGGATCTGGACCGAATTGAAACCCCTGCTGCCCGAACTCAGCGCGATTCGCATCCACGAAACCTGCACCAGCGGCTGCATCTATCGCGGCGAGTAACCCTCACGTCAACGCCCTGCGGGAGCGCCCCATGGAAAACACCTGGCTGGCCCAGGCCAAACGCTTGCAGGCATTGGCTTCCACGGGGCTGCACTTTTGCACCGACGACTTCGAACGCGAGCGCCTGGAAGAAATTGCCGAGATCGCCCACAGCATGCTCGCGCAATTGGGCAATGTGCCGCTGGAGCGCATCAGCGGGCTGGTCCCGGATTTCGCCCAGCGCTATTCGACGCCAATGATCGATGTCCGCGGCGCAGTGATCGACGGCGAGCGCATTCTGCTGGTGCGCGAGGCGACCGATGGTTGCTGGGCACTGCCGGGGGGCTATGCCGATATCGGTCTGTCGGCCGCAGAAAACATCGTCAAGGAGATCCGCGAGGAAGCCGGGCTGACGGTGACGGCGCGGGCGCTCTACAGCGTCACGCACAAGGCCAAGGGCTTGTATCGCCCGGATGTGCGGGACTTCTACAAGCTGTATTTCCTGTGTGAACGGGTCGACCAACTGGCGCCGACGGCCGGGTTCGAAACCACCGAGGTGGGCTTTTTCGCCCTCGACGACCTGCCGCCGCTGTCCCGTGGGCGCACCATCGAAAGCGATCTCGAGGCGGCCTTTGCGTTTCATCGCGGCGAAACCACGCTGACGCTGTTCGACTGATCCAATTTGTATCACCGCTGCACCGCTTTCGTGCCTGATTGGGCACCGCGACCACTCCCGCCCGTGTTCCGCGCCTGTCTGGCGATAAATCCTGTGCATACTGCACAACACCCACCGTGCGCCCGTCACTGCTGCTCAATTGGCACGCGCGGTGCAATAGGCCTGCGTCACTCATTCAGGGAGCAAGGCACATGACGCAGCAAGAACCGGGCAACGATTACCCCCTCAGCGAAGTCCCGATGCACGCACGCAAGGGCCTGGCGTCCACCGCCATGGTGCTGCTGGGCTTCACCTTTTTCACCGCGACCATGTTTGCCGGCGGCAAGCTGGGCGTGGCGTTCAGTTTCGTCGACATGCTCGGCGTCGTGGCCTTGGGTAACCTGCTGTTGGGCATTTATGCCGCAGGCTTGGGTTACATCGCGTTCAAGAGCGGCCTGAATTCGGTGTTGATGGGGCGCTTCTGTTTTGGCGAAGTCGGCAGCAAGCTCAGTGATTTGATCCTCGGTTTCACCCAGATCGGCTGGTACGCCTGGGGTACCGCCACCGCCGCCGTGGTGCTGGGCAAATATTTCGAGCTGAGCCAGGGCAGCGTGCTGGTGCTGATGGTGCTGTTTGGCCTGCTGTTCTGCGCCACGGCCTACGTGGGCTATCGCGGGTTGGAGATTCTGTCCTACATCGCGGTGCCGGCCATGGGCATTCTGTTGTGCCTGTCGATGTGGGTCGCCACGGTGAAAGTCGGCGGGCTGCAAGGCTTGCTGGCGGTGGTGCCGACGTCGGAACTGGACGTGTCGACGGCGATCACCCTGGTGTTCGGCACCTTTGTCAGCGGCGCGACCCAGGCCACCAACTGGACGCGCTTTTCGCGCTCGGCCAAGGTCGCGGTGCTCGCCAGCCTGATCGGTTTTTTTGTCGGCAATGGCTTGATGGTGCTGATCGGGGCTTATGGCGCCATCGTCTATCAACAGCCCGACGTGGTGGAGGTGTTGCTGCTGCAAGGCTTTGCCACGGCCGCGATGGCGATGTTGCTGCTCAATATCTGGAGCACCCAGGACAACACCATCTACAACTTCGCCGTGGCCGGTTGCAACCTGCTGCGCACCCGCCGCCGCAAGACGGTGACCCTGGCAGGTGCAGTGATCGGCACGCTGCTGGCGCTGCTCGGCATGTACGACATGCTGGTGCCGTACCTGATCCTGCTGGGCACGGTAATTCCACCGATTGGCGGGGTGATCATGGCGGACTTTTTCTATCGCTACCGCGGCCGCTATCCACGCCTGGCCGATGCGCGCCTGCCGGCGTTCAACTGGCCGGGGCTGACCGCCTACGCCGTGGGCACCGTACTGGCGTTCAATTCGCCCTGGGTGGCGCCGTTGGTGGGGATCGTCGCCGCGTCGCTGACCTACACGTTACTCAGCGCCGTACTGCGTGTGCGGGCACCGTTGGCTGACGCACAGGCATGAGCCTGACCATTGCCGATGTGCTCGCCCTGCCAGGGCTGGATTCCCTGTGCCTGCGCGCCGGGGCGGCGGGCCTGGAGAATGCCGTGCGCTGGCCGTATGTCGCAGAGAACAGCGGCATCGCCGAGTGGGTGCTGGGGGGCGAACTGGTGTTCGTCACCGGTATCAATCACCCACGGGACGAAGCGAATTTGCTGCAACTGCTGGAGGAAGCCTGCCTGCGTCAGGTGGCCGGGTTGGTGATTCTCACCGGGCCGGCCTATATCCAGGCGATTCCCCAGCGCTTGCTGGACGCCGCCGAAGCCGCCGACATGCCGCTGATCGAACAGCCTTACTCACTGAAAATGGTGCTGGTGACCCAGGCGATCGGTTCAGCGTTGATCCAGTCCGAACAATTGGGCCGCTCGCGGCACGATGTGCTGGAGCGGTTGCTGGCCGGTGACTATCAATCGTTGGATCTGCTGCTGCACCGCGCCGCCCAGTTGGGCATGCCCCTGGCCGGCCATTGGCAAATCGTGCAGTTGCAGTTGGAGGGCAGCGACGCGTTATTTGCCCAGGGCGAGGCGGCGCAGATGGAAGCGCAGTTGGCGCGGCAACACGACAGCATTACCCGGCGCCTGCGGCAGTTGTCGGCCGCAGTGCCAGTACTCGGGCGCGCCGGCCAATGGACGTTGCTGCTGCCGGCCGCCGATGCCGTCGCGGCGCTGGCTAACCGGGAGCAACTGGCCAATTGGTTGAAGCCGCTGAACCTGCGCCTGGCGCCGCTGAAACTGTTCATCGGCCTGAGCGCCGCCGCCCACCCGCCGGCGCGCCTGGCCCAGGCGCAGGATGAAGCGCGCCAGGCATTGGCCGCCGCGCGGCGCTTCAGCGAACGCGCCGGGCTCTGCGTGTATGACGAACTCGGCGTATTGAAGCTGCTCAGCGGCGTGCGCGATCGTGCGCTGCTCGACCAGTTTCTCAATGACCGCCTGGGCCCGTTGCTGCGCCACGACCTGCACCATGGCCCAAGCCTGCTGCCGACCCTCGAAGCCTGGTTCCACGAGAATGGTAACCTTGTGGCCGCCGCGCAGCGCCTGGCCGTCCACCGCAATACCCTGACGCACCGCGTCCAGCGCATCGAAGCCCTGTGCGGGCTGAGGCTGGATAATTCGTATGACCGCCTGGACATCGGCATCGCGCTGATGATCTGGCGGCTGTCTGCCTGATTGTTTTTAGCCAAGAGGAACTTGCCCATGCACATCATCAACGCCCGCCTGCGCAACCGTGAAGGCCTGCATGATCTGCACCTGGAACACGGCCGGATCGCCAGCATCACGCCGCAAACCACAGCCCCCACGGCGGGGCCCGACGACCTCGACGCGGCCGGCAACCTGGTGATACCGCCCTTCGTCGAACCGCACATCCACCTCGACGCCACCCTCACCGCCGGCGAGCCGCGCTGGAACATGAGCGGCACCCTGTTCGAAGGGATCGAGTGCTGGGGCGAACGCAAAGCCACCATCACCCACGAAGACACCAAGGCCCGCGCCAGGAAAACCATCCAGGCCCTCGCCGCCCACGGTATCCAGCATGTGCGTACCCACGTCGACGTCACCGACCCGGACCTCACCGCGCTCAAAGCCATGCTCGAAGTGCGCGAGGACACTGCGCACCTGATCGACCTGCAAATCGTCGCCTTTCCCCAGGAGGGCATCGAGTCGTACCGCAACGGCCGCGAGCTGATGGAAGAAGCCGTCCGCCTGGGCGCCGACGTGATCGGCGGCATCCCCCACTTTGAATACACCCGCGACCAGGGCGTGAGTTCGGTGAAGTTCCTGATGGACCTGGCCGAACGCAGCGGCTGCCTGGTCGACGTGCATTGCGACGAAACCGACGACCCGCACTCGCGTTTCCTCGAAGTGCTCGCCGAAGAAGCGCGCAGCCGCGACATGGGCGCCCGCGTCACCGCCAGCCACACCACGGCCATGGGTTCCTACGACAACGCCTACTGCGCCAAACTGTTCCGCCTGCTCGGGCATTCCGGTATCAGCTTCGTCTCCTGCCCCACCGAAAGCATTCACCTGCAAGGGCGCTTCGACAGTTTCCCGAAACGGCGCGGCGTCACCCGCGTCAACGAACTGCTGGAAGCCGGCATGAACGTGTGCTTCGGCCAGGATTCCATCGTCGATCCCTGGTATCCCCTGGGCAACGGCAACATCCTGCGGGTGCTCGAAGCCGGGTTGCACATCTGCCACATGCTCGGCTACCGCAACCTGCAAAACGCCCTGGACCTGGTCACGGACAACAGCGCCAAGGCCATGGCCCTCGGCGATCGCTATGGGCTGGAACCCGGCCGGCCGGCCAACCTGTTGATCCTCTCGGCCGACAGCGACTACGAGGTGATTCGCAGCCAGGGCCTGGCGCTGTACTCGATCCGCAACGGCAAGGTGTTGATGAAGCGCCAGCCGGCGCAGGTGACGTTTTTGTAGCACGCGGGGTTCGATGGACAGCCGCTGATACGACTCGACGCGATCAGCCGCGCGGCCCTGCATCGAGCTGCGGCCGCGCAGCCCCGAACAGGCTGACGCTCAGCACTGTCGCATCCTGAATCTGCAACCGAACCGGCACCGTACCGCCCGGCATCACCACCGCGACCTCCCCGCCCGCGACCCAACCGGCGCGCCACGCGGCGCACGCCACGGCACAGGCGCTGGTCCCGGAGGACGCCGTCGGCCCCTCTCCCCGCTCGAACACCCGCGCAAGCACTCGATTGCCGGACGCCTGGGCAGCCCATTGCAAGTTGACCCCGGCCACACAGGGCTGGCCACGCCCGGCAGGTGGCGCAAATGCAATCGCCTGCAAGGGCTCGAACAGTGCGCTCTGGTGCATCGGCAGATTGTCCGGCAGCGCAGCGGCCTGGTACACCAACGTCACGCAATGGGGGTTGCCCACCCGCACAAACTGGCTGCGCGTCCATGCCGGGTTGATCGCCGCCAGCGCGGGCACATGGCTGAACGCCCCCTCTTCGGTGCCAGGCAGGTCCGCGCCGACCGCCAGGGGGCCGAACGCCGGCTGCCCCAACGCCAGCCAGAACCCACGCACCTGCTCGTGCAGTGCCGGTTCGACATAGGTGGCCAGCGGCGACTTCGCATCCTGTTTATCGTGATGCACCCGCAGCTCGCAGCCCTGCGTCATCAAGCCCTGATCGCTCAGCGCCTGGGCGAAGATGGTCAGTCCATTGCCACTGCGCTCCGCAAGGGAGCCGTCAGTATTGACGATCAACAGGTCGAACGGCGGCGCCGCCTGGAACGGCCCGACCAACAACCCATCACAACGGTGCGCCTTGGCGCCGGCCGGACGCGGCGAAGGCCCCCAGCCACATTCGGCGGCAATGGCCGGCAGTGCCCAAGCGTCCCGCCGGCTCGCCGCGAGGGCCGCAGTGTCGGGCACCTCGACCCCGTGGCGACGCAAACAGGCCGGGCTGACCACCCCATAGATATTGCCGCGGGCATCGTAGAACCGGGTCAAGGGGTCGCCTGGCTGAAAGTCCTTCATCGCTTCGTCCGTCCAATCGTCTGCACACAGAAGCAGCAGCGTATTACAGAACGGTCGGCGCGTGGGAAGTGGTCTGGAAGGTGCGTCATCCGCCGCAGGAAGCCTGGGGTTCAGCAATTCTCACGGGGATTACGCACCTTCCAGACCACCTCCTACACGTCGATGTCCTCTAGGTGGCAGCCAGTGTCCAGAGCGTTCCGTGCTGGCGAAAATAAAACCCGTCGCCAGCGCGAACGCCGCGTGAACCTGGCTCGCTCGATCAGGCTTGATGTGTAAGGATGTCGCGCCGGACATCGTTCGTTGAACGCAAAACCAAGGATTCTCCATGACTGCCATCCCCACCCCAGCGCCCGTGGTTCCCGGGCGGCTGGAGCAAATGTCGACGCGCATCGCCTTCTTCATCGCCGGCTTCGGCATCGCCGCCTGGGCGCCGTTGGTGCCGTATGCCAAGGCCCGCGCCGAACTCAACGAGGGCACCCTGGGCCTGTTGCTGCTGTGTCTGGGGGGCGGCTCGATCATCGCCATGCCGGTGGCCGGCGCACTGGCCTCGCGCTATGGTTGCCGGCGCGTACTGAGCGCCGGGACGGTCCTGATCTGCCTGGCGTTGCCCATGCTCGCCACGGTCAGTTCGATCCCGTTGCTGATGGCCGGTCTGTTCCTGTTCGGCGCGGGCCTGGGTACGGTCGACTCCACGGTCAACCTGCAAGCGGTGATCGTCGAGCGCGCCAGCGGCAAAACCATGATGTCGGGCTTCCATGGGTTGTTCAGCCTGGGCGGCATCGTCGGCGCAGCGGGGGTTTCCGGGTTGCTGGGGCTGGGGTTTTCGCCGCTGCAGGCGACCCTGGTGGTGATCGTCATCATGGCGCTGGCGCTGTTCAAGGCCGCCCCCCACTGGTTGCCCTACGGCAGTGAAAGCGCCGGGCCGCCGTTTGCCATTCCCCACGGCGTGGTGCTGTTTATCGGCGGCTTGTGTTTCATCGTGTTTTTGGCCGAAGGCGCCGTGCTCGACTGGAGCGCGGTGTTCCTCAGCGCCGAACGCGGCCTGGATGAAGCCTACGCCGGCCTGGGTTATGCGGCCTTTGCCCTGACCATGACCGCCGGGCGCCTGACCGGCGACCGGATTGTCCGTCGACTGGGGGCTGCCCGGGTGATCGTCACCGGCGGGGCGCTGGCGGCGGCCGGGATCTTCCTCGCGACCCTGTCACCGGCCTGGGCCATGTCCCTGCTGGGCTATGCGCTGGTCGGCGCCGGATGTTCAAATATCGTCCCGGTGCTCTACACCGCTGTCGGCAAGCAGACCGTCATGCCGGAACACATCGCCGTGCCGGCCATCACCACCCTCGGCTATGCCGGTATTCTCGCGGGGCCCGCGGTGATCGGTTTCATTGCCCATGGCAGCAGCCTGGCGACTGCCTTCCTGTTGATCGGGGGATTGCTCGCAGCGGTGGCGGTCAGCGGCAAAATACTGCGGGTATGAGCAAAGGACATGAGCGGCCTGAATCCTTCAAGTAGCTCATGTACGCCTGATCGTTTCTTCCCTGCCTTATCGTTTCCCGTCCGCAGCGCTGTGCCTGGCAGAACGGTTCAGTGGTTAGCCCAGATGCCGCTCGGTGTCATTGGCCAGACGGCAAGACAACTTGTGCCATAACCCGGCGAGCGTGGAAAACACAGGGCTGGACAACGGTTCCTCCGTGAATGTTCGAGAACCTTTATCGAAGTCTTCGGCGGTGGGCGCCCTGAAGCTGAACTTCGGCGAAGACATGAGGTTGAGTGCCTGCGAACGGGATGTGCTTGGGAGGCCTGCTTCCCGTGCAGGCATCGCCAGGCTCGCAACCGTGTACTGGGAGGGCTGAGATTCAAAGGATGTCGAATTCATAGTCCAGACCTGATTCGGTAGGTGAAGACACCGGCAGCCATTCAACGGCCGATGGCAATCTCTTCGTGGTAAAACCCTTCCTCCCTGACTGAAGTGGTGCTTCCTGCTCACTACGCTTGCCAACCTATGCCGCGAGTGACGCGGCATTCGGCTGTGCCAGAGTTAACGCAGCAGTTTCAGCAGTTCGCGTCGCGAAATCTTGCCGTCGCGCTGCCACTCGTCAACATTGTCCATCCGCCCCTGCAGAATCGAACGGGCCATGACTTCCTTGGCCAATTGGATGAGATGGTCAGTGAAGGGGTTGCCCGTCAACGCCTGCGCCGCAAACTCTTTGAGCTTGTCGAGCTTGATGCTGTCGCCCCGACCGTTGCCCTTCAACTGTTGGAAATGGCCGAGCATTTCCTTGATCAGCTGTTTGTCGTCTTTGAGTTTAAAGGGGTTATCGGAACCGATGACGCTCATAATGTCGTCCCTGGACAAGCGGCCATCCGAAGCACCGGTGCTCATGTTTCGATCGAGCGCGCGTACCAGCTCGGGACGCCGCAGCAGTTCCTTCGCCAGGCGGATATTGGCGTCCATCTGCGGGTTGCCGGTCAACGGTCGCTCGGCCATTTTTTTCAGGCTTTCGAGGGTGACTTGCCGCGAAAAATGCCCTTCCCTGAACGCGCCGTAATTGCTCAGCAGCGCCTGGGCCAGTTGCTGATTGCTTTGCTTGGAGTAATGCGGGTCCGGCCGCTCGGGGGTTGGGCGCGGCGGTGGGCCGGGGTTCGGGCGCACATTATCGGGCAGCGGACGTTGCGGCGGCCCCGAGTGATAATGACCGTGGCCGAAGTACGGGCGCGACGACGTGCTGCCGAATGCTGAGCCAAAGTGATACGAATCCCAGAACAGGCTCTGGCTGGCCGATGAGCTCATAGACCGCTCGGCAATGGACATGGGGTCTCTGAAAGACTTGTCATCAGAGGAGTGAGCGACAGACTGCATGAATACTGATGCCGACATTTAGTTCTCCAGTTCGGTTTGATCAGACGCCTTGCCTCAGCGCTCCAGGCGCCCCGACGATCGACAAATCGTCAAGCAAACCAGCGGAAGCAGGCTTATCCTGTGTGGCAGAACTGTGGGAGTCGGTTCCTGATCGCGCTGAAAGTTTCCAGCGCCCAGGTAGGAAGAGCATCTGCTGAGATACGGAACTCATCACCTTCCCAAGCCGTTTCGGCGCAGCCAACCCCCTCGCCGCCCAACCCGACCCAGGCGCGCAAAAAACCTCGGTTCACCAGCATCAACCGTCAGCGGCGCAGGTGCATGGACTGCAGAATCGCGGCTGGAATTTGCTCGAGCGGCAACTCGCGCTCCACCGCACCGAGCTTGAAGGCCTCCTTAGGCATGCCGTACACCACGCACGACTCTTCATTCTGGCCCAGCGTCAGCGCGCCGTTGTCGTGCATCTCCTTCAACCCGCGAGCGCCATCGTCCCCCATGCCCGTCATGATGATGCCCAGCGCGTTGCCGCCGGCACTGCGGGCGACCGAACGAAACAGCACGTCCACCGAAGGGCGGTGCCGGCTGACAGGGGGCCCATCAACGATTTCAACCAGGTATTGGGCGCCGCTGCGCTTGAGCAACATGTGCCTGCCGCCGGGAGCAATCAACGCACAACCGGGAATGACGCGATCGCCATTTTTCGCCTCCCTGACTTCGATCTCGCACAGGCGGTTGAGCCGCTCGGCAAATGCCGCGGTGAAGTGTTCCGGCATGTGCTGCACGATCACGATTCCCGGGCACACCCTGGGCAAGGCAGTCAGCACCAGCTCCAGGGCTTGCGTGCCGCCGGTGGACGTACCAATGGCGACGATGTTTTCGGTGGTGCGCGCCATGGCCTGCGTGCTCGCCGGCAGTATGACGTCGGCAGTCAGCTTGACCGGGGCTCGCTCGCTGGACGGCACCATGCGTTTCATGTTGGCCCGGGCTGCGGCCTTGACGGCACCGGCCAATTCATCGGAACTGTCGGTCAGGAACTGACGCAAATTGAGTTGCGGCTTGGTCACGATACTCACCGCACCGGCCGCCAGCGCTTGCATGGTGGTGGCCGCGCCCTTCTCGGTCAGCGTGGAGCAGATGACCACTGGCGTCGGATGTTCGGCCATCAGTTTCTTGAGGAACGTAATGCCATCCATCCGCGGCATCTCGACGTCCAGCACGATGACGTCCGGCCATTGCTTGTTCATCTTGTCCATGGCGAACACCGGGTCCGCCGCCGCGCCGATCACTTCAATGGCCGGGTCTTGCCCAAGGGTCGCCGTCAGCACCTGGCGAACCACCGCGGAGTCGTCAATGATCAGTACTTTGATAAGGCTCATATCGCACGCTCTCCATGAGGGCTGCTGAGTGGCCAATGCAGGGCCAGGTAGTTGAGTTCGATGTTGCCATTGGCCAGATCGAACACCACGGTTCGATAACCCACGCCTTCCACATGAAAGTTGTGACACCGCAAATGATGCGAATCGAGCAGGTGCCTGGCTTGCTCGACATTGCGCTGGCCAACGTAGTGATTGTCCGAACGCGCCAGCCCCGGAAACATATCCCCGCCGCCATACACGCTGATTCTGAACTCCGTCGGCGGCACCTTGATCGCGTGCATTCGGCCGAGCAGCAATTGGAGCGCCTCATCGCCGTAGCGACCATCCAGTGCAGCCGATCTCTTCACTGCGCGCCGCGGCAACAGGTAGTGGCACATGCCGCCCAACAAGCGCCGCGGATGCCAGACCACCAATGCAACGCATGAGCCCAGCACGGTGCGCAGCCGAATGGCGCCTGAACCGAAAAACCACTCGCCGGGATTCAGGTACACCTCGCGGGACGGTGGGGTGTCAGGCATGCGGCCTCCGATAGATCGAAGGCTTGACCAGTCGCAGTTCATCGGTCACGCCATTGAGACTTTCCGAATGGCTGACCAGGAAATAGCCGCCGGGCTTGAGGTGGCTGACCAGGCGCTTGACCACTTGCACTTTGGTCTCGCTGTCAAAATAGATCATCACGTTGCGCAGGAAGATCACGTCAAACATTCCCAGTTTCGGCAGCGGATTGTTCAAGTTGATAGCCTGGAAATCGATCCTCGACGCCAGCGCCGGTTCGACCATGAAGCAACCGTGGTTGGCGCCGACGCCCTTGAGGCAATATTTGTTGAGCAACGCTTGGGGAATGCCGCGCGTGCCTTCGAGGGGGTAGCGCCCCTGGCGGGCCGTTTCCAGTACCCGGCTGCTGATATCCGATGCGACGATTTCCCAGGGCCGGCCGCCGAGGCTGTCCGCCAGGACCATGGCCAGGGTGTAGGGCTCTTCACCGCTCGAGCAGGCGCCGCTCCATACACGCAAAGGCCCGCTGCCACGCAGTTCGGGCAGTGCGACATCGCGCAGGAAATCAAAATGCTTGGGCTCGCGGAAGAAGTAGGTTTCGTTGGTGGTCAGCATATCGACCGCCACTTGTAGTTCCGTCGCGTCCTTCATCAGCACTTTGTAGTACGCGCCGTAGGTATTGAGCTTGAACACTTGCAGGCGCTTGGCGAGCCGAGCGCTCACCAACTGTTTTTTGGCATCCGACAGGCTGATGCCGGCGATTTGATGAATGAGAGTGCGAAACTGCAGGAACTCCGCATCGGAGAGAATCACGTTCATGAGGACACTCCCAAAAAACAATCAGGCAGTTGAAGGCAGCAAGGGATCAAGGGTTGCCAGCACATCGACCTGCTCCAGGGACAACACGCGACCGATATCCAGCAACAACACAAAACCGCTCTCCAATTTGCCGATGCCCAACAGGAAGTCCGCTCTGACATCGGTCCCGAAATTCAAGGACGGTTCGATATCCTGATCGGCGATTTCAAGGACCTCGCTGACCGCATCCACAATGATGCCCACCGGCTTGCCCCCGGCATTGGCCTGTACCTCAAGGATCACAAAGCAGGTCCTCGAGGTCTGCACCGTGCGCTCGCCGCGAAAGCGCACGCCCAGGTCCAGCACCGGAACCGCCGCGCCGCGCAGATTGATCACGCCGCGGATGCTGGGCGGCAACAACGGCACGCTGGTGATCGGTCCGTATTCGATGATCTCTCGCACGTTGAGCGTGCCGACGGCGAACATCTCATCCCCCAACTCGAAGGTGAGGTATTGGCTAGGGCTCGAGACCGTGGCTTTACCTGGACTTGCGATGGATAACGCCATGACTCACCTCGCATCGATTACTTTGCGGCCGCGCCGGGAGGCGCGGTCGTACACGTCAAGCTCGCATCAAGCCGGCCATCTCATCGACACACAACACCTGCTCGATTTGCAGCAGCGTGACAAAAGCACCTCGCACCTTGGTCATCCCCCGGATGAAGTCGGTACGGATAGGGTTACCAAAGGCCGGCGCGGGCTTGATATCGATATCGAGGATCTCGATCACTTCGCTGACCGAGTCCACCACCACCCCCAGCACCTGGGACTCGCCCTCCTTCGCCGCTTCAAGAATGACGATGCACGTTCGGCTGCCCAGCACCGTCACACCCTTGCCAAACCGCGCCTTGAGGTCCACTAACGGCACCACTGAACCGCGCAGGTTGATCACCCCGCGCAGGAATGTCGGCATCATCGGCACCGTGGTCACCTGGTTGTATTCGATGATTTCGCGAACGTTCAGTGTATTGACCGCATACATCTGCTGGTCAGCCAAGAAGGTCAGGTACTGCAAGGGCTCATCGACCTGCGGCGCTGACTCCAAAGTGTTCGGCATAACGGCTGTGGCGCTCATGGGTCAGCTCCCGAAGCGGACGAAACCGCTCTCCACCGCACGGCTATCCTGGTCGAACGTGGATGCCGCGCGATTGATCACGGGCATCGAGGCGGTCCGCCCGGCGCGCTTGCTCTGTACGCTGAAAAAGCCCATGAGTTCCTGCAACTGCTCGGCCTGGCCGCTCATTTCCTCGGCCGTCGCCGCCAGCTCTTCGGAGGCCGAAGCGTTTTGCTGGGTCAATTGGCTCATCTGCGACATCGCGCTGTTGATTTGCTCGGAGCCGATGGATTGTTCTTCCGAGGCGGCCGCGATTTCCTGCACCAGATCAGAGGTCTTGGCGATCGAAGGCACAATCTCGTCAAGCAGGTTGCCCGCCCGTTCCGCCAAGGCCACGCTGTTCTTGGCCACTTCACTGATTTCCTGCGCCGCGATCTGGCTGCGCTCGGCCAGTTTGCGTACTTCGGCCGCCACCACCGCGAAGCCTTTGCCGTGCTCGCCGGCACGCGCCGCTTCGATCGCCGCGTTGAGCGCCAACAGGTTGGTCTGGTAAGCGATGGAGTCGACGATGCCGATTTTCTCAGCGATGGTCTTCATCGCCGCCACCGTGTCCTTCACGGCGCGACCGCCTTCCGAGGCTTCCTTGTTGGCTTTACCCGCCATGCCGTCGGTCACCTTGGCATTTTCGGTATTTTGAGCAATGGACGCCGACATCTGCTCCATCGATGCCGAGGTCTGCTCCACCGACGCGGCCTGTTCGGACGCCGACTGCGCCATGCTTTGCGCAGTGGCGGAGATCTCCTCGGAAGCACTGGACAGCGAATCGGCTGAGCCGCGCACTTCGCCGATGATTTCCGAGAGTTTTTCCACGGTGCCGTTGACCGAGTTTTTCAGTTCCAGGAACTTGCCTTGATAGTCGCCGTTGATGGTCCGGGTCAGGTCGCCATTGGACATCGCCGACAAGACATCCATGGCTTCAGTAATCGGCACGATGATCGCATCCAGCGAACCGTTGATCCCCAGGATGATGCGGCGGAAATCACCTTGATGCCGAGCGGCGTCAGGCCGGGTATCGAGTTTGCCGATCAGCGCGCTGTCGCTGATCTGGCTGGTGTCTTCGACGAGCGCCAGGATATTGGCCCGCAGTTGCTCGATGTTCTCGTTGATAAAGGCTTTTTTGCCGGGGAATTGCTCAAGCGGTGCCGACAGATTGCCTTCGCCGAACGCGCGGATACAGGCCATGGCTTTTTTCTTCACGCTGATATGGCCGTTGACCATCTCGTTGATGCCCTGGGCCATGGAGCGGTAACTGCCATGAAAGCGGCCAGCATCGATCTGTGCATCGATGTCGCCCTTGTCGTGTTCACTGGACATGCGGTTTATCTCCGCGACCAGCCCATGCAGGCTCGCGCCCAGTTGTTGCATGGACGCCATCAAGCTCGTGGTGTCACCGGGCTTGAGCGTGGCTTTGGCATCCAGCTCCCCCGCTGACAAGCGAGCGGCGAAAGCGCGCACGGCCACCGGTTCGCCGCCGAGTTGGCGCATCAGGTTGCGTCCCAGAAGTGCGCCCACCAACGCGGTGGCTAAAAATGTCAGCGCGCTGACCAGCAGGATGAGGGAGCGGGCATTCTTCTCAGTGGCGGTGGCAACCAATTGGCCCTTGCGCCCCAGTTCCAGGTTGTATTCGCGCAGCTCACCGATCGTCGTCAGCACCGCGCTCTGCAATGGCTGGCTGGCCTCGATCAATGCGCGGGCCGAGGCTTGATCACCGTCGTCGATGAACTTGTCGAAATGCGCCTGCAGGGTCGCGAATTCAGCCAAGCGGCCACGTAACTGCTTCAACAGTGCTGCGTCATGGTCGTCGGAGACCAATGCGCCCTCATAGTGATCCAGGGCTTTGCCAATCGCGCTGAAGTTCTGTGCCACGTTCTGTGCATAGCTGGACACGAAGTTTTTTTCGGAATCGTTCAGACGTTGCCATTCCAGGGTGTGAAGGTCGGTGAACGCAGCCGCCGCACGGTCGATTTCCAGCAAGCTGGGCACGGTATTGGTGTTGGCATAACTGGCGCTCGTATTGATTTCACCAGCCAGGTAAAGGCTGGTACCACCCAACACGACAACGCCGAGCGCTGCGGTGAAAACCAACAGCATGATATTTCTGATAACGGTCATGGCGAGGAACTCCTGATGACGCTCATTAAGTCGATAACGGACTTGGGATCGAACGGTGGGTGGCGTCCTTGGCAACGTGTCCTAACAAATTGGGTATATCCAGAATCAGGGCGACGGCTCCACTGCCAAGGATGGTGAACCCGCCGAGCCCATGGGCCTCACCAAACACTTTGCCCAATGGCTTGATCACGGTTTGAAACTCCCCCTGCAAGCGATCGACCACCAAGCCAGCACGCAGGCCGGCGTATTGCACGACGACCACGTTTTCTCGACTGCCTCGGGGTTCTTGCACATCGAACATGTCCCGCAGGCGCAGGATCGGCAGCACATCTCCACGCAGGTCCAGGTAGCCGGTGTCTGCGCCCTGTCCAGGCGCCAGTTCGATGCACTCCTCCACCATGTTCAACGGGATGACATAAGAGGCCTTGCCCACCCCGATCAGAAAGCCGTCGATGATTGCCAGGGTCAGCGGCAGACGAATCCGTACCGTTGTGCCCTGCCCTTCTTCGCTCTCGAGGCTCACGCTGCCGCGCAACGCGGTGATATTGCGCTTGACCACATCCATGCCCACCCCGCGGCCGGACAGGTTGCTGACCTGGTCGGCGGTGGAGAAGCCCGGCTCGAAAATCAAGTTCAGGATGTCTTTATCCGCCGGTAGCTGGCCGTCCCCCACCAGGCCACGCTCGCGGGCCTTGGCCAGGATTTTGTCCTTGGCCAGGCCACCGCCGTCGTCCGACACTTCGATCACGATACTGCCGGACTCGTGGTAGGCATTCAGGCGTACCGTGCCCTGGGCCGGCTTGCCCCGTTGAAGGCGCGTCGACACGGCCTCGATGCCATGGTCCATGGCGTTGCGCACCAAGTGCGTCAACGGGTCGCCGATACGTTCGACGACGGTCTTGTCCAACTCGGTCTCGCCACCGCCGATCTGCAGCACGATGTCCTTGCCCAGTTCCTTGGAGACGTCGCGCACCACCCGCTGGAAGCGCGTGAATGTCGCGCCGATCTGCACCATGCGCAGGGTCAGTGCCGAGTCACGCACCTCTTCCACCAAGCGCGATAACAGGCTGGTGGCTTCGATCATCTCGCCAATCCCGCTACGCACTGCCACCAGGTTGGCTCCGGCACCGGCGATGATCAGCTCGCCAACCAGGTTGATCAGTTGGTCCAGCTTGGCGGCATCGACGCGGATCAGGTTGCCTTCGTTGCTCGCCGCACCCTTGCCGGCCTTGATCAACGGCGCGACTGAATCGGGTGGTGCGTCCAGCTCGCCGCGCATCTCGACCGGAACTTGCTCACCCTCCTGGGTGACGAGCAGGGCCTGGGACTCCGTCAATGTGCCGCAACGCACCAGCAGCTCAAGCAGCACGGCATTGTCTTCCGGCAATCCGTCGAGATGCGCGCGACAGGCTTGGACAGAGGCTTGCGGTGCAAGGATCTGGACGAGCGCGTCATCGCGCACAAAATCAAAGGCTCCGTCGATGACCTCCCGCGAGGCATCGCTGAGCAGCGCGAGTTCAAAGCCCAGGTAGTTGGTTTCCGGGTCCATCGACGCAAACGGCGGCAACCCCTCGCACAGTGTGACGGTATGCAGCAACTGCCCCAACGTGCTCAGGTAACGCAGGAACGCCAGCGGGTCCATGCCGTTGCGCAATACATCCGGACCAAAGCGCAGGGACAAGTGCCAGTGGCCGGGACTTGCGCCCGGCTCGTCCGCCGGCTGCGTGGCTGGAGCGGGCGAAGCGCTCGGCACCGAGCCTTCCAGGTACTGCGCGAGCCGCTCGCCCAGGCATTGGCCCTGGACCCGCAGCGGTTCGTCCAATCGGTCAAGGTTGCCATCCTCGGCCAGCAGGTCGATCAACTGGCCGATATGGTCACGGGCATCGAGGAACAACGCACTCAATGCCTCGTCGACGCGCACTTCCAGGCTGCGGACCCGGTCCAGGACGCTTTCGGCGACATGGGTGAACTCAACGATGGGCATCAAGCCAAACAAGCCGGCCGAGCCTTTGATGGTGTGGGCCACGCGGAACAAGCCGTTGATGGTGTCGAGGTCCTGCGGCGACCTCTCGATCTGCAGCAGTGCGTCTTCCATTTGCAGCAGGAGCTCGCGACTCTCGGCAATGAAAGTCTGCAGCACGTCATCCATGTTCATGGGCTGGGCCATACGATCATGCTCCAAGCGACTGGGCGAAAAGCGGATTGGCGAAGTAGTCGTCAAGACCGCTGAGCCGTATTGCTTCGATTACGGTCGCGCTCGGGTTGCTCAGCAACAGCTGTGTTCCGTCCTTGAGCGACTCGCGTTTGATGAGGATCAACAATTGCAGACCGGCGCTGTCCAGTTCGTCGACATTGGACAAGTCCAACTCAACCTCATGCGCCAGCGGAAACAACGACAACAACAGGTCTTTTTGTTCAGTGGCGGTGTAGATCGTCAGGGGGCCTTCCATGACCTGGATTCGACGTAGCATCGGTACGGTGCTTTTCATGGAAACCTCCTGGCCAGCGGTCGCTGGTCATTGCTATGGCAGGATCAACTTGGAGACGGCAGTGAGCATTTGCGCTGGCTGAAAGGGCTTGACCATCCACGCCTTGGCACCGGAGGCCTGGCCTTGCTGCTTCATCGCATCACTGGCCTCGGTGGTCAGCATGATGACCGGCGTGAACTTGTAGGCCGGCAATAACTTGGCCGCCTTGACGAAGCTGAAGCCGTCCATGTTGGGCATGTTCACGTCACTGACAATCAGGTGGATTTTGCGTCCGTCCAGTTTGCTCAGCGCATCTTTGCCATCACAGCCTTCGATCACGTCATAACCCGCGCCTTTGAGAGTGATGCTGACCACCTGCCGGATGGAGGCAGAGTCGTCGACGATCAGAATGGTTTTGCTCATCGGAAAAGCTCCTCTAGAAAAAGGTGATTTCGCTGTCATCGGACTTGGCGTGCGTGTTACCGCCATGGATAGCGTGTTGCTCCGGCATGGTGTAGGCCGTTGAAAGCTCTTGCAGCCAACGATCACTGACCATCGGGCTGAGGGTATGCCCGCTCAGGCTCGATGCCTGGCGCTCGTCCAATTGCTGCTGGAGCTTGTCCAGGTCGCGGGTAATCAGCGTCAACATCTGGCTGACGCGGTCCTGGAACTGCAAGGCAACCAGCACCTGGGCAATCTCGTCGGCGACGTTGGCGCTCTGCTGTTGCAGGTCATGGCTGTTGCGCACGAGGGTCTGGGCGGTACCGCGAAAATGTTCGATGACCTGCGAGACCACACGCTCCGAATCCGCAAGGGTCAAGGTGTCTTGTTCAGCGTGGTGGCGGGACATTTGCACCGTGCGGGCAATGGCCGCATTGACGGTATTCACGGTTTCACTGATCTTGCGCCCGGTCTCGCCGGACATACTCGACAGCTTGCGCACTTCATCGGCGACCACCGCAAAACCTCGCCCCGCCTCACCGGCGCGCGCGGCCTCGATGGCGGCGTTGAGGGCAAGCAGGTTGGTTTGACTGGCGATGTCACCGACAAACTTGGCCATCTGCTGAAGTTGTTCGGTGAAGCCGGAGAGCTGCAGGACTTCTTTGAGTTCGCTCTCTTTATTGGAGAGCGCGGAGCGCAGGGCCAGCACGATGGAATTGAGGTCGCGCTGGCCGACTTCCAGCAAGTCGACCAATTGCTGGGAAGCATCTTGCCCGCCGTTGCTGGCCACGCTGTGGCTGATGTTCGATGACAGCGTGCCAAAACGTTCGCTGAGCTTGAGGATGGACGTTTCGCTGATCACGCGCGCGGCTTCGATCTGCCTGGACCAAACGGGAAGCACGCTGAGGCACACGTCTGCCAGGCCGTTATCGACGGCCAATGTCGCCGAGACCTCGGGCGGCTGATCGAGCTGGCGTTGCAGGCTGTTGCAATGCGCCTGAAAGCATCTGTTTGCCCAAAGGCCCAAGCCAACGCACAGCGCCAACAACGCGCCCCCTGCCGCCACAGCCCATGCGCTGAAGTCATTGCTGTAGGCAACCGCAAGGCCTCCGAGCAGACCGGCCAAGGCGACCGGAAACACTATCAAAGCAGCCGAGGGGGGTGTGGTCTGTTCGCTCACGGTCTGTCTCCCAATCGAAGCATCTCGTCGCCGGTTGATCGGCAGTTCGATTGCTTGAGAGGGATACTGGCCCAATAATGGCACCACGGCCATCGGACCATCCCTATTCCAGGGTAGGGATACCGGCAACCAAGGTAGGAAAATCCCTACACAAGGGGGTTGCTCACGAAATACCCAAGGTCATGGCGAAGCGCACAATGTCCGCCGTAGAGCCGAACCCCATCTTTTCCATGAGCCGGGTCTTGTGGGTGCTGACCGTCTTGTTGCTGATGACCAACTGTTCGGCGATCTGGTTGACGCTCATGCCATGAGCCAGCAAGCGCAGAATCTGAAACTCGCGATCGGACAGGCTTTCAACGTAGGTCTGTTGCTTCAGGCCACTGCTTTGCAGGGCAATCTGCTCTGCCAGCGCCGGGTCCAGGTAACGTTGGCCGCTGGCCACTCGTCGCATGGCAACCAACAGGGTCTCGGGGTCGCGGTCCTTGGTGAGGTAGCCGAGCGCACCAGCGCGCAGTGCGCGTTGCGCAATGTGGATTTCGTTATGCATGCTCAACACCAGGATCGGCAGCTCCGGGTACTGGGTATGCAGGCGGGCGATCAGGATTTCGCCGCTGATACCCGGCATGTTCATATCGAGCAGCAGCAGGTCGATCTCGACCTGGCGCAACAGCTCGATCACTTGCGTGCCACTCTCGGCTTCGGCCACCACCTGGACATCGGCGACCAGCATGAACAACTGCTTGAGCCCTTCGCGCATGATGGTGTGGTCATCGGCGATCAGCATGCGAATCATTAATACGTATCCTTGTGCATCGGAATGAATGCCTGGACTGTTGTGCCCTGTCCGGGATGGCTGAAAACAATCACTTTGCCGCCCAACATCAGGCCACGCTCACGCATCCCGGCCAACCCCAGGGTCTGCCGGGTGACGGCGTCGGGGTCAAACCCCTTGCCATTATCCTGGACCTCCAGCAGCCAGTTGGTTTCCTGCGGGCTCAGGGTGACGCTGACCTGTGTCGCTTCGGCGTAACGCGCGATATTGGTCAACGACTCCTGCACGATGCGAAACGCGGCGGTGACGTGGGTATCGGGGAGCATCAGGGGAATCGACGGCAGGTGTAACACACAGGGAACCCGGGTCAAGGTGACGAACTCGGTGGTCAGCCACTCAAGACCGGAAACCAGCCCCAGGTTTAACGCGGACGGTCGCAGGCTGGTGGAGACATCACGCACGACCTGGATCGTCTTGTCGGTCAGCACCATCAGCCGCTCGACCTGCGGGGTCAGCTCGGGCGTCGAGGCGCCGAATTGAAACCTCAACAGTGATATCCCCATGCGCAGTGCCGTCAAGTGCTGGCCCAGCTCATCATGGATCTCCCTGGCGATCAGTTTGCGCTCCTCTTCCCGCGCCGTTTCGCGACGGGTCGACAGATCGCGCAATTGTGCATTGGAGTTGGCCAGGCGCCGCTCGGCAGCCCGCAGCCTGGAAATATCGCGCCCCACCGCCAGCACACTCACGACCCGCTGGCCGTCGACCTCTGGAACAAAGTGGATCAGTACCACTTTGGGTGCGCTCTTCAACCCCGAGAGCAGAAACTCCTGCTCCGTCGCTTTATTTTCCTGAATCACTTGGGCCACCAATTCGCGAAACAGCTGAGACTGGTGGTTCAGCGGCGCCACCGCGTCCATGGGCATGCCCATCAGTTCCGGCCAGGCCCCGCCCACCCATCTTCGCAGCTGCGCATTGACGTAGAGCACTTCGCCATGAGCACTCAACCGAGCGATAGCGTCCGGGCTGTTTTCGACCAGTGCGCTGATGTCGTGCTGGCGTCCGAGTTCTTTCTGCCGGGCCCTGATCAACAGGGTAATGTCGCGGCTGATCACCAATATCCGTGCCGCCACACGCCCTGAATCCGCCACCGGCACCAGCGTAAAGTGCAGTTGACGGACTTCGTTGCGAAGCACCATGCCCTCATCCGACTCAACCACCCGCCCGGCGGTTGTGCATTGCTCACAAAGCGCCTGGATTTTTTGCGCGCCCAACCGACCAAAGATCAACTCCAGCGGCTCACCGATAACGTCGGCATGCGGTTTGCCCAGCGCGCGCAACAACGCCGGGTTGACCTCGACACAACGCAGGCAACCGACCGCCGTCATTTCCAGCAGGCAAAGCATGTCCAGGGTGTGGTCGAAAATGTCACGGTAACGACGCTCGCGCTCGCGGAGCAACGACTCTGATTGCCAGCGTTCGATCGCGATCGCCGCAATATGACAGGTCTGGCGCACGCGCAGGATGTCGCTCTCATCCGGCCCGGTGCCGGACGACTGAGACAACTCGAAAGTGCCGAGGACGTGGCCTTGTTTGTCCACGATCGGCTCGGACCAGCCTACGGCAGACGCCGTATTCATCACCGCGCCGGTGCCGAGCGGCGCTACCAGCTGCACCCGGCAGGACCGATGGGGCAAGGCCAATTGCAGATAGTCCACCAGGAGCCCGAGCGTTTCCTCCAGGGGCGCGCCTGTCGCCATTTTTTCGAAAATCCCCAAGCGCGCGTCTTCCAGGACCTGTTGCTTGCACAACTCGGTAATGTCGTGGGCCAGCGCCAACACGCCGATCACCTCGCCTGTCGGGCTGCGCTCGGCCGTCAGGCTGACCGCACAACTGACCAACTCGGTACTGTCCGCGAAGGTCCAACTGTCGAGGAATTGCGCGGTTTCGCCCGTCGCAACGACATGGCGCAGCTGGTTGATATAGTCACCCGCGTCCTCGTCGGGGCTCCCGCCTATCGACTCGTCATAAGACATGCCGGTCAAGCGCAAAAAGGCCGGGTTGACGTAAGTGCGCAACAGGTTGCGGTTGTAGCGAACGATGATGTTGGGTGAACTTTCCGCGAGGGTGAGAAATTTGAGTTCGCTGCCCACCAGCGTTTCGCGCAGCTGCCAGTTCTCGGTGATGTCCTCCAGTTGGGACACAAAGCAGAGCGGCTGCCCCTGATCGTCCCGCACCATTCCCACGGTCAACCGCGCCCACACCACCCGCCCGTCGCGATGGATATAGCGTTTATGCAACGTCGCGCCTGACCTCGCACCGCGCTTGAGTTCGTCGATCAACTGCTTGCCGACCTCGCGGTCCTCGGGGTGGGTCAGTGCCATGAACGTGGTGGTTTGCAACTGCGCTTCGCTATACCCAAGCAATGTGCAAATGACGCCATTGGCCCGTAGCCAACGACCGTCCAGCGACACCAGCGCCAGGCCGGTACCGGAGGAATCGAAAATCGACCTGAGCGGGATCTGCGCGTAGCTTTCGGTTTCGGATGGCGGGGCCGACGCGCCCTGGCGGGCAACGACCTCGACAATAAAATACGCATCGCGCCACAGCGTCAGGGAGAAGTCCAGCCCGCACGCTCCTCTGCTCAATGCCGCGAAACCAGCCCGCGTGTTCCCTGCGGCCGTTTCTAGCGCGGCATAAAACAGCCCATGGTCTTCGGGCCGCAGGAGGGCGATGAACTCGCCGCCCGCTGTCGGAGAAACGCCATTTTGAACTTGCAGATGGGCGAACGCGGAATTGCCGGCGACAACCCGAGCGGCGCGGTCCAGCGCCACAACCGCAATGGACAGACAGCCGAGCACACTCTCGAGGGTTCGCAACGTATCGTCGTCAGCCACTGCCTGTGCGTCGCGAGCCATCATCCCTGTGCCCTCGGTCGTTGAACGGACTTAACGATATTTGCAAGGCGGGTAAAACGCCTAGCAACCTTCTACGCAGCGCTGGAAATCGGAAACGCCTGAACATTGACCTTTTTACGAGAGCACGGACCCTCACCGCCAACTTGTCTGTCTCGCGTTAAAGCGCCTTCAGACCCACGACTCAATCCTTTGCTCGAACTGTAGCCCAATATCAGGCTTCGAAGAGCTGCAGCACGATAGAAGAGAAGGCGCTACAGGAGATGATCCAAGTCAATACACATGGGCGGCCGCGGGTTTTGCATCACTTCTTGTCTATGCTCACCCGCACCGCCGAGGCGCAGACCTTTGAGCCTTGCAGCGAACGAAAAAATGATATCATAATGACATCATCACCTGATACCTTGTAGGTAGAACCAAGCAATTGCGAGGGTCATCATGGGCGAAGGCGCTCCTATTCCGTCGAATGAAGCTGAAAGGCTAAAAGAGGTCGCCAAATTTTGCCCCGTGGGCAGCGACTCCGACGAAGTCTTCGACAAAATCGCCGCAATCACCTCGGCGTACTTCAACGCGCCGGTCACGCGGGCCTCAATCGTCGATGAGCTCTGCATTATTGACACTGTCACGCGCGCGCCCATGAGCGAGTTGGACAGAGGCATGCTCAATGACTTCGCTGAACGGGTCATGATGCGTATCTGCAACAGGCGCGCTCGTAACTTCGTAGACCAACCCACCGGGTTGTTTAATCGATTGAGGTTTGAGGAACATATACATCAAACGGTCCGGGTAAACAGCGCATGCGAGATTGACGCAGTCGACGTCATTATGCCGAAAGTCCTCAACGATATAGTCAAGGCACCGGGTTATATCTGTGCACAAGACTTGATCCTGGCGATAACGTCGCGCCTACAAAAGTGCTACCCAATAATTGCTTGCTTTATAAAATCAGTCCGACGCGATTCGGCTTCATTCTCAATGAATGAGCCGGGCCCTGAGCAAATTTGCGAACGTATTCTGCATAACTTCAAAATATCGGCTACCGAGTCGTTGCAGAAGGTGTAGAAAACCAAGAAGTTCTGCAGCGTTACTTGATAGAAAAACCTATGAGTTCCAAGGCTTTAGAAACCTGGATAGGACAAAGAAACCAGGAGGCAATCATGACGTTGAAGGACTCGCACGCGGCGATTGCGCGCTATTTATATAACGCCACGCCTGCGCCAGTCGTCTACCGATTATATAAACCACCGCTGCCTGGCCGTTTTTTATTACAGCCCTTACTTACCGCCCCGGTAAAACCGAATTATTTTACCGCTGACCGACGACTGACCTGTTCTGCGCTCAAGTTGATCTTGGCCCGAGCCGATAGGCTGATGTGAGAAGGATCGCTATTTACTGATTCAGGGAGGAACCTATGTCGTCATACAGCAACTTGCAGCCGCTTCCTCAGGCTCGCACTTTTTTCCGCTTACCGCTCGTACCCGCTGCCTGTGGCGCATGCGCCCTGCTATTGAGCGACTGGCGCGCCGACAACCAGGCAACGCGCCCAGCAAACGCCTGGGCAAACCGCTGTTTATTCCTCGAACGATAGCAAACCCGGCAATTCAGCCAACCGCACCGCACATGGAGAGGCCTTTCAATGAAATGGTTCTACGATTTAAGGATAGCTACCAAGCTCATCACTTCGTTCTTGCTGGTGCTGGTGCTGACGGCCATGACGGGCGTGTTCGCCATCATCCAGTTGGGCCTGGTTAACGAAACTGCCACTGAAATGCGCGACAACTGGTTGCCTTCGGTACGGGTTGTCTCCGGCATTCGTTTTTTTGTCGCCAACTATCGGGTCACGGAACTGCGCTATCTGATGGCCGACAGCCCGACGGAACAGGCGCAATATGAACAGGAGATCGTCGATGCCCGCAAGGAAGTCGAGACCCGCATGGCGCGCTATGAAAAAGAGCTGATCTCAAGCCCGGTGGAACAGGCGTTGTTCGATACGCTCAAGACCAACTGGAACAGCTACCTCAATACCAGCAAGAACCTGTTGGCCGAGTCGCGGCAGGGTTTGAAGGAACAGACCAGTGTCATTCTCAAAGGGGATTCGAAACGGGACTTCGAACAGATCTCCAGCGACTTGGTAAAACTCGTCGACCTCAACGACGCCGGAGCCACGGCAGCCAATCAACGCGGTAACGAAATCTACGCCAATGCGCGACTGTCCATCATCGCCGCGGTACTCGTGGCTTTGCTGGTGGGTATCGCGCTGGCGTTGTTTATTTCACGCATCATTTCCACCCCGCTGAAAAGGGCCGTGGATGTGGCCAGCCAACTGGCCGAAGGTAACCTGGCCGTGAAGATCGAAGGTGGCTCCAAGGACGAAACCGGGCGTGTGCTCACGGCGATGCAGGCCATGGTCGGCAAGCTTTCGCAGATTATCGGTGAGGTGCGCAATGCCGCCGACGGTCTGGCCAGCGCGTCGGAGGAAGTCAGCGCTACCGCCCAGGCCATCAGCCAGACCACCAGCCAACAAGCCGCAAGCGTCGAAGAAACCAGTGCGTCCATCGAACAAATGAGTGCCAGCATTAACCAGAACACCGAGAACGCCAAAATAACCGACGGCATGGCCAGCAAGGCAGCCAAGGAAGCAGGAGACGGCGGCGACTCTGTTCAGCAGACGGTGCAGGCGATGAAAAAAATCGCGCAACGCATCAGCATCATCGATGACATTGCCTACCAGACCAACTTGCTGGCCTTGAACGCCGCCATCGAAGCGGCGCGAGCCGGCGAACATGGCAAGGGCTTCGCGGTGGTGGCGGCCGAAGTGCGCAAACTGGCCGAGCGCAGCCAGGTGGCCGCTCTGGAAATAGGCGAGCTGTCCACCAGCAGTGTCGAAATGGCCGAACGGGCCGGCCATCTGCTTGGTGAGATGCTGCCGTCGATCAACAAGACCTCCGATCTGGTCCAGGAAATCACGGCCGCCTCCGAAGAACAGGCAGCCGGCGTGGCGCAGATCAATTCGGCGATGAACCAACTCAACCAGGTCACTCAGCAAAATGCCTCCAGCAGCGAAGAGCTCGCTTCCACCGCCGAAGAAATGAGTACCCAGGCCGAACAGTTGCAGCAGGCCATGAGTTTTTTCAGGCTGGACGCAGGCGATCAGGCATCGAACGTCACACTGGGCAAATCCAGCCAGGCAAGCAGCGTATCGCGTGCGATGGCGCGGGCACCGCGAGCGGTCCCGCACAAAACCTTCCTCAAGAGCGCAGGCCCCGACGAAAGCGAGTTCACGCGGTTCTAAGCGCAAACCGGACGCGGTGCTTTTTTCATGCAGGAGAGCGACATGGGCGCGTTAACCGATACCCGACAGCCGACGGCGATTCAAAAGCAGGAGGCGCAGTACCTGACGCTCCTGCTGGGCGGCGAAATGTTCGCCATCGATATCCAGGGCATCAAGGAAATCATCGAGTACGGACACGTGACTCCGGTGCCGATGATGCCCGACTTCGTGCGCGGCGTGCTTAACCTGCGAGGTGCCGTGGTGCCGGTGCTGGACCTCAAGGCACGGTTCGGGCAGCCATGCACGAAGGTGAATCGACGCAGCTGTGTGGTGATCCTCGAAGCCAGCAGCGAGGACCACCAGGCCCAGGATATCGGGCTTCTGGTGGACAGTGTGTCAGAGGTACTGGAAATTCCGGCGGACGAGATCAAGCCGGCCCCCAGCTTTGGCGCGCGCATTCGCCCTGACTTCATCAGCGGCATGGCCAAGGTCGCCGGCACGTTCGTCATCGTTTTGCAGGTGGACAAGGTGTTATCGATGGATGAAATGTCTCAACTGGCGGACGCCGGTGACAGCCCCAGCCTCCAGGACCTGTAAGTCACGAACAAGGAGTTCGGATTGAAACAGATCAATCTTGAAGATCGTGAATTCACCCAGTTCCAGTCCTGGCTCTATGGTGCAGCGGGCATCCACTTGTCACCCATGAAAAAAGCCCTGGTTGCCGGGCGTCTGTTCAAGCGCCTGCAGTTCCATGAACTGGAGAGCTACGGCGCGTATTTCAAAATGATAATGGGCAAGGAGAACCCCGACGAACTGCAGTTCGCCCTGGACCTGTTGACCACCAACGAAACGTATTTCTTTCGTGAACCCAAGCATTTCGAGTTCCTGCGCGAACGGGTATTGCCCTTCGCGTCGCCAGGCAAGACCTTCAGGGTGTGGAGCGCGGCCAGCTCCTCGGGCGAAGAACCTTACAGCCTGGCCATGACCCTTGCCGAAACCCTGCGCAGCACGCCCTGGGAGGTCATCGGATCGGACATCAGCACCCAGGTACTGGCCAAGGCCCGGAACGGGCATTACCCGATGGAACGCGCGAACAGACTGCCGCAGTCCTTGCTCAGTCGATACTGCCTCAAGGGCATCGGCCAGCAGGAAGGCACCTTCCTGATCGATAAATCCCTGCGCCAGCGGGTCAGTTTCGTACAAGTCAACCTGATCGAAACCCTGCCCCAACTGGGCGAATTCGATGTGATTTTCCTGCGCAACGTGATGATTTACTTTGATCAGGAGACCAAGCGAAAAGTGGTCAGTCGCCTGCTCCCATTCCTGCGACGTGGCGGCTATTTCATGATCAGCCATTCGGAAAGCCTGAACGGCGTCAGCGATGCGTTCAAGCTGGTGGCGCCTTCGATTTATCAAAAACCGTGAGGCGCCGAAGCTGTCGAGCCACTATTCGCTGATGAGCTTCTTCGGGTTGTCACGTTCACGCAGCACACATTGCATTTCCAAAGCCTCATCGAGGGTGAGCTGAAGCTCTTCATCCTTCCAGGGTTTGCTGATGTAGCGGAAAATGTACCCATCGCTGAGTGCCTGCGTGATCATGCTCATGTCGGCATAACCGGTCAGCAGGATATTCATGCAGTGCGGATCGCGCTTATGCACCTCACGGAGCAGGGTCGGGCCGTCCATGAACGGCATGCGCGCGTCGCAGACGATCAGGTCTATGGGGTGCAGTTCGAAAAGGCTCAGCGCCTGCGCGCCACTGGTGGCCAGCAGCAAATCGTAAGGCTTGCCACGCAGCAAGCGGCGCAGGCTGTTGAGGATACTTTCTTCGTCGTCCACCAGCATGACGGTGTAGCGTTTTTCGCTCAACTCGGTGGTGTTCATGCTCAGCATCCTTCAACGGCAGAGGTAGCGTGGGCCTGTACCTGGGGCTGACGTAACGGGAGCCACGCGCGGAAGCAACTGCCCCGGCCCGGTTCACTTTCGACGGTGAGCCTTCCATGGTGCTTGACGATGATGCTGTACGACAGCGACAGGCCCAGGCCCGAGCCCATGCCTACCGGCTTGGTGGTGAAGAACGGTTCGAATATCCGGTTCTGGATGTCCAGCGGGATGCCGTGACCGTTGTCGACGACCTCGACGAACACACCGCCGTCTTCCCTGCCACTGTTGATGATGATTTCGCCATCAACGCCCACGGCATGGCTCGCATTGATGAGCAGATTCAAGAACACCTGATTGATCTGCGAGCCCATGCACTCGATAGGCTCGATATCGCCGTAGCGCTTGATCACCTGAGCCTTGAACTTGATCTCGTTCCAGATAACGTTGAGGGTGCTATCCAGCCCCTTGTGCAGATCGGCCAACTGCCATTCGTAACTGTCGACATGGGAGAACTCGCGCAGGTCCTTGACGATACGAGTGACCCGGTCCAGCCCCTCGACCGACTCGACGATCAGCTCGTCGATGTCCTGCCGCATGAAGTCGTAATCCGCCTTGTCCCGCATGGCCGCAAGCTCGGGATGAGCCTGCGCATGTTTTTCGTCACTGGCCTGTTCGTAGGCGTCGAGCAATGCGAAAAGATCCACCAGGTAACGCCGCAGGCTGTTGACGTTGGAGCACACAAAGCCGATCGGGTTATTGATCTCGTGGGCCACGCCCGCCGCAAGCTGGCCAATCGCAGCCATTTTCTCGGACTGCAGCAACTGCGCCTGAGCCTCCTCGAGCCGTGCGATCAGCAGCGCCTGGGCGCTCTTTTCCTCTTCCAGCAACTCGTTGAGGTGCGTCAGTTCGAGTTGGCGGGCAGCGGTGTCGGTCGTATCGCTTATCGCCAGGCCCACCCCCAGACTGCCACCATCGGCGTCCTGCACCGGGAAGAAGGTGCAGTTCTGATACATGTGCCCGACCAAGCCACTGATCGGCCGGGTGCTTTCGAAGTTGAACAGATGCGGCCGTTGCTGCCAGGAGGTGAACGCAAAGTTCTGCAGCGTGACGACGCTGTTGATCTTCTGCCGGGTCCAGACCTCGGGCAGTTCCGGAAACACTTCGAACAGCGTGCGACCGACGAGCTCTTCGGCGCTGCGGCCGCTGTTGATGGACATGAAGTGGTTGGAGAACAGCACTTTGCAGTCATGGTCGACCAGCAGCACGCCCATGTTGATGGCCTTGAGCATCGACTCAAGGGTTTCCCGGGAAATTGCCTTGTTGTCTGTCATGAAGACGCCCCTTCAAAGCTCATAGAGCAAGCGATCGATGGCCCGGACCACAACGCCTGCTGTACGTTCGGTGATACAGATCAGCAGGTCGCAGGAGAATTGATGAGCCTGCACCTCGAAACGGATTTCCAACACCATCGCCAGGTGTTCGTTCAGGTTCAATTCATCCAGTGCGTTCGTGGACTCTTCTCTGTGGACCAGAATCGACGGCGCGTCGTAGCTCACTTGTATCGCCACCTGCTTGGCCAGGCCACTGATGCAGGCGCCGGACAGGATGTTGGTGACATCCAGCATCAGTTCTTCCTGCTGCGCAGGGCCGCCGTCGCTATAGCCGAGCAATTCGGCGAGCTTGTCGGCCCCCATGGAACCAAAGCAAACGAACACCTCTCCGCGTAGCTCCCCCAGGAACGACTGACGGGTGACGATCATGGAGCTTCGACGAAGATGGTCCGGAATCAACAGGTTGTCCTGCTCCCGGATCAGAGGGTGAATGAAAGGAACCGAAAGCGTAACCATGGTGTTGGTCAGCCGGGCCAGTCGTTCGGCGGCCTGCCCCATGGCAATGTTCATCAATTCCTGCAAGGCGTCACGTTGGTCTTCGGTTAGCGCGGCCAAGGTTTCCATCAAAGTACCCCTATGACGTGCAAGGCATTGAGTACAGCTTGCGCCGTAACCGGCTTGGCGACGAATGCAGCAGCGCCCAGATCGGATACGCGCTGCCTGGCCAGCGGCTGGATGTCGGCGCTGATCACCACGACAACCACATTCGCGTCCTCGCGCTTGAGCGCCTCAAGGGTCTGGAAGCCATCCATGACCGGCATGGTCAGGTCGAGAAAAAGCAGGTCCACCAAACCGGCGTGATACGCCTCCATCACCTCGGCACCGTTACAGGCCTGGCGAACATCTTCGGTCAGTGATTCTGGCAGGGAACGCAAGACCAGCTTGCGGGACATGGATGAGTCATCAGCGATTAGGACTTTCATGATGCACTCCACATTATGAAGTGTCCTGCAGCCTCGGGAGGGGTCGCAGAAACGAAGATTCGCAAGAACCTTTTAATCACTCTAACCCGACATCTAGCAAAGAGCCATCATCCAATCCTGATATTGCGCGAGGGATTTTCGGAGCCTGTAGGGGTTTCCCTACAGGCCGCCAAAAAGTGTGGAGCGTGATCTTCGCCCGGCATACCACCGGATCAACCGACGAGGCACATCGCGCCGGGCGCTGACCGCGCTACAGAGTGTAGGAAATACCCACTTGCACCGTGCGCGGCTCGCCAGGGTAGGCGTAGAAGTTCAAGAACGAGCCCTCTTCGTACTCGCGATTGAACAGGTTCTTCACGTCCAGGTTGAGCCTGACCTTTTCGTTGACCTTGTAGTAACCGAGCAGGTCGACGACCGTGTAAGCGTCCATCGCGAACGTGTTGTTGGCCGTCTGCCCGGCACGCTCGGCCACGTATTTGCCACCGGCGCCGAGGCCCAAGCCTTTGAGCGCGCCATCCTGGAACTCATACACGTTGAGCAGGCTGAAGCTATTGCGCGGAATGTTGGCCAAACGCGTTCCGGTACGGACAGTGGTGTCCTTGGTGACGGCGGCATCCACATAGGCATAGCCGCCGATCATCCGCCACTCGGGCGTCAGGTTGCCGGCCACGTTCAGATCAAAGCCGCGGCTGCGGACCTGGCCCGTCGCGACATTGAAGTCGGAGTTAAAGGGGTCGAGACCCTGGACATTTTTCTTCTCGATCTGGTAGATCGCCGCATCGACGCTCAGCTGTCGGTCAAGCGCTTCCCACTTCACGCCCATCTCGTAGGACTTGCCCTTCTCCGGATCGAACCCGCCGCCCTGACGACTGGCGCCGGTGTTGGGCTTGAACGAGCGCGCGGCATCCGCGTAGAGCGCGACGGTGTCGGTGAGGTCATACATCACGCCGACGCGCGGGGTGACGGCGTTGTCGGCGGCGTTCCAGCTTTTGGCAACGTAGGATTCGTACTCGTGCTCGAAGCGCTCGAAGCGCGCACCGGCGAGGACTCTCAAGCGCTCGGTCAGTGCCACCTGGTCCTGAACGAAGGCCGCGTAGGTCTTGAGGTTTTCTTTATCGTGCGTCGGCGTGCGGGTCAGCGCCGGACGAGGCTGGCCGTAGACCGGGTTGTAGATATCGATCGGAAAGGTCCCCGCCAAGACGGCGGAACGCTGGATGATCGACTTGTAGTCGTAGTCTTCGTATTCGATGCCAGTGAGCAAGGTGTGATCAAAGCCGCCGGTGGAAAAGTGCCCGGTCAGGTTGAGTTGGTAGTCCTTGTCAGTCCATTCCAGCTTGCGGTAGTTGAAGTTGCGCTGAAGTGTGCGGCCATCGGCATCCAGGCTGGTCGCGCCGTTGGCCTCGACACCATTGCCCTTCATCGTCCCGTCCAGCCACTGGAAACCACCGCCCAGGGTCCAGTTGTCGTTGAGCAGATGTTCGAAGCGCAGCTGGGCCATGTTGTTATCGTTGTGCAGGTCGCCGGCGTACTTCTCGCCCCAGAAGGTGTCACGGGACGGCGTCCCACGCTGGTTGGCGAAGCGTGTCAGGCCGCGATCCAGCGGGCGATTGTTACGCATGAAGTCGCCTTCGAAGATCACCTTGGTGGCGTCATTGGCCTGCCAGGTCAACACCGGGGTCACGCCGTAGCGTTCGCTCGAGACATGGTCGCGGAAGGTGTCGCCGCCCTCGCCCACCACGTTCAGACGATAGGCCAGCGCGCCTTGCTCATCCAGCGGGCCGGACGCATCGAGGGTGCCGCGCTTCATGCCCTGGTCATTCAATTGGCTACCCAGCGTGACCGTGGGCTCGGCCAGCGGCTGCTTGGATACCACGTTGAAGGTGCCACCGGGATCGCCACGGCCATACAGCATGGTCGCCGGCCCGCGCAGCACTTCAAGGCGCTCGATGCTGTTGGCGTCGGGCATGCTCGGGTAGCCGCGGTTGATCGGGAAACCGTTGCGGTAGAACTCGGCAGTGGTAAAGCCCCGCACGGTGAAGCTGGTAAGCCCTTGCCCGCCGAAGTTGTTCGCCCGGCCGACGCCGCCCGCGTAGTCCAGGGCTTCCTGCAGGCGAGTCGCACCAATGTCCTCGACCACGTCCTTGGGCACTACGCTGATGGACTGCGGCGTTTCATGAATCGAAGTGTCGGTACGGGTCGCACTGGCTGAACGTGTCGCGCGGTAGCCCTTGACCGGCCCTTGAGCCGTCTCGTAGTCCATTTCGCCGGTGACCGTGGTCGCCTGCAACTCGAGGCTGCTTTGTTCAGAGGCGGCAACCTGCGCCCAGGCAAAAGGAGTAAACGCCTGAAGCACGCAGAGGGAAATCAGGGTGTGACGCATGGATGTTGGACCTCATGGATGAGCCGACGCGCAGGCAAACCTGCCAAGAATTCGCGGCGCATGATATACCAAACCATTCGCGCATGACATGGATTCTCATTAACTGTTTTTCGCGTATCAGCTTTGTATCAACCGCGTAAAAATCCAGGCAAAAAAAACCACTCGTTAGAGTGGTTCGCTTTTGCCATGGCCGCCTGCCACGGCAGTGCTGGCGCTTGCCTTCATGGGCTCGGAGTCGTGAGGCTGGCGAGAAAGTCAGCGACCAGCCGGTTGAACGTCTCGCCCTGATCGTCGTGGACATAGTGACTGGCGTGCGCGACTTCCACCGTCTGCACCTGCCGATTGCTGTCACGCATCGCCTGCAGCGTCGCGGTGGGCAGGAAGTCCGAACGCCCGCCACGAATGAACAGCGTCGGGCAGTCCAAGGCCCGCACCGCCGGCCACAGGTCGGTCGGCTCGATGCTCAGGCGCGCCTCGGCGATGCCTTGCTGATCGTGCCGCCAACTGATCAGCCCTTCGTGCTCTTTCATCGAATGCGCCAGCCTGGAAGCAAGGCCCTGTTCCGACAAGCCCGGGCGCGACGCCTGCCAGAAAGCGCGGGCGCTCGCCCAGCTGTCGAAGTGCAACGGCGTCTGGCTCATTTCACGGCGAATACGCGCCGCGCCGTCGCCCTGGCTCGAAGAGCCGGGACCGATGTCTTCGATGATCAGCCCGTGCAAACGCCCTGGGTTTTGCCGTGCATATTCAAGGGCATTGGCGCCACCCAGCGAATGCCCCAGCAACACGAAGCGTTGCAAACCGAGGTGGGCGACGAAGTCCTCCACATCCTCCACATAAGATTGCGTGTGGTAGCTACTCGGCGTGGCCCAATCGCTCAACCCGCGACCGCGCTGGTCCAGGGCGTAAACGCAGTAACCGGGGCCCAACGCCTGCACCAGCGACTCCCAGGTCTGCGCATAGGCCCGCAAGCCGTGCAGCAGAACCAGAGGCTCGCCGCTCGGCTCGCCCCATTGCAGAAAATGCAGGCGCAAGCCTGTGCGATTAGTAAAAAAACAGCTGGCAGGCGACATCGTTGTGCTCCATGAAGGCTGGGCTTGGGCCGGCTTAGAAACGATCGAAACGATACGGGCTCGGATCGATGATCGGGGTATGCCCGCTGACGATATCCGCCGCCAGATGGCCGGCCGCCGGCGAGGTACCGAAACCGTGCCCCGAGAAACCGGTGGCGACGGTCAACCCGGGAATTTGCGTGACCGGCCCAATCACCGGGTTCGAGTCCGGCGTCACGTCGATGGTGCCCGCCCAGGCCTGGGCAATCCGCGCCTGCTCGAATACCGGCCAGGCGGCCTTGAGGTTGTTCATCGCATCGTTGTTGAGCCGCGGGTTGGCGGCCGGGTCCTGCACCCGCACCCGTTCGAACGGGCTGATACTGTCGGCCGACCAACGCCGGGCCAGCGCCAGGTCGTTAAAGAAATACTTGCCCAGCGACACGTTCAACACGCTGCGCTGCGCGCGAAACTGCGGCATGTATTGCTTGGCGAGCAACAGGTGATCGAGGGTCAGGTAGGCGTCCAATTTGCCGCGTTGGGTAATGATGAAACCGCCGTCCTTATGCTTGCGAAAGGAAAAGTCCGGCGCGCCCACGGCGATTTCCGTAGGCCCGTCCATCGGATGTGTGCGCAGCACCGAACAGGTCAAGGCCAAGGTCGGCAACGCCACGCCGAGGTTGCCCAAAAAGCGCCGCGACCACATCCCCCCGGCCAGCAATACCTGATCGCAGCGAATCTCACCCTTTTCAGTGACCACCCCACTGACCTTACCGGCGGACATCTGCAGTGTACGCACCGCACACTGCTCGATGATCACCACGCCCTTGGCCATGGCCGCCTTGGCGATCGCACTGCTGGCCAGGGTCGGCTCGGCCCGCGCATCGGATGGCGTAAAGATACCGCCGGCCCAGTCAGCCACGCCGCCCGGCACCCGTTGCGCGATCTCGCGCTGGCTCAGCAACCGCGAGTCGAGGGACAGATGTTCGACCGATTTCAGCCAGCTTTCATGCATCGCCATCTGCGCCTCGTTGCGGCCCAGGAACATGATGCCCTCTTGCCGATACCCGACGTCGGCGCCGACCCGCTCAGGCATCTGCGCCCACAAGCGATCTGCGGCGAGGGCCAGGGGGATATCGGCGGCGTGCCGGCTGGTCTTGCGTACCCAGCCGAGGTTGCGTGAGGACTGCTCGCCGGCGATACGGCCTTTTTCCAGCACCACCACCGCGATATTGCGTTCGGCCAATGTCAGCGCAGCCGTCAAGCCGATGATCCCGCCGCCAATAATGACGACGGACGTCGCGAAGGGGAACGTAGTTGACGTGTTCACGGGCGCTATAGTCGGGGCCATGATCAAGACTCTGTGAGCGATTGAGGTCGGCCGCGCAAGCGCACGGCCGCGTAGCGGTCATTGCGACAGGCGGATGACTTCGACCTGCGCCTTGGAGGCGTTGCGATAGGCCGTCACTTCCAGTTCCACCTTGTAGACCGTCGAGCCCAACGGCGGGCAGGTCACGGTACTGGCCGGATCGACACCGCGAAACTTCTCGCCGATCAGACCCATGACCGCCGGAACGTCCTTGGGGTCCTGGATGAACACCCGCGAGCACACCACATCGGCCAGGCTGGCGTCGACGGCGGCGAGGGCCGTTTCGATGTTGGCGAATACCTGATGCGTCTGTTCGAGGATGTCCTCGGGGATCAACTTGGTTTGCGGGTTGCGGCCTGCGGTATTGGAGACATAGATCCAGTTGTCCACCACCACCAGGCGTGAATAGCTGGCTTGGTCTTCAAACGGGGAACCGGTCTTGAGCTTGATGATTTTGGTCATGTCGTTGCCTCTTCAGATGGATAAGGGTGGCTTAGCGCAACGCGGGGGTTTCCCATAGATTCAGTTTCACGCCGATGCCTTTTGCGATGGCATTGCGGTACACCACCGTGCCCCAGGCCACGTCTTCCACGGGCATGCCGCCCACCGACATGATGATGATCTCTTCATCGTTCCGGCGGCCCTGGGCATCGCCGGCAACGATCTTGCCGATGTCTTCGAGCTCGTCGCGCTGCATCTTGCCCTCGGCGATCATGTCCATGAACCGCACACCGATCACCGGTACGCAGTGGTGCGCGGGCTTGGGCAACTCTTCGAACCAGGCTTCATAGAGGCCGGTGTTATCCAGCACCTTGCGCACCTCGGAGCTCTCCATGCCTTCATCCAGGGAGCAGGACGCCGGCATCGCCATGAAGGCGCCCGGTTTGACCCACTCACGCTTAACGATTGGGTAGTTCGAGGGGTCGCCGACCTCACCGGAGCTACAATAAGTAACAAGGTCGGCGTCGCGGACCACATCTTCGAGGGTGTCGACGACTTTTATCGTGGTCACCTGTGGGTAGGTTTGCTTTACCCAGGCAATAAAATCGTTGAGGCTTTTCTCGCCGCGTCCCTTGATCTTCAAGGTATCGATCTGCGGGCACACCGCGATGAAAGCGGCCAGCGTGGTCTTGCCCATCACCCCCGGGCCCAGCAGGCCGACGACTTTGGCATCCTTGCGGGCCAGGTGGCGCGCGCCCACGCCGGGAATCGCGCCGGTGCGATACGCCGACAGCAGGTTGGCCGACATGTGCGCCAGCGGTGCGCCCGTGTCGGGGTCGTTGAGCGTGAACATCAGGATCGAGCGCGGCAGGCCTTTGTCGCGGTTGGCGATGTTGGAGCCGTACCACTTCACGCCGGCGGTGCAGAAGTTGCCGCCCAGGTAGGCCGGCATCGCCATCATGCGTCGGTCAGCGGTGGGTTTGGGCATGTTCGGGAATGGTGATTCCTTGGGGAAAATCACCATCGCGCCGTGGGAATCGTTGTTCGGGCCCGCCATGCGGTAATCGCCGATATACAGCAGGCCGAACATCTCTTCCATGGTGTCGACACAGGCAAGCATGTCGGTGACGCCAGCGCGGATCATGTCCTGCTCGGACAGGTAGATGAAGTCTATTTTTGTAGTCGTGGACATAATTATTCTCGGGCTGAAGGTGATATCGCTGCGGTAGGCGCGGCTCCCACGCTGTCGAGTCCGAGTATCGGGCTGGGCTTATCGGCGGTATTGTAAATTTCGGACATCGGCGCTTGCCGCGGGCACCTGAGTTGGCGCGATAAATGCCTGAATATTCGCGCATATTGCCAATCGAAGGTTCCGTCATGGTCAACCTGTGTGCGCCGAGGCCGCGGCACCCAACCGCCTACGAACAACCCTGGTTCGTACTCAACTCATCGCGGTATTCGGTGATGCCTTCCGAGCACCCGGCGATCTCGCATTTCTATGCCTTCGATGTCGCCCAATCGACCGACGTGCTGGCGGTGCCGGATGGCTGCGTGGACATCGTTTTCGACTGCGATACCACACGTCCCACCGTGCGGATCTGCGGCACGCCGCTGGAGGCGCAGCGCGTCGAACTGCATCAGCATCATCACTACTTTGGTGTGCGCTTTTCACCGGGGGTCATTCCAGGCTTCATCAATGTGCTGGCCGCGGACCTGACCGAACAGGAGCTGGATCTGCTCAAGGTCTCGGGGTTTGCCCAGCGCATGTTCGAGAACATCGTGCAAACCCCACGGTTGGAAGAGCAGATGAGGCTGTTCAATGACTACCTGGCCCCGCGCCTGATGGGCAGGACCTCGAAACTGACGGCGATGGTGATTCAACAGGCCCTGGTGCATCGCGGTGACCTGCGCATTCAGCAACTTGAAGACCTCAGCGGCTACACCAGCCGCACCATCCATCGCCAGTTCAGCCAGGACACCGGCATGTCGCCGAAGATCTTTTGCCGCATCATTCGCTGCCAGGCGGCCCTGGAAACATTGAATACCCAGCACGATGTATCCTTCTCGGAACTGGCGCTGGACCTGGGCTTCTCCGATCAGTCACACTTCCTGCGCGACTTCAAGAAGCTGGTCAGTACGACACCCTGTGACTACCAGCGCAAAATTGTGCAGAACGCCTACAGCGACCGCATCAGCTTCGCCTGAACGCGCCGCATCAGGCAGCGTTCACCCCCCTCCCCCGCGCGACGAAAAATAAACCTGCGTCTCCATCATTTCTCCATAAAGCCTACGCTGAAAGTGCATGCTTGCCGTGCATCATCCAACCCGTTGCCAGAAAACCGCGCGCCGTTGCAGCATTGTCCGGCAGCACAGGGCACATCGACCGAGCAGAACATGACCGAATCACTCGTTGCATCAACCGCTAATCAGGCACTGATCCTGATCGCCGAAGACGAACCGGAAATCGCCGATATCCTCACGGCCTATCTCAAACGCGCCGGCTTTCAAACCGCGCATGCGCAGGATGGCCGTCGCGCACTCGAACTGCACCAAACGCTCAAGCCCGACCTGGTGCTGCTCGATGTACTGATGCCGAAACTGGATGGCTGGATGGTACTGGCGGAGGTTCGTCACCGCGGCAACACGCCGGTCATCATGCTGACCGCACAGGACCAGGACGTGGACAAACTCATGGGGCTGCGTATTGGCGCCGACGATTACATCGTCAAGCCGTTCAACCCGGCCGAGGTCGTCGCCAGAACCCAGGCGGTGCTGCGCCGCTGCGTCGACAATGGCTATTTGACGGGGCGCAGCGTGCTGCGCGTGGACGCCTTCGAAATCGACATCGACAACCATGACGTGAGCGTCAGCATCGACGGGCAGAAACACCCATTGAACCTGACCGTGACCGAATTCAAGTTACTCGCGCAATTGGCAAAGGCGCCCCGGCGCGTGTTCAGCCGCGCCGAGTTGCTGGCCCTCTGCTCGCCCGAGAGCGACAGCCTGGAGCGCACGGTCGACAGCCATATCAGCAAATTACGCAGGAAAATCGAGGACCTCGGACTGCAAGGCGTACCGGCCAGTATCCGCGGGGTCGGCTACCGGTTCGGGAGCCTGCCATGAAAGGCGCCAACAGCTTGAGTCGGCAGATTATCCTGTCGATGTCGGCCGTGGTCCTGTGTGTGATAACCCTGGCGATTGTCGGGACCTATGTCTTTTATGGGCTGCTGTGGTCGTTTGCTCCGCTGAGCGACGCGGAAATGGATGAGTGGCTGCCCAGCGGCATGGAGTGGGCCTGGATGAGCCTGATCACCTGCGTCAGCCTGGGTGTCGGCGTCGCAGCGGCGATCAAGTTGTCCCGGCGCATTCTGATGCCCTTGAACTCGGTGGCGGCCAGCCTGCGCAGGCTGGCCGATGGCGACCTGGATGCCCGCGCAGTGGCGCCGGATCAATCCTTGGGCGAAGCTGCCTTATTAGTGGATGACTTCAACAGCATGGCCAACCGATTGAAACGCATGGCCGAAGAACAGGCGTTCTGGAACGCAGCGATCGCCCATGAGTTGCGCACGCCGCTGACCATCTTGCGCGGCCGCCTGCAGGGGCTGGCCGAAGGTGTGTTCGAGCCGGATACCGCGCAGTTCTACAGCCTGCTGACGCAAGTGGAAGGGTTGACGCGCCTGGTTGAAGACCTGCGCGTGGTCGGCCTGGGAGACAGCGGCTACCTCAAGCTCGAACCCGACTACGCCGACCTGGCCACCGACCTCGAAGCCGAAGCACGGTTGTTCGAATCGAGCCTGCGCAGCGCCGGCTTCGTGCTGCACCTGGACCTGCTCAAGGGGCCGATACGCTGTGACCGCGCGCGGATTCGCCAGGCGTTGCTGGCGCTGCTGGACAACATCCGCCGGCATGCGACGCCGGGCAACGTCTGGGTGCAACTCGGCAGCCAACACTCGCGCAACTTCCTGAGAGTCACGGATGAGGGGCCGGGGGTGGACGACGCTTTCGCGACGTATATTTTCGATGCGTTCCAGCGCGGCGAAAGTTCTCGCTCCCGTGCCCAGGGAGGCAGTGGGCTGGGCCTGGCCGTGGTGCGCGCGATTGCCATCGCCCACGGCGGCACGGTGAGCTGTCGGACATCGATTAATGGCGGCACCGTGTTTGAACTCAGTTGGCCAACGACAACGCAGAGCCTGGATACCGACACGGAGTCTACTGAGGTGTAACTGCATATAACGCCAAACTCGCTTGAATATTCAAACCGACAAAGGTGATGGCATGCGCCTCTCTATTTTTATAGTTAATAGAGCCACGAAATATCGCCACTTTGCCTTACTGAACTCACAAGGATGTTGTATCGCGTTCAAGAGCTGCGAAAGGATGCCAACTCAGGGCGAATGGGTCGAAATCACAGCAATCAATCTTGCCTGGTTCAATCAAACCCTTCCAGGCCACGGGCGCCGGGACAATGAAGCAACACCTGGCAAATGACGTTCAATGTTTTACGCGGACAACTGTTATGCCGACTCTGCATTCCGCTCGCCCCCTTGTTGACTCGAAACAGCTGGAAGCGTCACTGACGCTCTACACACTCAAACTGCGAAAGTTGCAGCGCTTCTGGATTCCCCTGCAGAAGTACGCGCCGCATTGCGTATTGGCATTGTGGTTGATTGGTGTGAGCGCGTCGTTGATCACACAGTCTTATTGTCACTGGCTGATTACAGCGCCGGCCATTTGCATATTGATCGCCATGGAAATCGTTATCGAAGAAGTGCAGATCAATTTGTTATTGATGACCGAGGAGGCGCGCTATCTGCTCGGCGTCGCCCGCGGTATCTATCCTCCCATGATGCGCTCGACAGGTGGCCCATGCCGTCCGTAACCCCTAGGATTGTGCTCGAAGAAAGCAAAAAGCGCGGTCAGCAATCCGCCAGCCAGACCCTCAAGGCCATTGCCAGGGCCTACCCCGGCAAGCTGTTTGCGACCTTGTCGCTGGTGGCGCTGGAAAATGCACTGCTGCTCGCCTACCCGCTGTTCGCCGGGTTTGCCGTGGACTCGATCATCCGTGGCGATGCCGCCAGCGCGCTGCTCTATGCCGGCGTGGTGCTGGGGTTCTGGGTGGTGGGGGCGGCGCGGCGCGCGCTGGATACGCGCACCTTTACGCGCATCTACGCCGATCTTGCGGTGCCGGTGATCCTCAATCAGCGCCTGGAACGCCAGAGCACGTCCAAGGCGGCGGCGCGGGTGGTGCTGGCGCGGGACTTCGTCGACTTTTTCGAGAAGCACGTGCCGATCATCGCCACCGCGCTGGTCTCGATCATTGGCGCGGCCGGCATGTTGCTGGTGATCGAGCCTTGGGTTGGCGTGGCATGCCTGCTCGCGCTGCTGCTGTGCGTCACCGTGATGCCCGGCTTCGCCCGACGTAACCAGCGCTTGCATGAGCGCTTGAACAATCGCCTGGAAAAGGAAATCGGCATGGTGGAAGCCGTCGGCGCGCATACCCTGCACCGTCATTATCGCCTGCTGTCGCGACTGCGGATCCGCTTGTCGGACCGTGAGGCCATCGCCTTCCTGTCCATTGGCATTCTGGCGGCGCTACTGTTTGTGGTTGCTATCACGCAACTGGCATTGTCACCGGCCGTAAAAGCCGGGCATATCTATGCGGTGATGACTTACCTGTGGACCTTCGTCAGTTGCCTGGATGAAGCCCCCGCGATGATCGACCAACTGGCGCGGCTCAAGGACATCGGCAAGCGCGTGAACCCAGGGCTTGGCGAGGCGGCGGACTGATCGCGCATCAGCGCTCGGCCCTGCGCGTTTCCGAGGGCGACTCGCCAAACAATTCGCGGTAATGCGCCGCGAAGTGACTCAGGTGAAAAAAGCCCATGGCCACGGCGACCTCACCGACGTTTTTCTCACTGGCCGCGGTCGCGATCAACCGCCGCCGGACCGCGTTGAGGCGCAGATTGCGCAGGTACTCGACCGGGCGCAGACCGGTCACCGCCTGAAAACTGTTCTGCAGGGTCCTGCGGCTGACGCGCAATTGCTCGCACAGATCGAGGATGCTCAACGGGGTATCGCCACTGGCAACGATCAACTCCTGGCAACGCCGGACCAGGTAGGCACTGACGGCGAAATTGCCGCGCCGGCAACGCACCTCGTCGCTGGCATGGGTGAACAGGTCCAGGAAGGTGCCGAGCAGCTCATCTTCCAGGATCTTTTCCGAGACGGCGCTGATCGCGTCGGTATGTTCCAAAAGGTGACGAAACAACGGGTGAATACGCTGGTGTATACGCAGCAGTAACGCCTCATCCACACGCAGCTGAGACACGGTGGTCAGGCGTTTAAGCTGCTCGCCGGATAATTCGAAAGCCGCCAGTTTGGCAAAGCGTACCGCGTCGACGTTGATCGCGAAAAAATGCGTGCCTTCCGGGGCATGCAATACGAACTCCTCTGAATCGCGCAGCAGCACCACGCTCTGCGCGTCCACTTGCTGCCCTTGCACCACCGGTGCGCTGCCCAATGACATGGCGGCGCACAACCGGCCTTTGGGCGAGGAACCATGCTGCACCACTCGCTTGTCCAGCACCTCCTGGAAGATCTGGAAGCGATCGCAGGACAACTGGCGCAGTTCACTGGTGAGGCAGCCACGGCCCAGTTGGTCGTAGATCTGCTGCCAGCCCTGGATCGAGCCGGCGTGCTGTTGAGGATCATTGAAGGTTCGGACTTCAGCGAGCATATTCGTCGTTCCTCGGCGGCCTGTGTCTGTCATTGGCCTGAAGGGGGCTCAGTCATCCCTGACGGCAGCTGGCATTCACACGGGCACAGTGTCCGCCTGGAAAATCAAAGCCAGTTCCGTGCCAAGCATCTGCAGACGATAGGTTCCCGGCTGTATATCGATCGGTGCCAGCAACGCGCCCGACAGCACCACCTGCCCAGCCTCGATACGGTGACCGTCCGCCAGGAGCCGGCGCACCAACCAGCACAGATTGAACAGGGGGTTGTCTTCCCGAGCCTGCGTATCGCCGCTGCCCAGGTGAACCCCTTCGTGCTCCAGACGATAGGGCACGCAGGCATGCTGTTGCGGCTCGAACGGCGACCTCGGCCCCACACAGTAAAGCCCCGCTGCCGCGTTATCGGCGAGGAAGGCGCCAAGCCCGAAACGCCAGCCTTGCCATCGGCAGTCGGCGATTTCGAACGCGGGCGCCACCTCGGCGATGGCCGTCAGAATGTCCTGGTCGCGGTAGTCCCCCGGCGCCAGCGCGTGCCCGAAGACGAACGCCAGTTCGACCTCCAGCTTGGGCTGGATCAGCCGCGCCAATGGCACCGCACTCCCCGGCTCAACCTGCATCGCCTCCGTGAGGCCGCCGTACACCGGTTCGTCGAGAGCAAAGCGTGCTTGCGCGGCGCGGCCGGCGAAGGCGACCTTCCAGCCGCTCGGTTTCTCCCCGGCGGCCACGCGTCGCTCCAGGGTCTGGCGCAACAACGCGTAGCCTTGCTGCCGGTCCAGCGCCTGCGGTGCTAAAGGCGCTATGGCATGAGCGCTGAGCCTCGCTTGGCGCAGTTGGCCGAGTACATCGTCGGGCGTGCTCATGACAGTTGCTCCGCCAGCTTGCGCAATACACCGTCAAGCCGCTCTGGGGTGGTAATGGCCGCGACAAAGCGGTCCGGACGCACCACGACGATGCAGTCGCGCACCTTGGAGAACCACTCGGCCAGTCGGTTATCCACGTCCTCCACACTGATCGCGTCCATCGCCGTCAGCGGCTGGTTGCGCCCCACGCCGCTGCGCGAACGGTTGACCTGGATAAAGCGCGTGTTCCAACGCGCCCAATACGCGGCCATGTCCTCGCTCAGTGGCGCCCGGGGATTGGTGCGGTAACCCAGCACGGCATACGAGTTGCCCAGCATGTCGTCGAGGCGCCGACGTTGGCCCTGGGCATCTTCGATGTAAGGCTGCACGAACAGTTGCCCGACTAGGTCGTCTTCGCGCAGCTCGGCACGCTCGTGATAGACCAGGCCTTGGGTGATGGTGGCCTTGGGTTTGAACTTGAATTCCAAGAGGTGCGAGCGCAGGTTGTCGACACTGTTGACCGCCTGGAACAGCCAGTCGCGCACGCCGGCCATCAGCGGGTTGGTCAACCCCAGCACGGCGCCCATGTTGTCGGCCAGCGCCACCAGCTCGGTGGCGTGGCCGCGGCGTTCCTGGTCGTAGCTGGCGAGGATCGACGGCGCCGCGCGGCCCTGAATGATCGCCGCCAGTTTCCAGGCCACGTTGGCCACGTCGCGCAGGCCGGAATTGAGGCCCTGCCCGGCCCAGGGCGGCGAAATATGCGCCGCATCGCCGACCAGCGCGACCCGCCCCTGGACAAACCGCGCCGCAACGCGGGAGTGATGGGTGTAAGCGCGGATCCGGATGATGTTCAACTGATCCACGGCCGCGCCGATATGGCCGCGGATCAGTTCACGAATCGTCGCCTCGTCGCACATTTTCGCTTCGTCTTCGCCCTCCAGCAGCATGAACTCCCAGCGCCGCTGCTGATAAGGCAGGTAGATGCACACGAAGGGCCGTTGCGGATCGGCATGCAGGGCGGTGTACGGCGCATCCAGGGTGTCGTTGGCCGTATCGACCACCACCCATTTGCGCGGATGCGTGAGCCCGAGCAGTTCGACGCCCAACTGTTTGCGCACGGTGGAGCGCCCGCCGTCGGCGCCAATCACATAGTCCGCCTGCAATTGGTAGAGCTCGCCGTGGGCATCGCGCACCTGCAAGGTCACGCCCTGCTCGTCCTGCTCCAGTTCGAGCAGTTCATGGCCCTGGCGCAATTGGACGCTGGCGTGCTGCACGAGATGTTCGCGCAGGGTGCCTTCGAGCAATTGCTGCATGAAGATGTTCCGCATCGGCCAACCGTACTGCGCGACGCTCGGCTTGACCTCGGCGAAACACACGCCACGCGCGTTGTAATAGCGCAGCGGTACATCGCAGATCATGTCACGTGCGGCCAGCTCGGCAATGCCGATCCCCTGCAGCACGCGCAGCGCTTCGTCGTCCATGCCGACTGCGCGGGGATAAGGCAGGATGCCGTCGGCCAGTTCAAGGACGACGCAGTCGATACCGTACATCCCCATATAGTGTGCGGCCGTGATCCCGTTCGGGCCGCCGCCGACAATGACCACCTGGGTTTTGTCCTGCTTCATCGCTAGTCACCGCTTTCTTGTTGTGGTGTTGATCGAATGCCACGCAAGGCCTTGCGCCCGGGCTCAGTGCAGCCCGTCGAGACCTTGCACATCCGCCGCCTGCAAACCGCCGAGCCGTGCATGCAGGCGTCCGCGCGTGGCGAAGGCCCAGATCACAACGATCTCGTCGGGCGAAGGACCGTCACCGAACATCAGCGACATGCTGTCGTAATGGGAGCGCACATACAGCGCGTCCTTGTGAGCCAATGGCACGTCAATGGTCGAACCCGGACCGCCACGTTTGCCGGTGGACGGCACCCACGACTTGCCACCGCCCAGCGCGACACGGATCGGATCGGCGGCAGGGTTGGTCAGGAACGCGTTGCCGTGCTCGTACTCGCCCGCGCTGCCCACCAGGATCGCCTTGCCGTAGCTGACAATCTCGTGCTCGCCGGCCAGTGCGTTGATGCGCCGGCCGAACTCTTCGCCCAGCAACGGCGAGTCGTCCACCAATGCATCCAGCGTCTGGCTGAAGCGGCCGGCATAGGGGTTGGCAATCACTGCGGCGATGGCGTACTTGTACACAGGTTCGCCATCGGCCAACTGGCCGGTTTCGTTGGCCAGGGTTTCTTCAATGAAGCTGTACCATTTACGGATGTGATAGCTGGCGAAATTCGCGGTTTTCATCAGAGCTGCCTCTATTCAAAGTGGGTCGAGTTTAAAGTTCCGGCTCGGCGCGCCGGCGGCCTTGAAGCGGGCCTTGCCAAGTGCGTCGTCGTGCTCGGTCTCGAGAAAGAATTCCATGCGATTACAATCCGGATCGTGGAAATACACGCCATGGCCGATTTCGTGATCGGTGATTTTCACCACCTCGACGCCTTTGCTCAGCAACATGCCGTAGAGCTGGCGCAGGGTGGTCATGTCGCCGGCGATTTCCAATCCGTAGTGCTGCAACCCCAACCCGCCCTGATGGGCGCCGGGTTCGGCACGAATCAACGCAATGTCGTGGTGCTTGGTGCCAAACGCCATCATCACCCAGCTCTCGCCACGGGCACTTTCGTGCATACCCAGGATGTCGGCGTACCAACGTGCTGACACATCTGGATCACTCACCCATAGCGATAAGTGAGTACGAAGGACTTCGACTTTCATCGCGCACTACCTCAGTTTTTCTTGACGATGGATTGATGCCCCGCCTTGATCTGCGCCACGGCGGGGGTCCACAGCACGTCAGCGATCTCACTGAATTCGCGCCACTGCTTCTGCCAGCCGTCACCGCCGTTCTCGGAGGTGAACAAATGGCCGTACTTGGTGCCCGCGACGATTTGCCGAGGGTTCGCCGGGTTGAAGGCGATAGCCCACACACAGGAATTGGGCTGTTGCGGCAGCGGCAACACCTGCCAACTGAGCGCGGCATCATGGGAGACCAGGATCTTGCTGGTGGTGCCCGGCGTGCCGTCGGAGATGCTCAGGTACAGCGTATCCTGCGTGCCCAATGGCGCACTCATGGCGCGCGCGTAATACAGGCCAAACGCTTCGCGGGCGACGATGCCGGTCCAGGTCAGCCCTTCATCGAGGCTGCGGTAAACCGCATTGACGCAAACCACCACGATGACTTTCTCACCGTGATTGGGCAGGACCAGGATGTTGTGGATGTCCGAGTTGAAGTCCCACAGCAGCCGATCATCGACGCGCATCCAGCTTTCGCCGCCGTTACGCGAATGGAACAGCCCGCCCTCCTCGAGGCCGAACCACACCTGGTTGCGGTCGGTGGGGTCGTAGGCGAAGGCCAGCAACCGTGGACGACTGACGCCGTCACAGAACTCCGGGATTTCCACCGGCGCGCGATCCCAGCTCAAGCCGCCGTCCAGGGTGCGCCACAGCTCGGCGCGCGAAGGCGCACCGGTGCCGACGAATATCCGCAGAGCATCCTGCGGGTCGACCGCCACCTTCCATACGGTCTGCCCGTTGAACGGCGTGTCGACCTGCTGCCAATGGCCGCCGGTGTCGTGGCTGACGCACAAACCAATGTCGGTGCCGGCATAAATCACGTCCGGCGTGCCGGGGTGAAAGCTCAGCGAACGGGTGATCGCATCGAACTCCAGATCCTGCCCGAGACCGAGACGATGCCAACTGCGGCCATCGTCGGCGCTACGGATCACGGCCTGACCGACGGTGGCGACTAATAGGGTTCCGTTACTCATCGCAGTTACTCCTCAGATGAAGATGCCACGGGTCAGGCCGCCGTCGATGCCGATGGATTCACCGGTCACCGCGCCAGCCTTGGGGGACGCCAGGAAGCCGATCAGCCAACCCATTTCAATGGGCGCCAGCGTGCGGCGAATCGGCGTTGCGTCGATGTAGCCCTGCTCGACCTGCTCCGGGGTCTTGCCCTGCTTGATCCCTTCGCGCTCGTACAGCTCGCGGATGTGCGGGGTGTCGACCACGCCCGGATGGATCAGGTTGACCGTGATGCCAAACGCACCCAACTGGTCGGAGAGGGTTTTGGTCATGTGCGCGATCGCCAGGTTGCGCATCCCCGAGAGGACTTTGCTGCTGCGCCCGGTGAGGCCGCCGATGTTGATGATGCGGCCGAAACCGCCCGCCTTCATGTGCGGGGTCACGGCCTTGGCACAGCGGAAGTAGCCGATCACTTTGGTGTTGAGGTCCGACAGCAACTCGTCGTCGCCGGCATGCTCGATGTCATTGCGCACCACGCCCGACGGCGCCGCGGCACCGTTGACCAGGATGTCGATGCGGCCGAAGTGCTTGTGCGCGGCGGCGACCATTTCCGACACGGCCGACATATCGTTGGTGTCGCAGAACAGCGGCAGTACTTCGTTGCCGGTCTGCGCGCTGATCTCTTCGGCGGCCAGCTGGAGAAACGCCATGCGCCGCGCACAGATCACCACCTTGCAGCCTTCTTCGGACAGAAAGCGCGCAACTTCCTTGCCGATGCCCATGCCACCTCCGGTGACGATTGCCACGCGGCCTTTCAATTCCAGATCCATAGCAGTTCCTCTTGTGATTATTCTGTTCAGCCGAGATCGACAAACACACTTTTGGTCTCGGTGTAGGCGTCGATAACGTTCTTGCCCATTTCCCGGCCCCAGCCGGATTGCTTGTAGCCGCCGAACGGCGAAGCCGCATCGACCACGTTCCAACAGTTGATCCACACCGAACCGGCCTGGAGCTGCGCCGCCAGGCGGTGCGCCGAGCGCAAGTCGCGGGTCCACAGGCCGGCGGCCAGGCCATAGGGCGAGTCGTTGGCGCGCAACACCAGGTCATCGACGTCGGTCCAGCTCATGACGGTGAGCACCGGGCCGAAGATCTCTTCGCGGGCCACGCAGGCACGCTCGGCACGATCGAGGAACACGCTCGGCTGGATGAAGTGCCCGCGTTCCAGGTGCTCGGGGCGGCCGCCGCCGCAAATCAGTTCGGCGCCCTCCTCCTGGCCGCGCTGCAGGTAGCCCTTGACCGTATCCAGCTGCCGCGCGGACACCAGCGGGCCCATGCTGTTGGCCGGGTCCAGGCCGTTGCCGAGGACATGGGCAGCAGCGTGGCGCTGCAATTCTTCAAGCACCTGATCCAGCACGCTGGCGTGTACGTACAGACGCGATGCCGCCGTACACACCTGGCCCTGGTTGTAGAAAATCCCATCGGCGGCGCCCTTGGCGGCGCGCACGATGTCGGCGTCGGGCAAGATGATGTTCGGTGATTTGCCGCCCAGCTCCAGCGAGACCTTCTTCATGTTGCCGGTGGCCGCCTGGGCGATCAGCCGCCCGACCTGGGTCGAGCCGGTGAAGGCGATCTTGTCCACGTCAGGATGCTGCGCCAGCGGTGCGCCGGTCTCGGCGCCCAGGCCGGTGATCAGGTTGACCACACCCGGCGGGAAGCCCGCCGCCTCGATCAACTGCACCAGCCGGATCGCCACCAGCGGCGTCTGCTCGGCGGGCTTGAGCACCGCCACACAGCCGGTGGCCAGCGCCGGGCCGAGCTTCCACACGCACATGTTCAGCGGGAAGTTCCACGGCACGATCAAGGCGCAGACGCCCACCGGCTCGCGCAACGTGTAGTTGAGCATCGGTGCGCCGCTGGCCGGCGATACCGGCAGCGTGCTGCCTTCGATCTTGGTCGGCCAACCGGCGAAGTAACGAAGGATGCTGGCCGCGCTGGCCGCCTCGGCGCGTGCGTTGGCAATCGGCTTGCCGTTTTCCAGGGTGATCAGCTGCGCCAGCTCTTCGCGGTGCTGGTCGAGCAAGTCCGCCAGGCGAAACAGCAACACGCCGCGCTGGGCCGGTGACTGCTGCGCCCAAGCCCCCGTGAATGCGGCGCGGGCGGCGGCTACGGCCGCATCCACATCGCGCTCGTCGCTGCGCGCGACTTCCGTGAGTGTTTCTTCGGTGGCCGGGTTTTCCACCGCGAACCGGCGACCGCTGGCCGCGTCTTGCCAGGTACCGCCGATGAACAGACGGCCGGGTTGAGACAGGAACGCCTGGACGGCGGGTAACACGTCAAGCTGATTCATCATCGACTCCTTCACAGTGCCATTTCGATCAGGCAAGGGCCCGCATCGGCGGCGGCATTGGCCAGCGCCCGTTGCAGTTCGGCATTGGTGTGTACGGTACGGGCCGGCACGCCGTAGCCGGTGGCCAGGGCTTTCCAGTCGATCCGCGGACGGTCCAGCACGGTCAGGCTGAGGGCTTGCGGGTCGAGTTCGGTCATGCCGAAACGGCGCAGTTCGTTCTGCAGGATCGCGTAGCGGTGGTTGGCGGCGATCAGGATCACCACCGGCAATTGCTCGCGGGCGATGCTCCACAGGGTTTGAATGGTGTACTGCGCGCTGCCGTCCGATTGCAGGCAAAACACCCGGGTACCGGGCTCCGCCAGCGCGGCGCCGAACCCGACCGGAATGCCCTGGCCAATCGCGCCGCCGGTGTTGGTCAACACACGGTGCCGCGCCGCACTGGCGGAGGCGGTGAAAAACGGATAGCCGCAAGTGCCCCCTTCGACCGAGACAATGCAGTCGTCCGGCAGCGCTGCGGCCAACACTTGGCCGACCGACTGCGGCGTCAACGCGGCCTCGCCTGGCGGCAGCTCGATCCCCCGCGGGGTCGGCACATAAGCCGGTGCATTCAGCGCGTCGGCCAGCGCGGTCAACGCCCCGGCCACGTCGTCGCCGACTTCGGCCAGCGACAGCAAGCGCTCACGCTCGGCCAGCCGCGACGGAATGCCTTCGTAGCCGAAGTAACTGATGGGTTCCGGGACACCGGCGCACACCACCTTGTCGTACTGCTCGAGGATCTCGATGGCCACTTCCGGGAAGTACGGCAGGCGGTCCAGGTCCGGCAAGCCGCCGCCCCGGTAGCTGAGCCGGGGAAAGGTTTCGGCGAACAGCCGCACACCGGGCAATTGCGCCAGCCGCCCTGCCGCTTCCAGGCCAGCAACCGACAAGCCTTGATCACCGACGATGAAGACCAGCCGCTGACCATCACGCAAGGCCTGCGCGACCGCTTCGATACGGTCGCCGGCAAAGCGGCGGATCGGCGCCTGCATCCGCGTGAACACACCGTTGTGCGTCACCGCGGCGGCTTGCAGGTCCATCGGCAGGATCAGGCTGGCGATCTGGCCCTTGGCTTGCCAGGCGGCACGCACGGCTTCCTGCAGGTCCTCACCGATCGCCGAGGCGGTGCGCGACGTGCGAACCCAGCCGGACACGGTGCCAGCCAGGGCCTGGATATCGCTGGCCAGGGGCGGGTCGTAGTTGACGTGCCATGAGGCGTGGTCACCGATCACATTGACGATAGGCGTGTTGGCGCGCCGCGCGTTGTGCAGGTTGGCGATGCCATTGGCAAACCCCGGGCCCAGGTGAGTCAGCGTCATCGCGGGCTTGCCGGCGATGCGGCCGTAACCGTCCGCCGCTCCGGTACAGACGCCTTCGAACAACGACAACACCGGCTTGAGGGCGGGCGCGCTGGCCATGGCCGCCACCAGCGGGATCTCCGTGGTTCCCGGGTTGGCGAAGCAGTACTCGATACCGCTTGCCGCTGCCGCATTCACTATCAGTTGCGCACCATTCATTATCAGCCCTCTCGCTTGAGCATTTTCTTTGATGAGATTTATCACATACAAAATCACATCAAACAAGCTGTTTTTTACCATTTGTCTCTACTTATGAGATAAATGCCAATTAATCGGTTATGAAAAGTGCGGCGACGATTGCTTTTTCGCTTAACTGCGATAGTGTGGCGTGACGGCCCCCCATCGGGTCGGCCGTCTTTTCAGCGCGGGCGGGCGTGCCTATAGTGCTCACCCGCGTGCCATCCCCTTTTCTAGGAACGAAATGAGCAGTCTGAGCAAGTTGTTGAGTGTCCTGGACCTGTTCGGTCCGCAGACGTTGAAGATCGATCCGGACACCATCGCCGAGCGCATGGGCCTGTCGCGCGCCACCGTGTATCGCTACGTCAAGGACCTGTGTGACGCCGGCCTGCTGACCCGCGTGGATGCCGGCAGCTACGGCCTGGGGCCGCGCGTGATCGAACTGGACTGGATGATGCGCCAGTACGACCCCATCCTCCTCGCCGGGCGCGAGCTGATGCACGAACTGTCCGCCCAGACCGGCCTGGCCGTGTTCGCCAGCGTTTTTTATGACGGGCGAATCATCAACACCTACATCGCCGAACCCAGCGACACCTACCACTTCTCCTTTGGCCGCGGACACCCGCTGCCGTTTTTTCGCGGCGCGCAATCCAAGGTGCTGATCGCCTTTCAGAAAGGTCGACGCTTGCAACGCCTGTTCGAAGAACACATGGCCAACGACCCGGACAGCCCATACGACTGGGCCAGCTTCTCCAAGGCGGCGAAAAAGATCCGCAAGGACGGCTACTGCCTGACCCACGACGAACTCAACCTGGGCCTGACCGGCATCGCCGCGCCCATCATCCGGCCGGATATGGACGAGGTGGTCGGCAGTCTGTCCGCCGTCGGCAGCAGCCAGAGCTTCAAGCTGCTGCGTCAGGAAACCGTGATCGAAATGGTGATGGACACCACACGGCGAATTGCCGAAAACATGCGCAACCCACCGAGCGCCCCCGCGTCCTGAGGGTCAGGAACGCGACGGCAGTCAACCTCAGAACGGCACGGCGACCGTGAGTTGGCTGTACAGGTTGGTGCCATTGCCGACCGTCTGGTTGCCGCCGCTGGTGGAGTCCTGCTTCGGCTTGTAGAGACCGATCAGCGGCGTGACGATCAGGTGCGGGTTGACGGCCCACTCGACGTAGACGTCCAGCTCCCGCGCATCGAGGTTCAGCGCATTGCTTTTGCGCAGCGTATCGAAGTCGAAGTACAGCGCGCCGACCGTCAGGTTCTCCAATGGCGTTGCCTTGAGACCGACGTGATGGATACCGGTGTTGCTGTTGAACGGGCCGGCATAGTTGGAGGCCACCTCGCCCTGGAACCAGGTGCCGTAACCCGTGCTGAGCCCGGTAAACAGCGAATCCCACTTCTGCGAATAACGGGTATAGCGATAGGTGACTTTCGGCGCCCAGGCGATGTCGGCAAAGGTGTAGCCGGCTTCGCCGTACCAGGCTTTTTCAGGCCCGGCGTCTTTGTCCTGCCAGGCATACTCGAATGCCAGGCTGACGTTCGGCAGCCCGGCATCGCCTTCGCCGCGCACGCTGTAGACATTCATGCCTTTGCGCTGGCGCTGAAAATCACTGGCCCAGCGCTCGTTCACATCGATGCCATGCACCCAGGTCAACCCCAGGGTGCCAGGCTTGGCGGTGTAATCCAGGGTGCCGGCGGCCAGTTCGGTTTCAGCCTGGGCGCGGTTGTCGGACTTGAGCCACAACACGCTGCCATGCACGCCATCCTGCCCGCCCAGGCGCAGGACCGCGGTTTGATCGAAGGCATGCCGCGCCGCCAGGTAAAAGGCCCCGCCACGGTTCAGCGCACCATCCGCCGGGCCCTTGCCCAGGTTCGGCCCATCGTCGTTGATCAGGAAACCACGACCGAGCTTGACCACCTGGCGCCCACCGGAAATATCCACACCGTCCTTGCCCAGTGCCGGAAACAGGTCGCCGGAACGCCAGCCGAGGTAAGCGTCTTCAATTTTCGTGGTGCGTTCGGTGCCGAGGGTATTGCCGGCCGGATCACCGTCGCCCCAGGTCGCGGAACTGACCAGCGAGAACGCGCCATAGGCCGTGCCTTTGCCCGCCAGGGCCTGGTCGCCGCTCAAGCCATATTTGATGAAGCCTTCGCGCCAGGTCGAACCGCCCGGGGTGCCGTTATAGTTTTTGCGACTGTTGAACTGACCGAATACGGCGGTCATATCGGCGTTGAGATGTCGGCTCTCGTCGCTGTAAATCTCATAGGCCTGGGCCTGGCCGACGGCGCAAAGCGCCAATGTGGCAGCCAGGGTGCCGCGGCGAAAGGGAGGGGATGGATACCGCATGGTTGAAACTCCTTGAGGTGCGCCTTCAAAGGCTGTCTTAGGTATTCGCATAACACTGGCGCAGCCGCGCTGCGCCAGGCTCGCAAGGGCTAGCCGCAAGCGGCGAGCGCGGTGTCCAGCGCCGCGACGATCAATTCGGCCTCCGCGCCCGTGAGGGTCAGCGGTGGCGACAGAACGATTTTGTTGCCGATCGGCCGCACCAGCACCCCGGCGCGGCGTGCCGCGTCAGCGATCCGCAAAGGCTGCCCGGCCGCCGGGTTCAGCGGTTCGCGGGTGGTTTTGTCCGCCACCAGGTCGAGGGCAATCATCAGGCCCTTGCCGCGCACTTCACCGACCACGGCGTAACGCTCGGTCAGTGCTTGCAGCTGTTCGAGCAATTGCCCGCCGACCTTGGCGGCGTTGCCCGGCAGGTCCTCGGCTTCGACGATATCCAGCACCGCCAGGGCGGCCGCGCAGGCAGTCGGATGCCCGCTGTAGGTGTAGCCGTGCATGATCACGTTGCTGAAGCCTTCGCCGTGCTCAATCGCGTCGACGATGCGCTGATTGAACATCGTTGCGCCCAGCGGGATATAACCGGCGGTGATGCCTTTGGCCAGGCACAGCATGTCCGGCGCGACACCCCAGCCGCGGCTGCCGAGCATGCAGCCCGAGCGACCGAAACCGGTGACCACTTCGTCGGCGATCAACAGAATGCCGTGGCGGTCGCACACCTCACGCAGGCGCTTCCAGTAGTCGTCCGGCGGCACGATCACGCCACCGGCGCCTTGCACCGGTTCCGCGATCAACGCGGCGATGGTCTGCGCGCCCAGCAAGGCGATCTGATCTTCAAGCTGGCGAATGCAGTGTGCGGTCAGCGCTTGCGGGTCCCGGCAGTCCCAAGGGTTGCGATACAACCATGGGGTGTCGAGCAAATGGCATCCGGCCAACAACGGCCCGTGGTTGTAGTGATAAACCCCATTGCCGCCCACTGACGTGCCGCCCATGTGTACGCCGTGATAACCGTTGCGCAGGGACAAAAAGCGCGTGCGCCCCGGCTCGCCGCTGGCGATCCAGTACTGGCGGGCCATTTTCAGCGCAGTCTCCACCGCATCGGAGCCACCGGAACTGAACAGCACGCGCGTCATCTGCTCCTGGGCGAACATCGACGTCAGCCGCTCGGCCAGGTCGAACACCCGCGGATGGGCAATGCCGTCGAAGGTCTGGTAATACGCCAGTTCATCCAGCTGCGCGGCAATCGCGGCCTTGACCGACGCACGGTTGTGCCCGATGTTGACGTTCCACAGGCCGCCCACGCCGTCGAGCATGCGCTGGCCGTCGATATCGGTGATGTAATTGCCGTCGCCACGGGCAATGATCAAGGTCTTCGCGCGATGCGCCGGGGCGCTGGAACTCATTGGGTGCCAGAATTTCTTCTGTGCGGTTTTATATTTTTCGTACATGGTTCAGGCCCTTATTCAGCGTCACGCTTGTGGACAAACAGCAACTGTTGCCCGGTGAATTCGAGCAGGCCCTCAAGGCCGAACTCGACACCGAACCCGGACATCTTGCTGCCGCCGAACGGCGTGTTCGGCTGGATGCGGGCATGGCAGTTGACCCATGCCACGCCGCTTTCCAGACGGCTGGCCAACGCCGTCGCCTGTTCGACGTCCGGCCCCCAGACCGAGCCGCCCAAGCCCATGTCGCCCGCATTCGCGCGACGCAGCACGTCTTCCACATCCTGATAGGCGATCAACGGCAACACCGGGCCAAACTGCTCCTCGTCGACCAGCCGCTGGCCGTCGGTGACATCGGCGACCAGCGTCGGCGGGTAAAAGAACCCCGGATGGTCCAGGCGCGCACCGCCGCACAAAATACGGGCGCCGTGCTGCCGCGCATCGTCGACCAGGGCCTCGACCAGTTGCAGTTGCTCGAGGTTCTGCACCGGGCCAAACGTGACCCCAGGCTCCAGGCCATCACCGACCACCTGCCGTTCGGCGATGCGGGTCAGCGCCTCGGCAAACGCTTGGTATTGGGATTCATGAATGTACAAACGCTTGAGGGCGGCGCACGTCTGCCCCATGTTGAGGAAGGCCGCCTGGAAAATCTCTTCGGCGACTTCATCGACCGGCGTGCCAGGCAGCACGATCGCGGCATCGTTACCGCCCAGCTCGAGGGTCAGTCGCTTGAGGTTGTTGGCGGCGCCGCGCATCACGCTTTGCCCGGTGGCGGTCGAGCCGGTGAAGACAATCTTCTGAATCCCCGTGTGGGCGGTGATCGCACTGCCGAAACCTTGCTCACCGGTCACGCAATTGATCACACCGCGGGGCACATGCCGAGCGATGATTTCCACCAGGCGCAAGGTGCTCAACGGCGTCAGGCTCGAGGGTTTGCTGATCACGCAATTGCCGGCGCGCAATGCCGGCATGATGTGCCATATAGCGATCATGAACGGCCAGTTCCACGGCGTGATCGAAGCCACCACGCCCAGCGGCTTGCGGTGCAACTCGACACGCTGGGTGGGGGTTTCTTCCACCAGTTCCACCGCGATCTCTTGCCCGGCGGCATAGCGGGTCCAGGCGGCACCGCCCATGACTTCGGAGAATGCCAGCTCCAGCGGTTTACCTTGCTCGAGAACGATCAGCCGGGCCAGTGCCTCGGCGTCCCGCTCAATGTCTTCGGCGATCGCCAGCAGGCGCTCGCAACGCAGCGCGTGAGTGCTGTGCCGCCACGTCTTGAAGGCCGCCTGGGCAGCCGCCACCGCCTGGTCCAGTTGCGCCAGGGAACCGGCCGGGCACTGTGCGAATGCGGTGCCGGTGGCTGGGTTGATCACGTCAAACTGCCCGTTTTCACCGGCAACCTGAACCCCGTTGATCAGCATCGTGTAATGGTGCATGTGCAATTTTCCTTTAACGCAGGCACGCCTTGTCGGACACCGACAAGCGCACAGTTCGCAGTAGAGTTGTACCGGGTTGATGCCTTAGAGCTTGTGGCTACCCAATGCCAGGAACCGCTGTGGCGATACCTTGCGCAGCCGCGCGGCGAGAAAGATGCCGCCGAGCAGGGCCAGGGGGATGACGGCGCACAGGCTGTACGACAACAGCTTGCTGGCGCCCGTGAGCACATCGAAGTGCGCCACTGCCAGGATCAGCACCATCAGCAATGCCAGGCAGGACAACCCCGGCAGAATACGCCCGCGCAAAGCGCCGACCTTGAGCTCGGGATGCCGGTGAAAATACACACACACCGCGACCGAGGTCATCGCCATCAGCAAAATCACGCACAGGGTGGCGAGGTTGGAGAACCAGGCGAACAGTTGCAGGATCGGGTCCGCATCCATGGCGGCGAAGATCAGCACCACCACCGCAGCGATCAGGCTCTGCAATGCCGAACCCATATGCGGGCTCTGATGCACGCGGTGGGTGGTGCCCAGCAGACTGTGCAGCAAACCGTCACGCCCGATCGCGTAGAAGTAGCGCGCGGCGGCGTTATGGAACGCCAGCAGCCCGGCGTAGATACTGACCATGAACAGCACGCGGATAATCTGGGTCAGGTGAGGACCGACAAAGTGATCGGACATGCCGTAGATAAAGGTCGTGGGGTCCTGCAATGCTTGCAGCATCGGCACGATCTTGTCGGTGCCCACACCGACCACCATCGCCCAGACCGACAGCGCATAGAAACCACCGATCAGCAGCACCGAGCTGTAGGTGGCAATCGGAATGGTGCGTTGCGGGTTCTTCGCTTCTTCGCCGTAGATCGTGGTGGCCTCGAAGCCGATGAACGCGGCGAAGCAGAACAGCAGGCCGATCGACGGGGTGCCGCTGAACACGTGCTGGCTGCTGAACGAGTCGAGATTGATACCGCTGTCGCCACCGGTCCTGAGAATCGCGAAGTCGAGGGTAAGGATTGCCAGGTACTCGGCGATCACCACGACTGACAAGACCCGCGCGGACAGATCAATCTTGCGATAACCGAGGACCGCAATACTGGCCATCGCCATCAGCGAATAAGACCACCAGGGCATCACCAGGCCAAACACGCTCTCCATGGTGCCGCTGACCACGCCACCGAACATGCCATACAGGGCGATCTGGAGAATGTTATAGGCAAACATCGCCAACACCGCCGCCGCGCCGCCGGCCAAACCGCCCAAGCCGCGCGAGGTGAAGGCATAGAAACCACCGGCGTTGGTCAGGTGGCGGGACATGGTGGTGTAACCCACCGAGAACGCCAATAGCACCAGCAACGCCAGGATCAGCAATGCCGGGGTGCCGGCGCCGTTACCCAGCATGATACCAATCGGAAAACCGCCGGCGATGACACTGAGAGGGCTCGCCGCCGAAATCACGAAGAAGATGATGAAGCCGACGCCCAAGGCGCCTCGCTTCAACTCCGTGGAGCTGTTGACCTGAATAGATACACTCATGTTATTGACCTTATTGTATGAGGCAGTCGCTGTGGGGTGGCTCCGATCAAGGCTCTATCGGCACCGGGTAGCGCTTTTATTTTTTGGCTTGCACGCTGTATTCGATCCTATGCCCCCCTACAAACCCCTCGCTATCCCAAATCGGTAGCATCGCCTGCACCGCCCCAAAACAGTTCAGCGTCCAGCAGCGTTCCCCGCCGATTTGGGATAACCCCCCGGATGTTCATCCCTGCACTCTAGGGTCGCCGTGCTATGCCCGGATGTCGGCTAGCAACAATAAGAAACGACGGCGCCCACCAGGCTATTACAGCCCATAGAGCGCTCACGCGCAGGAACCCCCAGCCATGCCTTTTGCTCACCTGACTATTCAATGGCGCATCACACTCCTGAGCGGGCTGTGCCTGCTGGCCGTTGTCGCCGCATTGACCGGCGCCTCGCTGTACCAGAATCAACAAAGTGCAAAACTGCTCAAGGCACGCAGCACTCAGTTGCTGGCGCAAGCGGCCACGGAGCACTTGCAGGCCCAGGCGGTTGCCCACGGTCAGCAGGTCGCGCGGTTTTTCAATGAGACGGCGCTGTATGGCGAAGGCTTCGCGCAACAGGTCCTGCAACTGCGCGAACAAACCCTCAATGGCCGCCTCTCGGCGACACAACTGCGCGAGACACTGGTGAACATTACTCGCCAGACACTGCTCAAGCGCGACAAAGTGCTCGGCCTGTACGTGGTGTTGCTGCCCGATGCGCTGGCAGGTGCCGACGCGCAGTTCACCGCGCAACGTGCGTTGGCAGGCAACGAAACAGGCCGGTTCGCGCTGTATTGGTCGCAGAGCCAACCGGGGCAATTGGTCCAGGAAGTACTCACTGAGCCGCAAATCACCGCCAACCATGCGCCGGCGGGCAGTGAGCCGGAAAACGCCTGGTACGTCTGCCCGCAGGCCCAGGGCCGCACCTGTGTGGTGGCGCCCTATGAAAGCGAGGTGGAGGGCCGCAAAGTCCTGATGAGCAGCATTTCGATTCCACTGATCGCCAACGGCACGACGATCGGCGTGGTCGGCATGGACATCGGCCTCGACACCCTGCAGAAACTCGCGGCCAACCTGCGCCAGGATCTGTACCAGGGCGCCAGCGCAGTCAGCATAGTTGCGAACTCGGGACAGGTGGCCGGGCGCAGTGGCGAGGTCTCGGGCGCCAGCATCGACATCAGCCAGGCCGTCCAGACCGTGGCGGGCAGCCCACCGTGGACGTTGCAGCTGAAGGTCCCGCAAGCCGTGGCGCAGGCCCCCGTTCGGCAGATGCAGAGCGAATTGGATGCCCAACGCCGTCAGGCCAATTGGCTCAACCTGGGCCTCGGTTTGCTCGCCAGTTGCCTGGGCATGCTGCTGATCTGGCTGGCGGCCTATGGCGTGACGCGCCCGCTGCTGAAGGTGGCCAGCCTGCTTGATGCGATTGTCGACGGCGACGGTGATCTCACCCAACGCCTGCCGGTGGCTCGCCACGATGAGCTGGGCGCACTGAGCAACGGTTTCAACCGTTTCCTGGACAAATTGCAGCCGATCATCCGCGACATCCAATCCGCCTCGCGGGACACGCGCACCAGTGCCGACACGTCCTCGGGCATTGCCCGGGAGGTCAGCGCAGGCATGCAGCGCCAGTACCGTGAAGTGGAACTGGCGGCGACCGCGCTGCATGAAATGAGCGCCAGTGCCCAGGAAGTGGCGCGCCACTCGCACTCTGCCGCCGACGCCGCGAGCGCCGCAGAAAGCGCGAGCCGCTCCGGTCAGGCCGTCTTCGCCAGCGCCGTACACAACATCGAACACCTCGACCAGCGCCTGGACGCCACACTCAAGCAGGTACACGCCCTCGCCGACAGCAGCAGCCAGATCAGCCAGGTGCTGGACGTGATCTGCACCCTCGCTCAACAGACCAACCTACTGGCCTTGAATGCAGCCATCGAAGCGGCCAGAGCGGGCGAACAAGGGCGCGGTTTTGCGGTGGTAGCCGATGAAGTCAGGCACCTGGCCAGCAACACCCAGAGCTCGGTCGAACAGGTGCGCAACGTGATCGAGAGGTTGCAACAGCTGAGCCAGGAGGTGGTACACAGCACTCAACTGAGTCGCGAACAAGCCGGCAGCAGCGTGATCCAGGTGCAACAGACGCGTGCGGCGCTGCAGAACATCTCCCAGGCCGTGGACGTGATCGAGCAGATGAACCAACAGATCGCCAGCGCCGCCCTGGAACAAAGCACCGTCGTGGACGATATCAGCCAGCGTGTCAGCGACATCCGAGGCATCAGCGAAACACTCACCACGCGCATGAACGAGGCCTCCAGGGCCAGTGACTCACTGCATGAAATGGCCAACCATCAACAGAACCTGGTGGGCCATTTCCGTGTGTGAGGGGCAATGCAGCGCAACTGAGCTACAGTGGCCGGCCTTCGACACTTTACACATAGAGCCTTGCCCATGACCGCTTCGCGACGCTGGTTGATCCTGGCCATTATTTCCAGTGCATTGCTGCTCATCGTGATTGACATGACCGTGCTGTACACCGCGTTGCCGACACTGACGCGCGAGCTTGGTGCGACAGCGTCGCAGAAACTGTGGATCATCAATATCTATGCGCTGATCGCCGCCGGGCTGTTGCTGGGCATGGGCACGCTCGGCGACCGCCTGGGGCATAAACGGCTATTTATCGGGGGCTTGAGTGTATTTGGGCTGTGCTCGCTGATCGCAGCCTTCTCGCCTTCGGCCAGCGTATTGATCGGCGCGCGGGGGTTCCTGGCGGTCGGCGCAGCGATGATGATGCCCGCCACATTGGCCCTGGTCCGGTTGACGTTCACCGACGAGCGCGAACAGGCCATGGCGTTCGGGATCTGGGCCTCGGTGGCCTCGGGGGGCGCGGCGTTCGGGCCGGTGGTGGGTGGCCTGTTGCTGGAGCATTTCTGGTGGGGCTCGGTGTTTCTGATCAACGTGCCGATTGTGCTGCTGGCGTTGCTCGTCGGCGTGCTGTTGATCCCCGACCACCCGGGAAACCCCGAACGACGTTGGGATTGGCTGGGTTCGCTGCAGGTGATGATCGGGTTGATCAGCATGGCGTATGCCGTCAAGGAGCTCGGCAAACGGGTGCCCTCCTTCGAAGCCATGCTGGTGGCGGTGGTCCTGGGCACGCTGTTTCTCACGCTGTTCATTCGGCGCCAACGACGTGCCGCGCAGCCGATGCTCGATCTGTCGTTGTTCACCACATCCGGGTTCCGAAATGCGGTGATTGCGGCCGTGGTGTCAGCCGCCGCATTTATCGGCATGGAGCTGGTGTTCAGCCAACGCCTGCAGCTGGTGCTGGGCATGTCGCCGCTGGAAGCGGCACTGTTCATTCTGCCGCTGCCGCTGGGTTCCTTTGTCGCCGGCCCGCTTGCCGGCTACTACCTGTCGCGCCTGGGCAACCAGCGCATGCTGTTCTGGACATTGCTGCTTTCATCCGCCGCAATGCTGGCCTATGTGTTTCTGTACCAAGCCGCGGTGCCCCTGCAAATCGTCAGCCTGGCGCTGCTGGGCCTGACCATGGGGGCGGCACTGACTGCGGCGTCGAGCACTATCATGCTCAGCGTGCCCGCCGACAAGGCCGGCATGGCCGCCTCCCTTGAGGAAGTCTCGTTCGAACTGGGCGGTGCGGTGGGCGTGACACTGGCAGGCAGCCTCTTGTCAGCGATCTACGCGTACTCGACAGGCTTGATGATCCCGTCATGGCTGAGCCGAAACCCCATGACATTCGAGAGCCTCGACGACGCGCTGAAAGTCGCCGAGACCTTGTCACCCGAGGGCGCCGCCATGCTGACGGCGTTCGCCCGTGCGGCGTTTGATGCAGGCTTCGTGGTCGTGCTGGTGACGATGGCGGTACTGCTGTTGATGGCCGCGCTGCTGGTCAAGCTGAGCCGGCAGGCGCAGTGAAACCGCGCCCTTGGGCTCGATCAGCGGCTCACCACACGGCGATATGCGAATCCGTCCGCGGCTCGGTCCCCCCGCACAGCACGCCGCTGACCGGGTCGCGCAGAATGATCTGCCCACGCCCGTAGTCGGTCAGGTCGCTGTCGGTCTGCACCTTATGCCCGCGCCGCGCCAGTGCATTGACCAAGTCCCGCGAAGCGCCGTGTTCGATGCCGACCTTCATGTCGCCCAGCCATTGCCAGCGCGGTGCGTCCAGGGCCGCCTGGGGGTTGAGGCCGAAGTCCACCAGGTTCATCACCATCTGCACATGGCCCTGGGGCTGCATGTAGCCGCCCATCACGCCGAACGGTCCGAGAGCCTGGCCGTCCTTGGTGAGAAAGCCCGGGATGATGGTGTGGAAGGTTTTCTTGCCCGCGGCCAGGCAGTTGGCGTGGGCCGGATCGAGGCTGAATTCCTGCCCGCGATTCTGCAGGGCGATGCCGCTGTCGGGCAGCACCACGCCGGAGCCGAAGCCGTGATAGTTACTCTGGATGAACGAAACCATATTGCCTTCGGCGTCCGCCGTGGCCAGGTATACCGTGCCGCTGGCGTGGGGGTCGCCGGGCTTGGGCGGCTGCGCCTGTTCACCGATCTGGCTGCGGCGGCGCGTGCTGTAGGCGTCGCTCAGCAGATCGGCCACCGCCACACGCATATGCTGGGGGTCGGTGATGTAGTGCAGGCCGTCGCTGTAGGCGAGCTTCATCGCTTCCAACTGACGGTGCCAGGTCTGTTGGCTGTCGCGGTGATCGAAGCTGAAGCCTTCAAGGATCTTCAGCGTCATCAACGCCACCAGCCCCTGCCCGCTCGGCGGAATTTCCCAGACGTCCACGCCGCGATAATTGATGTGGATCGGCGCCACCCACTGCGCGCGGTAATCCTTGAGGTCGCTGGCGCGCAGGTAGCCGCCGCTGGCGCGGGAGTGCGCGTCAAGGCGCTCGGCCAAGGCGCCGCGATAGAGGCTTTCGCAGCGGGTCGCGGCGAGTTCTTCCAGCGTGCCGGCCTGGGCCGGGTTGCGGAAGATCTGCCCGGCCCGTGGTGCGCGCCCGTCGATCAGGAACGTGTCGAACCAGGCGTCCAGCACCGCGTCGCGATGGGGGCTGAATTCATTCAGGGCGATCTGCCATTGATGGGCGACCACCGGCGACACGGGGAAACCGTCGCGCGCCAGGCTGATCGCCGGTTGCAGCAGTTCGGCAAAGGGCAACTTGCCGAAGCGTTGCGACAGCTCCGCCCAGGCCGATGGACAACCGGGCACGGTGACCGGTGTCCAGCCGTACAGCGGCATCCGCTCATGGCCCGCCGCCTTGACCGCCTCGATGTTCAAGGCGGCCGGCGCGTGGCCGTTGCCGTTCAGGCCGTGCAACTGGCCCTTGCACCACACCAGGGCAAAGGCATCGCCGCCCAGGCCGCAGCCGGTGGGTTCCACCACGGTGAGCGCCGCCGCCGTGGCGATGGCGGCATCGATGGCATTGCCGCCCTTTTGCATGATCTCGATCCCGGCCTGGGCGGCCAGCGGTTGGGACGCCGCGACCATGCCGCGACGGGAGAAGACGCTTTGGCGTTGCGACGGATAAGGGTACTCGTGAGCAGAAAATTTCAACATGGCAAAGGCTCTTCAAAAAAAGTCATAACACGCGGCTGAGAAAGGCTCGGGTACGCGGATGGCTGGGGTGGCTGAAGATCTGTTCCGGCGGGCCCTGCTCGATCAGTTCGCCCTGATCGAGCACCACCACGCGGTCGGCCACTTCACGGGCGAAGCCCATCTCATGGGTGACCACCACCATGGTCATGCCCTCCTCGGCCAGTTCCTTCATCACCTGCAGCACTTCGCCGACGGTTTCCGGGTCGAGGGCGCTGGTGGGTTCGTCGAACAGCATCGCCTGGGGCTTCATCGCCAGCGCGCGGGCGATCGCCACCCGTTGCTGTTGGCCGCCGGAGAGCATCGACGGGTAATGGCAGGCCTTGTCAGCCAGGCCGACCCGCGCCAGCAGGCCACGGGCCTGTTCCAGCGCTTGCGCACGCGGCGTGCCGAGCACCTGGATCGGCGCTTCGATGATGTTTTCCAGCGCGGTCATGTGCGGGAACAGGTTGAAACGCTGGAACACCATGCCGATGTCGCGGCGCTGACGGGCGATGTTGCGCTCTGAATCGCGCACCAGGCTGCCGTCGCTGCGCTCGCGATAACCCATGGCGCGACCGTTGACGCGGATGCGCCCGCCCTGGATGTCTTCCAGCAAATTGATGCAGCGGATAAAGGTGGTCTTGCCGGAGCCGGAGGCGCCGATCAGCACGACTACCTCACCGCGGCGTACTTGCAGCGAGATGCCCTTGAGAATCGGCAATGTACCGAACGACTTGTGGATATCCAGCGCTTCGATGATCAGTTCTTCACTTTGGTGCGCCATGGTTAACGTCCCCTCAGCAATTTCAGGGTGCTGCGCCCGAACAGGCGGCTGGACGCCGTCGGCGGCGCGGTGGGCCGGTCGGACTGGCTGAAGCGCGTCTCCAGCCAGCGTTGGAAAAAGCCCCACAGTGTCGTCAGCGTCAAGAAGTAGAGGGCGACCACCAGGTACAGCTCAAATACGCGGAAGGTCGCCGAGGTGATCATCTGCGTACTGAGCAGCAGCTCCTGCACACCGATCACGCTGACCAGGGTGGTGTTCTTGAGCATCACGTTGAACTCATTGCCCAGCGGCGGCACGATCACGCGGAAGGCCTGGGGCAGCACGATGCGCCGCATCAGCTTGGCGAAGCCCATGCCCAGGGAACGCCCGGCTTCGTATTGGCCCTTGTCCACCGCGCCGATACCGGCGCGGATGATCTCGGCCATGTACGCGCCTTCGTTGAGGCCCAGGGCGATGATGGCCGCCTGGATATTGCCGGGCACGATCAGGCCGAACAGCTCGATATCTTCGAAGCGGAAAATCCCGCCCGCCGCCAATGCGGTGTACAGAAACACGATCTGCACCAGCAACGGCGTGCCGCGCATCAACCACACATAAAAGCGCACCGGCAGGTGCAACAGCGGGTTCTTCGACAAGCGCAACAGCGCCGCCGCCAGCCCCAGCACGCAGCCGAGCAGCATCGCCAGCACGCTGATCAGGCAGGTCAACCAGAGCCCGGTGAGGTACACCCCGCTGGGCTGCAGCAGGTACTGCCAGAACACATCCCAATTGAAATTCATCGCAGGTTTGCCTCAGTCGAGTGTGTCGCTGCTGACATGCCATTTGTCCAGCAACCGCACATAGCTGCCATCGCTGCGCATGTCGCTGATGATCTGCTGCACGGCGGCGGTCAGTTGCGGGTCGTCCTTGCGCATGCCCAGGCCAGTGAGGATGCGACTGAACGCCGGCACGCCTTCCTGGAACAGGTCCGGGGCCATGGCCGCGTAGTAACCGGCGGTTTCCACGGTGGTGCCGTAGGCGTCGACCTGGCTGATGCGCAGGGCCTGGAACGCGTCGGTGTCGGTGTTGTAGACCACCAGCTTCATCGGTGGCTTGCCGGCCTTGGTCAGGCTGTCGTTCTGGGTGTCCAACAGGGTCTTGATGGTGGAACCGTTGAGCACTGCCACTTTGTGCGCGGACAGGTCATCCAGGGTCTTGATGCCCTTGGGGTTGCCCTTGGGCACCACCACCGACTGGCTGGAATACATGTAGTTGACGATGTCGATCACCTGTCGCCGTTCGGGTTTGTCGAACAGTTGATCGACAATCATGTCGCACTGCTGGGCGAGCAACGCCGGCACCAGCCCGGAGAACGGAATCACCCGCCATTGCACCTGTTTGTCGCCCAGGCGCTTGGCGATTTCCACGCCGAGGTCGACGGTGAGCCCGTGCGGTTTCTGGGTTTCGTCGAAGGACACCAGGGGCGGTGAATCCATCCCCGAGCAGTAGATGAGCTTATCGACTTTCTGCAGACGCTCCGGTACCTGGGGCGCAGCGAAGGCCCATGGGGTACAGAGGCCGAGAGAGAGAGCCACCAGCAAGGCGCGGCGTTTATGCATGACCAGACACTCCAGTTCGTTGAATAACGGGGGCAGGACTCAACGTCAACACACAGGCGGGCTTGGGCCCGCTTCTATTGTTCCGATTGCAGGAATTGAATCAGCGCCGGCACGGTGCCTTCGATGTGCTCGCGCACCACAGCTTCGGCGCGCGCCGCGTCACCGGCACGGATGGCGTCGAGGATCACCGCGTGTTCCTGGCGCGCGCTGAGGGGTTTCTCACCGTGTTGCAACCACAAGCGCATGGGCGCCTCGACCAGTGAGTACAACGCCGAAATCTGCTTCATCAGCCGCGGCCGGCCGCTGAGGCTGCACAGGTATTCATGGAACGCGCGGTGCCGGCTGACCCACACGGCGCTTTCGTCGCGGTAGTCGTCCATTTCGTCCAGCAAGCGCTCCAGGGCTGCCAGTTGGCGCTCGCCGATACGACCGACCGCAACACGCACCGCCAGGCCTTCGAGGGCGCTGCGCATCTCGAAGACTTCGTGCAGCTCATCGATATCCAGGCCGCCGACGATGGCGCCGCGGTTGGGGCGCAACGTCACCAGGCCCTGGGCATCCAGGCGGCGGAACGCTTCGCGCACCGGCATGCGGCTCATACCGATTTCACTGGCGATGTCTTCGGCAATCAGGCGGTCGCCCTTGCGGTAGCGGCCGCCGCAAATGGCATTGAGCAGGAAGTTGTAGGCCTCTTCCTCGGCAGTCAGGGGCTGACGGTCAACATAAGCGGGGGCAAATTGCATTCGGCGGTACCTTTGCATTTTTGTATCCAATTATCCATAAATTCAAAAATGCACGAGGCGTGCCAGGTTCTGGCCTGTCGACTTAAGTGATTGATTTAGATGTAGTCGTCGGATACTTCGCAGTCGCCCATCCGATCCTGTCCAGACGATGTGCTACTAAAGAGGACAGTCCATGCACTATCCGTGAGCAGATCGGCAGCACCGTAACAACTGGATCGTCAGGCCCGCGCGCAGACGGCGATGGCGGCACGTGCGGTGTGCGACGGTAACTCGGCGAACAGCGCGTGGTACTCCGCGGCGAAATGGCTGAGGTGATAGAAGCCCCATTGGGCAGCGATATCGCCGATCGAGAGCTCCGACGCGCGGGTGGACATCAAGGTCCGGCGCACACCGTTGAGCCTCACGGAGCGCAGGTAGTTCAGGGGCGTGGTCTCGGCGACCGCGCGAAAGCTGTTCTGCACGGTGCGCCGACTGACTTGCAGGCGCTGGCACAAGTCGTTCACGCTGGGCACGCTGTTCAACTGCGCCGTCGCCAGACGGTGGCATTTCTCGACGATGAAACTGCCCGTGGAACTTGGGCTGCGTTGCTGCTTGTCACAGGCCGGGTCGGTCAAGAGTTGCAGCAGCTCGCCAAGCATGGCCTGTTCCAACGCCTGCTCCCGCTCGCGATCTCGCGTGCTGTCGAGCGCTTCGTGCATCAGGGCCTGGGAGAACATCGCCAGCAAGCGCCGACGAGCGCCGGCAACGCGCTGCGTGGACACGCTGATCACCGGCTGACGCAGCAACTGGCCGACCTCCTTCGCCGACGCCGTTTGCGCCAGTGCCTGCTCGAACAATTCACGCTCGAACGTGATGGACAACAACTCCATGCCCATCGGCATATGGAACATGAACTCCTCGCCACCGTGAAGGAAGAACAGGCTGCTGTCGTCCACCTCCCGCCCCTGCATCCGAACCGAACCCGGCACGGTGATCGGCACCGCAAAACACATCTTGCCTCGCGGCGCCGCGCCGTGTTGCACGACGCGCTGGTTGATCTGCTCGCGAAACACATGGCAACCGGCAGTCGACAGTTGCATGAGCGAACTCTCAGCCGAACCCGCGGTTAATTGACTGTAGTCCTGGCTCCATTCCTCGATGGTGGCCGCATGCACATGGATATCTTGAAAGTGGCTGATGAGCGGGTTAATGAGATGGTCACCCCCAACACCCTGTGAGGGCTACGCTTTCACGGGGTGTTTTGTTTTCGGAGGCCATCATCATGAGCGAGTCAGCACTGATCGGTATCGATCTCGGCAAACATACTTTCCACCTGCACGGCCAGGATAAGTCGGGCCGCGAGGTGTTTCGCAAAAAATGCTCACGGGCGCAGATGATGCAGTTTTTCGGCAATGTGCCGAGCTGTGTCGTGGTGATGGAGGCCTGTGCAGGGTCGCATTTTGTCGCTCGCCAACTGATGGCGATGGGACACACGGCCAAGCTGATTTCCCCGC